>DATJTB010000330.1:0-16769 GCA_035503795.1 Methylocella sp.
CCTTGATGTCGCGCTGGGCCGCACCGGGCGTCGCATTATAGCAATAATTCGTGTCGATCTGATTCACCCGGATGTAATTCTTGAAGGGCGTGCTTGGGATCGAATGGGGAAATTTCGTGCTGGTGTACCAAGCGAGATCGACGCCCGTCGGGCTGCCGTCCGAAAAAGCGTCGAGATATTGATCCCAGGTTCCGTTGAAATTGCTGGTGAACAACACATAGTCGTTCGTCAGCTTGTGTTTGGGCTGGCCGAGATCGGGCCATTGATCACGCTTAATGATCACCCACCGGGCGAAATGGATGAAGGAAAGCCCGAGCAAAGGGAGCAGAAGGGCTGGGACGGCGCGAACAAGCCGGTATTGGAAGCGTTCGAACCAAGTCTTCCAGGGCTTGCTCGGCGTCAAGACGTTCAGAACATAGACTTTGCCTGCAACGTTGGACATGGCCTTCCCCCGCGGGCGGCGTGTGGTAGTTGCGCGCCGCAAAGCATGTCATCAAATAAGAATGATCTTTTATTAAACGATTGTTACACGCGGTTTGCGCTATTGGCAAGGCTTGACGGAAGCGGCCATTGAATCGGTCCCATCCAAATGCACAGCAGAGAAACCCTCAGATACGTGCCGCACGATGGAAAGGCGAGTGCGGGCAGGAGCGCGTGAATCGCTTGCAACTTAAAAATCACGCGAACCAAATCTTATCGATTGAGAGCTAATTTGTGATGACAAAAATGGGGCCTGGCGAAATGACTCCAAATCCGATCAGACGACGGACGAGCCTTCCTGCGTCCGCCGTCGAGGAAAACGGCGGGAGCCTGACCGCCGCCTATCTCGATCAGTTCACTGCAATCGTCGAGCTCATTGAACAATTACCGGATAGGCCCGAACGCATCGACGACCTGTTGAACTGGCAGTTTGTCAGCTATCAAGATTATTTCCATGCCGCAGCCATGCCAGGTCGGGTCTCCGCCACTGATGTCTATGCTGCGCTCAATCGCGCGATGAGGGCCAATGTCGAGGATACGGTCGATGATTTGGATCGCAAGGCACTCGGTGCCGTGGCCGCGATCCGGCGCCATTACAAAACCTATGGCGAGGCCCGCCCGGATCTGATGAGCGAGATCTGTGTCCGCGCCAGTCGTCATTTGCGTGAGGGCTTGAACCGGGCACAGGACCTGATGCGCCAGGTTCCCGGCAGTGCAGCAAACTTCACGCAACGCCGAAAATTGCGAATATCGGGAGCCTGAAGGCCTTTGAGCGCGGTCTAGAGCGGGATCCTCCTTTCGCCAAAATCCCGCGTCTCAAGTATTTAGAATTGATCACGTTTCATGATTTTGGGTCGACTCGACCCAAAATCATCGTGATTTAGCGAGCGGGCGGCGCGCCCCCTGGGCACCGGTCTTTTCAGGTGGATGCGCCGGACAAAAAGCGGTTCCGGGCGAGGATTTCAACAAAGGGCAGTGGCGGAAGCGCGCCATTTGACTTAAAAAACGACGGCAGCGTTTTGCCTATCGTGACTTGTCGGCTTAAACAGTTTGCTGAAAAAGCGGCTTGACTGTCATCGCGAGGCCGCGAAACAGGTTGCGGCCCGTCCAAAGTGGGTGGTGACTTCATTCAATAAGCTGCTAAGGCAAGTTTTCCTTCAAACATTGGCCATCCTCGATTCGTTTGCCCATTCATGCGCCTTTCCCGTTATTTTCTGCCGATCCTACGCGAGACACCCAAGGAAGCCGAGATCGTCTCGCACCGTTTGATGCTGCGCTCCGGGCTCATTCGCCAGGAGGCGGCCGGCATCTATGCCTGGTTACCGCTCGGCCTCCGTGTCTTGCACAAGGTGGCGGAGATTGTACGCGAGGAAATGAACAGGGCAGGGGCGATCGAGCTCCTGATGCCGACGCTTCAGCTTGCTGATTTATGGCGGGAGACCGGCCGCTACGAAGCCTACGGGCCTGAGATGCTGCGAATCAAGGACCGTCATGAGCGCGAACTGCTCTATGGCCCAACCAATGAGGATATGATTACAGGGATCTTTCGTGCCTATGTGCAAAGTTACCGGGAACTGCCCAAGATCCTTTACCACGTCCAATGGAAGTTCCGGGATGAGCAAAGGCCGCGCTTCGGCGTTATGCGTGGGCGCGAGTTTCTGATGAAGGACGCCTATTCCTTCGACCTTGACGAGGCGGCGGCGCGGCTCTCCTATCATAAAATGTTCGTCGCCTATTTGCGGATTTTTTCCCGCATGGGATTGAAGGCCATTCCGATGCGTGCCGAGACGGGGCCAATCGGCGGCGATCTGAGCCATGAGTTCCTCATTCTGGCGGAGACCGGCGAATCAGCCGTCTTCTGCCATGCCGATGTCATGGACTTGCCAATTCCGCCGGAGACGGTCGACTATGAAGGCGATCTTTCGTCGATCATCCGCCAATGGACAGCGCTTTATGCGGCAACCGGCGATGTTCATGATTCCGTCCGCTTCGAAGAGGAAGTGCCGGAGGAAAAGCGGATCCATACGCGCGGAATAGAGGTCGGCCAGGTGTTCTACTTCGGCGATAAATATTCAAAGCCGATGCAGGCCTTGATCACCGGGCCGGATGGCGTGCAGCGGCCCTTCCAGGGCGGCTCCTACGGGGTAGGTGTTTCGCGCCTTGTCGGCGCGATCATCGAGGCAAGTCATGATGAAAACGGGATCATCTGGCCGCCCTCCGTGGCCCCTTTCAAGGTCGGGCTTGCTAATCTCAAGACGGGCGATGGCCAGACCGATGACGTCTGTGCCAAGCTTTATCAGGCCTTGCAGAAAGTGGGCATCGAAGTGCTTTACGACGATACCGATGAGCGGCCCGGGGCCAAATTCGCCAGGCTCGATTTGATCGGCCTTCCCTATCAGCTGCTTGTCGGACCCAAGGGCTTGGCCGCTGGCACGGTGGAATTGAAGACACGGGCGACTGGCGCACGGGAAAATCTCGATATTGCGTCTGCGGTCGTTCGCCTTGTGGAGTCCTGATGGCTCTTTTCGGTACTCCTCGTCCCTTCGCGCCCTTTGAATGGTTGGTTGCCTTCCGCTATTTGCGGGCGCGGCGCAAGACGAGCTTCGTCTCGGTGATAGCGCTGTTCTCCTTTCTTGGCATTACGCTCGGAGTCGCGACCCTAATCGTCGTCATGTCGGTGATGAACGGCTTTCACAGGGAGCTGCTCGACAAGATCATTGGCATCAACGGTCATATTTTCCTTCAGGCGGCCGATTCCCGATTCACCGATTATGATCAGGTGGTCAAAGAGGTGGCGACATTACCCGGCGTGGATTTGGCCGTGCCGATGATCGAGAGTCCGGCGGCGGCTTCCACCAGCAGCATGGCTTTTGCGCTGGTCCGAGGCATAAGGGAAGCCGACATCAAGCGGCTTCCGGGCATCGCCCGTAACATCAGGCTTGGAACGCTCGATGGATTCGATACGGCGGGCGGCGTGGCTATGGGCCTGAGACTGGCCGAAACTCTCGGCCTGCGCATCGGCGACAAGGTCAAGATCCTCATTGCCAATGGCGCCCAGACGCCTTTCGGGGTTACGCCGCGCACGAAAGTCTATCCCGTCGTAGCGATCTTCCAGATCGGTATGGCGGAATTCGACAATCTCTTTGTCTATATGGCTTTGCCGGAGGCGCAAGCCTTCTTTAACAAGGATGATGAGGCCAGCGTCGTCGAGCTCTTCGTCAAGAAGCCGGAGGAGATCGATGCCATCCGCAATGAAATCGATGGGGTGGTAACGCGGCCGATGATCATGACTGACTGGCGGGAGCGCAACAAGACTTTCTTCGATGCACTTGCGGTCGAGCGCAATGTCATGTTCGTGATTCTGACGCTGATCATGCTGGTCGCTGCGCTCAATATCGTCTCGGGTCTCATCATGCTGGTTAAGGACAAGGGACAGGACATAGCGGTTCTGCGTACCATGGGCGCGACGCAAGGCGGCGTCATGCGGATTTTTCTCATTACCGGCGTGTCGATCGGCCTCGCTGGCACGCTGGCCGGCAGCACCCTGGGTCTTCTCATTGCGCGTAATGTCGAGGCCGTGCGGCAGGGCCTGAACTGGCTCCTCAACATGAATATTTTCCCGGCGGAACTCTATTTCCTGTCGACCCTGCCCTCAATCGTCGATCCAGGCGATGTCATGATGGTGGTCGGCATGACATTGTCGCTTTCGGTGCTGGCGACGATTTACCCCTCCTGGCGTGCAGCCCGGCTCGATCCGGTCGAAGCCTTGCGATATGAATAGCCATGGCGGTTCCGGCGCTCTGCCTCGATAAGGTCGAAAGACGCTACCCGCAGGGAGGCTCGCCCCTCGAAGTCTTGCGCGGCGTCGATTTCAGCCTATGGGCCGGTCAATCGGTCGCGCTTATCGCGCCATCGGGAGCCGGCAAATCGACGTTGCTTCATATAGCCGGACTACTCGAAAAGCCCGATGCTGGAGAGGTCTACATTGCTGGCGAGCCGACGGCCCTTATGAATGATGCCGCGCGAACGAGCTTGCGGCGCGGCGAGATAGGCTTTGTCTATCAGTTCCATCATTTGTTGCCGGAATTTACGGCGCTGGAAAATATCGTTCTGCCCCAGATGATCGGCGGCTTTTCCCGCCGTGAGGCGGCTGAGCGGGCGAGCCAGCTGCTTGACTATCTCGGCCTTTCTAAGCGTGCCCGGCATCGGCCGGCCGAGCTCTCCGGCGGCGAGCAGCAGCGTGTAGCGATCGCCCGCGCTGTCGCCAATGCGCCTCGCCTTTTGCTTGCCGATGAGCCGACCGGCAATCTCGATCCCAAAACCGCCGAGCATGTCTTTGAAGCGCTCGAAACCATCATCCGTGCAACCGATCTCGCGACTCTGATCGCGACGCATAATATGGATTTGGCAAGCCGCATGGATCGCTGCGTCACCCTACATGAAGGTCATTTGGTCGAACTGCATTAAAAAACTAAGGCGGATTCATCCGAAAGCCGGAAGCGGGATCGATGCGAAAAAGGCGCTACTGGACTTTTTCGCATTCCGCTAGAATGGGGGCTGGGCAGGAGTCTCTCATGGCAAATTCCATCATCATCACGGCGCCGCACAAGCTTGGAGCGCAAGAAGCCAAGCGACGGATTGCCGAGGCGATTGAAAAATTGCGCCGCGATTACATCGACAAGCTGGCTTCAAGCGAGGTCGTTTGGAATGGCGATCGCGCAGATGTGCGGGTTGTCGCCTTTGGGCAAGCGGTGGCGGGAAATATCACCGTGTTCAGTGATAGCCTGCGGATCGAAGTGCAGCTTCCCTGGATTTTGGCGGTGCTCACCGGCAAGATCCAGAATGCCTTGAAAAGCCATGCGGAGGAGGCCTTGCGGATCGGTCACACGCCACCCAAAGCCTGAGCCGATCCACCTTAACCTGACGCGCTGGGTGTCCTGCTGTCGGTGCCCTGCAACGCCACAGCTAACATTATCTGTGGTGGTATCAGAAAATCGTGAGCCTGCCGGGCAGATCACGGGACGGCCGAATCCGTAGCTGAAGTCAGTGACTCGCCACACATGTTTGGTCTCAGTGAGAAGGCGTACAAAGCCACGCGTGGAAGACATTTCGAGTGCCGTGGCGGCGTGATCTGGTGCGGACGGAGCAGCCAACCAAACGGTTAAGATTTAGCGGCTGCAACCGGGACCAACGGGCCAACGCCGCCGCGCGCCCTGTGGCGTCGACCACAAACTTCGCCGTAGGACTCGATCCGTCAGATAGCGACACGCGCCATTCCTCAGCTTGTTTGGCGAGCGCGACTATCTTAGCTTGAAACACGGCCAAGACGCGCGATGAAGCTGCCTTGATCAGCATCTGATCGAAGGCAGTGCGGTTGAGCCGCCACCCAAGCTGGTGGGTATGAAACAGTCGGGGAGACAGTCGAGATTGGCGCGCTGCCGCGGCTCGCCCTCACGATAGGCATAGCGCCGTGCATCCCTGTTGGCGACCGGGAATTCAAGTTCGGTTACCTTGCCACGGACCACTTCGCGGACTGTGAAGTCGAGCGGGGTCTGCCCGGCTTCGTCAGCCCGGCAGCCATCATCGATCCATTCGGCGACGAAGGCGATGTCTTCCTCCGCCACCCGGCTTCCGCCCCACATGAATGGCGGAAAGCGGTTGCCATCAAACGGAGGCGAACCGCGCAAGGCTTGGATGAGACCGGAGCCCGCGCTGCGGCTTTCCGTGTGGCCACAACAGGATGGCTGGGTGGCCGGCGCGATCAACCGCACACCATTTCGCTTCCACAAGCGCGCTAAGCGGCAAATCCCAGAAGCGGCCTGGTCCGTCGTAGTTCGATGTGCTACTCCCTGCGGCCGCCGCAAAAATGGCCTTCACGTGAGCATAGTGGCTCTCATGCGGTCCTTCCGTGAACGTATTTGCCATGACCGTAACCTCCAGACCGGTATTGCAAGGCGGCCGTAGGCGTTCAGAAGACCGCCTGTTGCCCTTCGGTCTCTCTCCACT
Source organism: Methylocella sp. (assembly GCA_035503795.1). Lineage (GTDB taxonomy): Bacteria > Pseudomonadota > Alphaproteobacteria > Rhizobiales > Beijerinckiaceae > Methylocapsa. The sequence continues at coordinate 6,487 of DATJTB010000330.1, forward strand.
CGCAAAACGCCATGCGTCTCACTGCGCCTTCTGCGTAAACAGCCAGGAAAAATCGCCAGTCAATTGACCGGATTTCTTCGGCTGCTGGGAATCCGAGATATAAATGCCGGCCGAGGAATGACAGCCCATGCAGCTCTCGGTGCCAAATACCTTCGTGCCATCGCTTATCGTACCTGGGGCTGGGTAGGTGATGGGCGGCGGAGGGCAATCGAGGTTGCCCGGCGTTTCCTCCTGGCGGCAGGCGGACTGAACCCCCTTCTGGAAGTAGGTCTCCATGGTGATGTTGGTCAGGTAGACAGGAGTCGGATGTCCGCCCGGTTTGTTGGTGATCGCATCGGGCAGACCAGCGTTCCACGGGCTCGGCGGGGCCTTCGGCTCGGTCGGCCATTGCGTGTCGATCAACTGGTAATATTGCAAAGGCGAGCCGATTTTCGCGAGCACCAACCGGGCTTGCGCGTTGAGATCCTGCTTGTCCTTTGGAATGGGGACACCGCGCGATGCCTGGGTTTTCGGGCTGTTTGTCCACGAGCCGTCCGGGTTTTTGTGTGGCTCCTGATTCGGAACACAGATTTCGCAACCGGGGTCGAAGAAAGACGGCTTCAGACCGGGGTGCGCCACAGCATCCACTTCGAGATTGTCAACCTGCTCGAAAGTGGCCCAGATCCACTGCGGCGAGCTATCACTCTTGTGGGCGATGTGCATCCCGACGAGCCCGACAGTGACCTGCGTCTCGACCTGCTTGCCGTTAACCGCCGTGGCGACGATAGCCGGCAAGGTGAGATAACGGGCCGGATCGTCCCCCGCGGTCAGGATTTTCCAGGCGAGCTTGAGTTCGAAAGCGCCGCTCGAATCCTGGGTGTCGACGCCGGATGGCAGTGTGACCTTGCCGCCCTTTGCAGCAAATTGGATCTGACCGTCGATGCTATACAAGTTGTTATCGCAGATGTACTTTACCTCGTGCGGGTCGATCAAGATTTCGTAATAGACAAAATTGCCGTTTTGGTCGACCAGCGGGCCGGAAAACGCCTGGTTGATATCCGCCAATTGATTGACCGCGTTCGGTTGGCCGGGGTTCACCGCGTTCACTTCGCCAACCGCGGAAATATTGCCAAGCAGGCGGGTCTTGCGTCCGTTGAATTCGGGAGGTAGTTTAAACGCCTCCAAGCCGCGGACCGGAGGAACCGTTGGCGCCGTTGGCGTCAACGCAAAGGTGAGGAGTTCGGCGGCCGACTTGCCACACACAGGCGGCCTTTCGCCTTTGGGGCGAAAGACGTCGGTGCTTTCCGTCCACAACGTCCAGTCTGGCGGTGCCGCGGAATAATCCTTGGCGTCCGACAGTGGATGACCCGGCTTGTCTGTCGGCCAGTTGAGCGATACGAAGGCTTGCCAGGACCACAGGTCGAATAGACGCTGGACTTCAGCAAATTTACGGTCTGCGTCGAGTTTTTTCTTCAATGTCGTATCGACATCACCCGGCAGTTGCGCAGGCGTCAGATTCGGCGCGAAATTCGGAAAGTTTGCGAGATATGCCGGCGGATTTTCTGCCGCCGCCGGCCATGCTGCCATGAGGGCGGCGGCAGCCACGGTCGCAGCCAAGATGTGCTTCGACGATCGTATAGACAACATGTGGATTCCTCCCCAGTCGAAGAGCGGTTGGATGCCGCTTCATTCGCGAGGCGTTTGGGCCAGCCGCCCCATGAAAATTGAGCCCCATGAAAATTGATCAGCGTCATTGACCTGATGCTAATCAACATTAGCCTTGACCGTCAAACGCCTGTTTGGGCAGGATTTGGGTAGGAGGATGTTGTGAGATGTGGAACAGGAACTGGCTGAACCCTCTGGATTGTTTGCTGGATTGTTTGATTGTCTGAACACAGACTCGTGATTGTCGATGGTGCAACCGGCGTGGGTAAAGCGTTGATGGCTCCATGGTCTGAGATTCTTGTCCAACACCGCGCCATTCAAAGGCCTTGTAATCTTCTGGCGCCGAACCGGCGAAGTGTCAGGCATGGAGGGCTTTGAGGCCCTCGACCAAGCGCCCGATGCCTTCGGCGGCGGTGGCGGGTTGCAAGGCGCCATAGGCGATCCTCAGGTGGCACCCTTGCGTGAGACCGAAGGCATCGCCCGGGATCACCGCGACGCCATGCTCGCGGATCAGGCGCGCCGCGCAGTCGAGCGGTGCCAACCGCGAGCGCAGTCGCAGCAGGTAATAAAAGGCGCCTGAAGCGGGCGGGATCTCCGCCAAGCCATGCTGCTCCAACACGCGCAATCGGCTCTCCACCAGGAGGCGCGTCTTTGCGAGCGCCTGAAGCTTTTCCTCGACGAAGGGGCGGCCTTCGCTGAGCGCGCCAACGGCGGCATATTGGGCGATGACGGGCGGGCAGATGATGACCGTGTCCTGAATCTTCCTCATCGCCTTTTCAAGGTCGACCGGGAAAACCATGAAGCCGATGCGCCAGCTCGCAAAGCCATAGGCCTTCGACATGGAGAAGAGCGAAAACGTATGAGCGGCCGCGCCGGCGATCGACGCCGGCGAAAAATGGCGGGCGTCGTCATAGGTGAAATATTCATAGGCCTCGTCGCTGATGTGATAGAGGCCATGCGCCGCGCAAAGCGCATTGACCATGCGCAACGCTGCCTCGGGATAAACCGCACCGGATGGGTTGTTGGGCGAGATCGTCACGACCGCTCGGGTGCGCGGCGTGATCGCGGCGCGGATCGCATCGAGATCGAGCTGATAGTTGCTGTCGGTTGGCACCAGCACCGGACGTGCATTGGCCATGGTAATGGCCATCTCATGGTTGAAATAATAGGGGAGGGGCAGGATGACCTCATCGCCCGGATCCAGGATCGCAAGGACGGCATTGAGGAAGGCCTGGTTACCTCCGGCGGTGACCATCAGGGCGTTACCGTGCGCCTCACCGGCATGGATGCCGTTCTCGATGGCGAGCTTTTCGATGAGGCCCTCTCGCAAGGCCGGGATCCCGGAGGTCTCCTGATATTTGTGGTTGATGGGGTCGGCAAGGAAGCGCGTGATTTCCGCCACGGCGGCCGGCGGCGGTCCATAGTTCACGACGCCCTGGCCAAGGGAAATGGTACCCGGATGTTTCCGGATGAGGTCGGCGATCGCCGGGATGATCGGCGTTTGAACAAGCTGGAGGCGATGCGATTCCGGCATGAGGACCTGCGCGTGCTCAAGAGAAGCGGGACCGAAACCGCTCTACCTCATTTGGACACACGTTCAAATCCTCCACAGCCGACATGTCAATCAGGCTCGTTCGGTCGCGCGATATCCGGCAGATCGTGCCCTTTCCGGTTCTCAGATAATATATGCGCATGCCGGGCAACTTGTCCGGCCCATGGAGGGATAAGGCCGCCCTCAGTCATGCGTGCTATGCCACGCAACCAGGCGGGCAAGGCAGGCTTGTCGAGCTGAAAGCCGCCAACGGGACCTATCTGGCGGCCGGCAAGGTTCAGCCATCTCGTCATGGGCTCGACTTCCAATTATCAAGGCCAAGGACTGCGAGGTCCAAGGAGCAGCCCAATAGGGAGGCCTGGAGGCCGACGCTGCAATCTCGGCATACCGGATTTGGCCACTATGGGAGCTTCATCCTGAAGGTGTTGAAAGTGACCAAAATCGTGTAAGCTTTGTGGGATCGAAGTTGAGATGAACCAATTACAGTAGGAGTGAGCTATGCCCGTCGAAATGGTTCTGACGATCATTTCGAAAGATCGGCCGGGGTTGGTACAAACTTTAGCGCAAGTCATTGCCGATCATTCAGGCAATTGGATCGACAGCTCGATGGCGCGTCTTGGTGGAGAATTTGCGGGAATTCTGCGCGTCGATGTACCAGAGCCTACGGTTGCGAGCTTCGAAAAATCATTGGACGCTCTCGCTGAGCAGGGCATTGCCGTGACCACTCGCCATGACAGTGTGGCACCGAGGTCTCAGGGTCGAAGAGTGCATCTCAGTCTGACCGGTGTGGACCACCCAGGCATCGTTCGAGAGGTATCGAGTGCTCTGGCACGCCATGGCGTCAGCATCAATGAACTGCACACGGAAGTACGCCCTGCCAGCATGACCGGCGAGCCTCTGTTTACCGCGCAGGCCATCGTCATTCTTCCCACAGGCTTAAGTACCGATGCGATGCGCGCAGAGCTGGAGCGCATCGCCAATGACGTCATGGTCGATCTTGCCTTGACCGAGAGCGACAATGCGACGGCGGTTTGATGTCCGTTAGGGGGCGCCACACGTCCTCCTACCGATGTGGTACCCACTGTGTTCCACGTGGGGGCCCGCGCTCTGGTAGGACCACTCAGGTTGCGTAAACGTACATCCGCTCAGATGTCGTTTTTCGAGGCTAAATCGGGCTCGTTAAGCTCAATCTGAGTCTTGTCAATCCTGCCCCAACTCGGACTTCGAACAGAGCCACTCCTTGCCAAACGAGAGCAAGGCCAAACGAGAGCAAGGGCTCGTGAGAAGCTGGGCCGCGTCTTCATTCATGCGCGGGCTCGACCATGCTGCCCCAGCTAAAGCGGCGGTCTAGCCTCACTTCTTCGCTAGTGACGCCGGGATTTTTTTGGTTTATTTTTTAGATTGCTTTGATTTGGCGGGTTTCAGCTATGGCGAAAACCAGGCCCCACATCCCAACGGCAAAAACTCTCTCTCAAGTCCGAATGGGTGCCATGCTCGGCGTTCCGCCGCATGACATAGCAAAGCTACTTGGAATTACAAAGGGCCAGCTGCTTAAGTTCTATGTCAAGGAACTTGCGACGGGTCCCGCTCGAGCGGGCGAGGCTGTCCGAGTTGCCACACGGCCACTCGCGAAGGAACGCGGGGAGCTGATCAATCGCTCTGCGCAATTAGATACCTGCGAGACAGCCAGCCGGATGATCGAGCGGGCAATTATGAGGAGGCCAATGTGGACGGAGGAAGCCGTCGGAATTTACCGAACGGGCGGGGATTCGGCCTTCCGACAATGGCTCAGAGCTAAGGCCGTTGAGGCGTGCGACAGCTTGGCGGATTTGATCAAGCACCCGACGACTCTTGTCGATCCTTGTATACGGAACGGGAAAAAAAGCGGAACACGATCGGAGAGAACATGACAAGCGAAATCAAGTGCCCGGCCACGGGCGGGACCCGCGCTCTCACGAACCGTGACTGGTGGCCGAACCAGCTGAACCTTCAGGTTCTCCACCAGCACTCGCCCCTGTCCAATCCGATGGATGAGGCGTTCGACTACGCCAAGGAATTCAAGAGCCTCGACCTGAATGCCGTCATCGAGGACCTGCATGCCCTAATGACGGATTCGCAGGATTGGTGGCCGGCCGACTGGGGCCACTACGGCGGGCTGTTCATTCGGATGGCGTGGCACGCCGCAGGCACGTATCGCATCGGCGACGGCCGAGGCGGCGCCGGACGGGGCCAGCAGCGCTTCGCGCCGACCAACAGCTGGCCGGACAACCAGAGCCTCGACAAGGCGCGCCGGCTCTTGTGGCCGATCAAACAGAAATACGGTCGCAAAATCTCCTGGGCCGACCTCATGATTCTCGCGGGCAACGTCGCCCTCGAGTCGATGGGCTTCAAGACCTTCGGTTTCGGCGGCGGGCGCGAGGATGAATGGGAGCCCGACGACGACATCTACTGGGGCCCGGAAGGCAAGTGGCTAGAGGACAAGCGCTACAGCGGCGTCCGCGATCTTCAGAATCCGCTCGGCGCCGTGCAAATGGGTCTCATCTACGTCAATCCTGAAGGGCCGAACGGCAAGCCGGATCCCCTCGCGGCGGCCATTGACATCCGCGAAACCTTCCGCCGGATGGCGATGAACGACGAAGAAACCGTCGCCCTGATCGCTGGTGGTCACACCTTCGGCAAGACCCACGGCGCCGCCGATCCGAAACAATATTGCGGTCCCGAACCTGAAGCTGCCCCCATCGAGGAGCAGGGCCTCGGCTGGAAGAGTAGCTTCGGCACGGGCAAGGGGGATGACGCCATCACCAGCGGCCCGGAAGTCATCTGGACCACGACGCCGACGAAGTGGAGCAACGACTACTTCGCGCACCTGTTCGGCTACGAGTGGGAGCTGACCACGAGCCCGGCCGGCGCCTGGCAGTTTCAGCCGAAGGACGGATCGGGCGCCGGCACGGTGCCTGATCCGCACGACGTGTCGAAGCGCCGCACGCCCAACATGCTGGTCACCGACCTCTCCTTGCGGCTCGACCCTATCTATGAAAAGATCTCGCGGCGCTTCTACGAGCATCCGGATCAGTTCGCAGATGCATTCGCCCGCGCGTGGTTCAAGCTGACGCACCGCGACATGGGCCCGATCGCGCGCTATCTCGGCCCGCTCGTTCCGAAGGAGACGCTGATCTGGCAGGACCCGATCCCCGCAGTTGATCATCCGCTGATCGACGAGCAGGACATTGCCGCTCTGAAGGGGAAAATCCTCGTGTCCGGGCTCACCGTTTCCGAGCTCGTGTCGACGGCTTGGGCGTCGGCGTCGACGTTCCGCGGCTCGGACAAACGTGGTGGAGCGAACGGCGCGCGCATTCGCCTCGCGCCGCAAAAGGACTGGGAGGTCAACCAGCCGGCTCAGCTCACGAAGGTGCTGCAGAGTCTCGAAACGATCCAAAAGGAGTTCAACGCTTCGCAGTCTGGCGGGAAGAAGGTTTCGCTTGCCGACCTGATCGTTCTCGGCGGCGGCGCGGCGATCGAGAAAGCCGCGAAGGACGCCGGGCACGAGGTGAAAGTCCCCTTCATGCCTGGACGGATGGACGCGTCGCAAGAGCAGACCGACGCCGAGTCCTTCGCGCCGCTCGAGCCGACCGCAGACGGCTTCCGCAATTATCTTCGCGGCATGCAGCGCTTGTCGGCTGAGGAGCTGTTGGTGGATCGGGCGCAATTGCTGAGGTTGACGGCGCCCGAGATGACAGCTCTCGTCGGCGGCCTGCGCGTGCTCGGCGCAAATGCGGGTAAGTCCACACACGGCGTCTTCACCAAGCGGCTCGAGACGCTAACGAACGACTTCTTCGTCAACCTGCTCGACATGAGCACGCAATGGCAGCCGTCCGCCGGCGCTGAAGGCGTGTATGAAGGGCGCGACCGGAAGACGAATGAGGTCAAGTGGACGGGCACCCGCGTCGACCTGATATTCGGTTCGGATTCGCAGCTGCGAGCCCTCGCGGAAGTCTATGCGTGTGCAGATTCTGAGGAGAAGTTCGTGAAAGACTTCGTGGCGGCGTGGACCAAAGTGATGAACGCAGATCGCTTCGACCTGGTCTGAGCCCTTCAGAAGGGTTTTTGAGGGCTTTTCAAGCGTAGCCGCTACCAGACCAGCGCGGATCACTCAGACATCGTTCGAGAGGCGTCGAGTGCTCGGGCACGCCATGGCGTCAGCATCAATGAACTGCACACACACTGGGCTCTTTATGCTATGAGCCTTGTCAATCCTGACCCAAAGCCCGAAAATGGCATTTTGGTATCCAGACAATATTGCGCACGGTTAATCTGCTTACATGGTCCGTGAAGGAGGAGTTACCGCCAGCTTATTTCGGTACATAAGACTTGGCCGCACCATAAATTCAGATCCATATCCCTTGACCGGCTCCTGGGCAGAATTACTAGGTTGAACCCGACTCTATCAAGGAGATCCGCGCGGGCTTAAACTTCCAGCTCGTGTGCTGACGAAAAGCCGCCAGAGGCATTGCTGCGGCAATGTCACTTCGTGTCCACCCTAGGTTTGCCCATAGAATGGCACCTCAGGGAATCTCGCGAGCGAACAAGGTGGAGGCAACCCATGTCTATGACGCTTGGGGAAACCCCATCCCGTGTACCTTCTGTTGGCGGCTTCGCGGAGGCAGTGGGTGGCATTCCCACCAATGTTCTGGCTGTTGTTCTGGCTGTGCCGGGATTGGCAGGAACCCGACCTATGTTGATGGTCGGAATCGCGACCGCATCTTGGGTGTTGCCTTGCTGATCCAAGCCGGAATCATGTTGTCCAAATATGCCAAGATCGTTTTTCCGTCTGATGCGAGTGGCATTGCCTTCCGCAAGGACGTCTCGAATTTGACGATAAGTGCAACTTCGCCGTCCGGCGCAGCCGTACCAAAGGGGCAGTCAGGGCGTGCGCACTTTTGGCGCCTCGTCGTCACGGGCACGGCAACTGCTTTGGCGTTTTACTCCGTTTCGCTCACTCAGGGCGAGCCTGCACCAGTCCGAGCCGAATCCAGTCGGATCTCAATCTGCAGTCAGATCGCCTCGACTCAGCCTGGCGATAACGCACAGATCGTTGCGGTAAAGGCCGGTGCGCAGAAGGCGGTTGAAGCAGGCGATTTGAACAAAGTGGACGCCTTGTTGACAAAGATTGGGATACAACAGAGACAGGATCTCGACCGCTTTGCCGTTAATGCGGCGAAGACAATGGCGCGACGTGGCGCTATCGCACTGACCAGATTGCAATATGCCCAGATGGATCCTGGCAACGCGCCTTGGACAGTTGATGAGGGGGAGAGCGGCACGAAGCGTCTTGAAGAGGCGGTCGCGGCCTATCGGGCCGCACTGGAGGTAAATGCGCGCGACCGCGCGCCGCTCCAATGGGCGATGACGCAGATGAATCTCGGCAATGCGCTTACGAAAATTGGCGAGCGGGAGAGCGGGACGAGGCATCTTGAAGAGGTGGTCGCGGCCTATCAGGCGGCGCTAGAGGAAAATACGCGCGACCGCGTGCCGCTCGAATGGGCGAGGACGGAGATGAATCTCGGTACTGCGCTTGAGACGCTTGGGGAGCGGGAGAGTGGGACGAGGCATCTTGAAGAGGCGGTCGCGGCCTATCGGGCGGCGCTGGAGGAAAGGACGCGCGAGCGCGTGCCGCTCCAATGGGCGAGGGCGCAGATGAATCTCGGCAATGCGCTTGCGAGGATTGGGGAGCGGGAGAGCGGGACGAAGCACCTAGAAGAGGCGGCCGCAGCCTATCAGGCGTCACTGGAGGAGTTAACGCGCGAGCGCGTGCCGCTCCAATGGGCGGCGACACAGAACAATCTCGGCAATGCGCTTAAGACGCTTGGGGAGCGGGAGAGCGGGACGAAGCACCTAGAAGAGGCGGTCGCGGCCCATCGGGCGGCGCTGGAGGAAAGGACCCGCGACCGCGTGCCGCTCCAATGGGCTGCGACGCAGATGAATCTCGGCAATGCGCTCACGGCGCTTGGGGAGCGCGAGAGCGGGACGAAGGACCTTGAAGAGGCGGTCGCGGCCTATCGGGCGGCGCTGGAGGAAAATACGCGCGACCGTGTGCCACTCGATTGGGCGATGGCACTGGGCAATCAGGGTGTCGCAATGATGCGACTTGCTGAGCGTGAAAAAAATTCCGAGATGGCAGAGACAGCGTTGTTTCAAATCAACACAGCATACGAAACCCTACGATCAGGAGGGCAAGCTCCGTTTGCTGATTATTATAAGGCTCGCCGACCAGAAGCACGCGCCGTGCTTGATCGGTTGACCCTTCATTGAACTAATCCCATTGTTGGAGACTGAATGATTGCATTCCTCAAGAGAGGCGATGTCTACATCGACCCCTAAGGCATCGAGATCGCGTAGCGAACCTGCTGGACTGCCTGCAGGGCGAGGTTTGGCCTTGAAATCCGTCCGAAACGGCACGGCCCGGGGGAGGCGAGGGGGCGCCTGTCGAATTGAAGGCCGCCAATGGGACCATTCGCCGGCCGGCAGGGTTCGGCCGCCGTTAGGGCGCCTCAGCCCTTCCTCATTCCGACGAGAGCGAAGCCGCCGCCCTGAGGATCCTGGGCGTTGACAATCCAAGCGCCACCCGGCACTTCCTGCGGCCCGTGCAGCACCGTGCCCCCTTTAGCCTTCACCCGCTCCAAACCCGCATCAATGTCCTCGACCACGAAATAATAGAGCCAATAAGGATGTTGGGACTGGCCATCGGTCATCATGCCGCCGATCGAAGACGCATCTGACTTGAAGAGCTGATAGGTGCCCATCGGCCCCATATCCAAGGCCGTGTCCTTCTTCCAGCCGAAGATCCGCTCATAAAAGAGCCAACCCTTTTCCCAGTTACTGGTGTGAAGCTCGTGCCAGCCGACCGATCCGGTCTGCATCATGGCAAGCGGCGGCGGCTCGCCCATGCCCCTGAACAGCATGAAGACGGCGCCCTGCGGATCGGAGACGACCGCGAAACGCCCTATTGTTGGGATGTCCTGCGGCGGCTTGTGGATGCTGCCTCCGGTCGCCTCGATTTCCTGGGCGGTGGCATCAACATCGTCCGCCG
>DATJTB010000331.1:0-9005 GCA_035503795.1 Methylocella sp.
CGAGATTGGCAGGAAAACCTTCCAGCCAAGCCGCATCAATTGGTCATAGCGGTATCTTGGCACGAAGGCCTTGACCATAGCGAAGAGGAAGAAGACCGCGCTGACTTTCAGAACGAACCAGATCGCCCCGGGCAGCAGGGTGAAGGGCTCAAAGGGCACCGGCGAGAGCCACCCGCCGAGAAAGAGAATGGTCGTCAGCGCGCACATGGTCATGATCGCCACATATTCGGCCAGCATGAAGATCATGTAGGGCGTCGAGGAATATTCGACCATGAAACCGGCGACAAGTTCGGACTCGGCCTCGACCAGATCGAAGGGCGGCCGGTTCGTCTCGGCAAGCGCCGAGATGAAGAAGATCACGAACATCGGAAAAAGCGGCAGCCAATACCAGCCCAGGAGCCCGTAGTGCGTGTCCTGCGCGGCCACGATGTCAGCGAGGTTGAGCGAGCCGGCCAGGAGCAGGACCGTGATAAGCACGAAGCCGATGGAGACTTCGTAGGAGATCATCTGCGCGGCCGAGCGCAGTGCCGAAAGGAAAGGATATTTGGAGTTCGACGCCCAGCCGCCCATGATGATGCCATAGACACCGAGCGAAGAGATCGCGAAGATATAGAGGATCCCGACGTTGATATTGGCGACCGCCCAGCCGTTGCTCACCGGAATGACGGCCCAGGCGGAAAGCGCCAGCATGCCCATGGTGAAAGGCGCCAGCAGGAACACGCCCTTATTGGCGCCGTCCGGAATGACGGGCTCCTTGAAGACGAATTTCAGCATGTCGGCAAAGCTTTGCCACAGACCATATGGGCCGACGACATTGGGCCCTCGCCGCAATTGCACCGCCGCCCAGATCTTGCGGTCCGCATAAAGCACATAGGCGATGAAAAGCAGAAGCACGACCAGAGTCACGAGACTTTTGACGAGCGCCGTGAGCAAAGGCCAGTCCGAAAGGAATGAGAACATCGGCTACTCCGCCGCTTCGCTGGCGCGGTCAAGGGCCAAGGCGGAGCATTCCGCCATCACGGCCGAGGCGCGCGCGATCGGATTGGTCAGGTAGAAATCGGCGATGGCGGAGACGAAAGGCGCTTTATTAAAAGCGCCAACTCTCGCAGCCAATTTTTCATGATCGAGCGACGCGGGCCGTTCAATCTGATTCCGCCGGGCCAAATGCGGGTGCGCCTCGAAAAGTCGGGCGCGCAAGGCACGCGGGGAATCGAAGGGGAGGCGGTGGCCAAGTGTATCGGAGAGCGCGCGGAGAATCGCCCAATCCTCGCGTGCATCGCCGGGCGGGAAATTGGCCCGCTCCGCCCATTGGACGCGGCCCTCCGTATTCACATAAATCCCGGGCTTTTCCGTATATGTGGCGCCGGGCAGGATCACATCGGCACGTGCGGCACCGCGATCGCCATGCGTGCCTTGATAGACAACGAAGGCACCGGGATCGATCGCAATCTCGTCGGCGCTGAGAAGGAAGAGAACGTCGAGCGCGCCGCTCTTGGCCATGGCGGGTGCGGAGAGACCGCCGGGCCCAGGCACGAAGCCGAGATCGAGGCTGCCGACGCGCGCCGCCGCCGTGTGGAGCACGGCCCAACCGTTCCAGTCTTCCTTGAAAGCGCCAAGGGCCTGTGCCGCCTTGGCCGCCAGCGCTAGGATGCTCGTGCCATCCTCTCGTGTGAGAGCGCCTTGGCCGACCAGAACCAGCGGACGCTCACCCTTGGCTGAGGCCTGGCCAATGAAGTCGGCGAGCGTCTCAGGACCCGCCCCGAGATAATGGTAAGGATAGGTGAGATCAGCCCTTTCTCCGATGAGTCGGATATCGAACCCACCTCTGAGCCAGCGCTTGCGGATCCGCGCATTGAGAACCGGAGCTTCCTTGCGAGGATTTGAGCCAATGATCAGCAGGCTGTCGGCTGCGTCGATACCCGCGATCGATGGATTGAAGAGATAGCTGCCGCGGCCGAATGCCGGATCGAGTTTCGTCCCATCCTGTCGGCCATCAAGCGAGCTCGTGCCCAGGCTTTGCAGCAGGAGCCGCAGCGCGAAAATTTCCTCAACGGCGGAAAGATCACCGGCAATGGCGCCGATCCGTTCGGGCCGAGCGGCTTTGACCTTGTCCGCGATGGCGGCGAAAGCCGCCCGCCAGGAGATCTCTCGCAGCTTGCCGTTCTCGCGGAGATAGGGCCGATCAAGGCGGCGCGTCTTCAGGCCATCGACAATCTGCCGGGTCTTGTCGGAAATCCATTCTTCGTTCACCGCGTCGTTCACGCGCGGCAGGATGCGCATAACTTCGCGTCCACGCGTGTCGATGCGGATCGCCGAGCCCTGCGCGTCCATCACATCGATGGATTCCGTCTTGACGAGTTCCCACGAGCGCGCCTTGAAGGAATAGGGCTTTGGCAAGAGCGCGCCGACCGGGCAGAGATCGGCAATATTGCCCTGCAGCTCGGAATGCATGGCGGTTTCGAGATAGGTGGTGATCTCCATGTCCTCGCCACGGCCGGTCGCCCCCATGTCACCGGTCCCGGCGACCTCCTCCGTGAAACGGACACAGCGGGTGCACTGGATGCAACGGTTCATTGACGTGCTGACGAGCGGGCCGATATATTTATCCTCGACGGCGCGCTTGTTTTCCGCGAAGCGGGACGAATCGACCCCGAAGGCCATCGCCTGATCCTGCAGGTCGCATTCGCCGCCCTGGTCGCAGATCGGGCAATCAAGCGGATGGTTGATGAGCAGAAACTCCATCACCCCTTCGCGCGCCTTCTTCACCATGGGCGATTTAGTGAGCACGACGGGCGGGGCGCCATTCGGGCCTGGCCTCAGATCGCGGACCGCGACCGCGCAGGAGGCCGAAGGTTTCGGCGGGCCGCCCTTCACCTCGACCAAACACATCCGGCAATTGCCGGCAATCGACAGACGCTCGTGATAACAAAAGCGCGGAATCTCCACCCCGGCCTCTTCGCAAGCCTGGAGCAGCGTATATTCGGGCGGGACGTCGACCTCGATATCGTCGACGAGGATCTTGGTCATCGCTTGGTTTCCCTGGTCCAGTGCCGAATGAGTCTTTCGGCCAAACGCGGAAAGCTGTTGTTTGGCCTCACGACGGCACCCTCTCTTCGAGCGGATAAATCTGAAGATCCCGGCGGATCAGATCGAGCTTCTCGGCGATCCGCGCAAGCCGCTCATCAACAAGGTCGAGCCGGCTGTTCGTCCCGGCAAGGAGAATCTCGACCTGCGCGCCTGGCAGGGCAAGCCCGGCCAAGCCCGCTTTGAGATTGGCGAAATCCCGGATCGCGAGATCGAGCTTGGCTTCAAGCCGCTGCAAGGACGCTTCCACGGGACCGCCCATCGTCATTCCTCCAATGCGGCTGTTCGATCAATTCAAGCCGGCGCTCAATTCGCTCGGCCCGCTCTTCGATCCGATCGATTCTCCCCTGTACGCCGACAAGATTCTCTTCGACTGCTGTCTTGTGAACTTTAACCGTGTGAAGATCATCCAGCGCGCGATCGAGTTTAGCGTCGAAATCGTTGAGCCTGCGATCGAAACGCGGAAGGTATTCAAGAACAAGGTTCTCGGGTTCATCCGTCACCATGCGCTCCTATTCCGCCGCAATGGCCCCGGCGGGCTCGGAATGCGGGTTGGCGGCATACTCATCGATGCGGCGCTCGATCTCATGGCGGAAATGGCGGATGAGGCCTTGGACGGGCCAGGCGGCGGCATCGCCCAAGGCGCAAATGGTGTGCCCCTCGATCTGGGTGGTGACTTCGAGCAGCATGTCGATCTCGCGTTTCTGGGCGCGTCCTTCCGCCATGCGGGAGACGACCCGCCAGAGCCAGCCGGTGCCTTCCCGGCAAGGGGTGCATTGGCCGCAGCTCTCATGCTTGTAGAAGTAGCTGATCCTCGCGATTGCCCGGACAATATCGGTTGATTTATCCATCACGATGACGGCGGCCGTGCCGAGGGCGGATTTCAAGTCGCGCAAAGAGTCGAAATCCATCGGCGCGTCGAGGATTTCATGGGCCGGCACGCAGGGCACGGAAGAGCCGCCCGGGATCACAGCGAGGAGATTATCGAAGCCGCCGCGCACGCCGCCGCAGTGACGCTCGATCAATTCACGGAAGGGGATCGACATGGCTTCTTCAACATTGCACGGCTTGTTGACGTGGCCGGAAATGCAGAAGAGTTTCGTGCCGGAATTATTCTTCGCGCCGAAGCTCGCAAACCAATTGGCGCCACGCCGCAGAATGGCCGGCACCACCGCAATCGATTCGACATTGTTGACGGTCGTCGGATTGCCGTAAAGGCCCATATTGGCCGGGAAGGGCGGCTTCAGGCGCGGCATGCCCTTCTTGCCTTCGAGCGATTCGAGAAGGGCCGTTTCCTCGCCGCAGATATAGGCGCCGGCCCCGTGATGGACATGGATGTCCAAGGGCCAGTCATGAACATTGGCCTTGCCGATAAGTCTGGCCTCATAGGCTTCCGCGATCGCCGCTTCAAGTCGTCGCCCCTCCAGGATAAATTCGCCACGAATATAGATGTAGCAGGCATGCGCGCCCATGGCGAAGCAGGCGAGGAGGCAGCCCTCGATCAGGAGCTGCGGATCGTTGCGCATGATCTCCCGGTCCTTGCAGGTGCCGGGCTCGGACTCATCCGCATTGACAACGAGATAGGACGGCCGCGCCGGATCAGGCTTGGGCATGAACGACCATTTGAGGCCGGTCGGAAAGCCGGCGCCGCCGCGTCCGCGCAGGCCCGAGGCTTTCATCTCCTCGATGATCCACTCCTTGCCCTTATCGAGGACCTTCTTGGTATTGTCCCAGGCTCCGCGCGCCAGCGCGGCTTTGAGCCGCCAGTCGCCAAACCCATAAAGATTGGTGAAGATGCGATCCTTGTCTGCAAGCATCTTGGCAATCCTTAAGGTTGCTGGCGGCCAGGCAGGCTCAGCGGACCGCTGCGGCCATCGGCGCCGTAAAGGTTCGTCAATGAGGTGAGCCCGCCGGCGGGCTCCGAGGTGGCTCGGCCCTGCTGGGAGCCGATCTGAACCGGACGCCCCGCCGCGAGATCATCGAGCAGGGCGGTGAAATTCTGCGGCGTCAGATCCTCATAATAATCCTCGTTGATCTGAACCATGGGCGCGTTGCAGCAGGCGCCGAGGCATTCGACCTCGACCCAGGAGAACAAACCATCCGCCGTGACGGTACCGGTCTCGCCGATTCTTTTCTTGAGAATATCCTTGAGCGCATCGGAGCCGGCGAGGAAACAGGGGGGCGTGCCGCAGAGCTGGACATGAAAACGGCCAACCGGCGAGAGGTTGAACATGGTGTAGAAGGTGGCGATCTCGAGCACCCGGATGAACGGCATGCCGAGCTTCTTGGCCACCGTCTCGATCGCCAGCTTTGGCAGCCAGAAATCATTCTGCTTCTGGGCGATCCAGAGGAATGCGATCACCGCCGAGGCGGCGCGACCTTCGGGATATTTCTTGAGGATTTCCGCGCATCTTTCCTCGTTCTCGGGGGTGAAGGCGAAGGAGTCGGGTTGATGCTCGGCAAGTCGGCGAACAGACATGGGTCAGCTCCTTAGAGCGAATTCCGCAAAAGTTGACAGTCTTTTGCGACGAGAATTCGCTCCGACTTATTGATCTTGCGCGATTTCTTATCGCTCGAACGATTCCGTTCGAGCGGAAAGCGCGCTAGCGCGAGAGCCACTGAGGTGGTGCGCGCAATCCTTCTGGCTTTGTCCATGGAGAGGCCGAGCAGCATCAGCGGTCCACCTCGCCGAAGACAATGTCGATCGAGCCCAAAATCGCGCTCACATCGGCGAGCATGGATTTGCGGCAGAGGAAATCCATCGCGGCCAAATGGGCAAAGCCCGGCGCGCGGATCTTGCAGCGGTAGGGCTTGTTCGTGCCGTCGGAGACGAGATAGACCCCGAACTCGCCCTTGGGGGCCTCGACCGCGCTATAGACTTCGCCGGCGGGCACGTGGAACCCTTCCGTATAGAGCTTGAAGTGATGGATGAGCGCTTCCATCGACCGCTTCATCTCTTGGCGCGAAGGGGGCACGACCTTGCCGTCCCTGGCCGCGACCGGCCCTTTGCCTTCCGCCACGGAAAGCTTTTGGACACATTGCTTCATGATCCGGACCGACTGGCGCATCTCTTCCATGCGGATGACTTGCCGGTCGTAGTTGTCGCCGTGCCGCCCGACCGGAATGTCGAAATCCATTTCTTCATAGCATTCATAAGGCTGCGCCTTGCGCAGATCCCAAGGCGCGCCGGAACCGCGCACCATTACGCCGGAAAAGCCCCAGCGCCAGCAATCCTCGAGGCTGACGACGCCGATATCGACATTGCGCTGCTTGAAGATCCGATTGTCGATGAAGAGAGCCTCCAGGTCGTCGCAGACCTTCAGGAAAGGATCGCACCAAGCCCCTATGTCATCGACCAGCTTCTGCGGGATATCGAGATGGACGCCGCCCGGCCGGAAATAACTGGCGTGCATGCGCGCCCCGGACGCGCGCTCATAGAAGACCATCAGCTTCTCGCGTTCCTCGAAGCCCCAGAGCGGCGGCGTCAGGGCGCCGACGTCCATGGCCTGGGTCGTCAGATTGAGGAGATGCGAGAGGATCCGGCCGATCTCGCAAAAGAGCACGCGCAGAAGCTGGCCGCGGCGCGGCACCGGAAGGCCGAGCAGCTTCTCGATCGCCAGGCAGAAGGCATGCTCCTGATTCATCGGCGCGACATAATCGAGCCGGTCGAAATAGGGGACATTTTGCAGATAGGTGCGTGCCTCCATCAGCTTCTCGGTGCCGCGATGCAGGAGGCCGATATGCGGATCGACGCGCTCGACGACTTCTCCGTCAAGCTCGAGGACGAGCCGCAGGACGCCATGCGCCGCCGGATGCTGCGGGCCGAAATTGATGGCGAAGTTTCGAACGGAATCGTCGCTCATGAAGATGCGTCCGGTTTGGTGGCTCTAAGTTCGGAACTCGATCGATGGTGCGAGCCGAGGGTGGTGGCCGGCTTCTCTCACTGCGGATTGTTCCTCGCCTTTTCATCGCCCGGCAGGACATAATCGATCGCCCCTTCCCAAGGGGAAAGAAAGTCGAACGACCGGAATTCCTGGGAGAGTTGGACCGGCTGGTAGAGGACACGCTTTTGCTCATCGTCGTAGCGGACCTCGACATAGCCCGTCATCGGAAAATCCTTGCGCAGCGGGTGGCCGTCAAAACCATAGTCCGTGAGAAGGCGCCGCAAGTCCGGATGGCCGGTGAAAAGCACGCCGAACAGATCATAGGTTTCGCGCTCGAACCAGTCGGCGGCGGGATAGAGGCCCGTTAGAGAGGCGACAGGTTCGTTCTCGCCGGTCTCGACTTTCACGCGAATGCGGCGATTGTGCTTGGGAGAGAGGAGATGGGTGACGACATCGAAGCGTTTTTCGCGCGACGGATAATCGACCGCCGTGAGATCGATGAAGCAGACGAAGAGCGTGCCCGGATCATCTCGCAGATAAGTGATGGTGTCGATCCACCGTTCCGCTTCGACCGTCAAGGTCAATTCGCCATAGGCCGTCGAGACGGTACGGATCGCGCCCGGCCGCGCCGCGACGATCGCTTCGCCCAATTGTTTCAGGCCATCATCCATCTGGGTCGTTCCGCCTTCACCTTGAATGCCGATCCATTCTGCCGCTCAGCGTTCGATCGTGCCGGTGCGGCGGATCTTCTTCTGGAGCAGCAGGATGCCATAAAGGAGCGCTTCCGCCGATGGCGGACAGCCGGGGACATAAATATCCACCGGCACGATCCGGTCGCAGCCGCGCACCACGGAATAGGAATAATGATAATAGCCGCCGCCATTGGCGCAGGAGCCCATGGAGATGACATAACGCGGCTCCGGCATCTGGTCATAGACCTTGCGCAGGGCGGGGGCCATCTTATTCGTGAGCGTGCCGGCGACGATCATCACATCCGATTGGCGCGGCGAGCCACGCGGCGCGAAGCCAAACCGCTCGACATCATAGCGCGGCATCGAGACCTGCATCATCTCGACGGCGCAGCACGCCAGTCCGAAAGTCATCCACATGAGCGAGCCGGTGCGCGCCCACTTGATGAGCTCATCAACGCTGGTGACGAGAAAGCCCTTGTCGGCGAGTTCGTCGTTGACCTTGAGAAAATAGGGGTCGGACGTGGCCGACGCGGCTTGGGGCAGCAAGGTCAATCCCATTCGAGCGCTCCCTTCTTCCATTCATAGATGAAGCCGATGGTGAGGACGCCGAGAAAGAGCATCATCGACCAGAAGCCGAAGCTTCCCACCTCGTGAAAGGCGACAGCCCAGGGAAACAGAAAGGCAACTTCGAGATCGAAAATAATGAACAGCAGAGAGACGAGATAGAACCGGACGTCAAACCGCATCCTTGCATCGTCGAAGGCATTGAATCCGCATTCATAGGCCGAGAGCTTTTCCGGATCCGGCGCCTTGAAGGCGGCGAGGAAGGGGGCGACCAACAGGGCACCGGAAATGAGCGCGGCAACCGCCATGAAGACGACGAGCGGCAGATATTGGTTGATGAGGCTCGGCATGAACGCTTCGTCGCTTGAGCTGGATCGAAACAGCGAGAAACGCGGAGGCCAAAAAAACTAGGACTCAACGCTCCAGGCTGCGGCGCTAAGCGATCCGTACCGCAGTGCAACCAACTGTGCAAGAGGCATTAACATTCATGCCCATCTCGCTTCTGACTCTTTAATCTAGGGTGGATTCACATTTTTGAAATGGGGTGGCGGATCAAAAGATTCACGGATCAGTCTTCGACGGAGCCGGATTGTGGCGTGCTTGGCGGTCGAGCCGTGACGAGATCCCCGCCCAGCCAATCAATCTTTCCGGCCATCTTAAGGGCCAAGAGCACGGTGCGGACTTCGCGCGTGGGGACGGCCGCGAGGCGGGCGAGTTCATCGATGGCAATCGGGGTGGGGCTCAACAGTTCGATCAAATGCCGCTCCATGTTGATCGATCT
>DATJTB010000332.1:0-13600 GCA_035503795.1 Methylocella sp.
ACGTCGAACGCCGGCACGGTGTTCAAGCTCGCGCCGGACGGGACCGAGACCGTGCTCCACGCCTTTAAGGGCTCTCCCAGCGACGGGTCTAATCCCTCCGCCGGCTTGATTTTCGACAGCAGCGGCAATCTCTACGGCACGACACATATTGGCGGCGTGGCGGAACTGGGTACGGTGTTCAAGCTCGCGCCGGACGGGACCGAAACGGTGCTGCATTCCTTTGAAGGCCCCGGCGACGGAATTTACCCCGTTGCCGGCCTGATTTTTGACAGCAGCAGCAATCTCTATGGCACGACAGTCAATGGCGGCGCTACGTTGGCCGCTGGCGCGGTGTTCAAGCTCGCGCCGGACGGGACCGAGACGGTGCTGCATTCCTTTCGAGGCCACGGGGACGGGGCTAACCCCTTTGCCGGCCTGATTGCCGACAGCCAAGGCAATCTTTACGGCACGACCCCATCTGGCGGTTCTTCGAACTGCGGAGCCGGATGCGGCACGGTGTTCAAGCTCGCGCCAGATGGGACTTCGTATAAAGTGCTTTACACCTTTGCAGGCGGTAGCGACGGGTTTTACCCCTATGCCGGCCTGATTGCCGACAGCCAGGGCAATCTCTATGGCACGACGACCGGTGGCGGCGCAAACGATAGTAACGGGACGGTGTTCAAGCTGACGGGCACCGGGTTTGACACCACCTGCACCTCGGGAGACGCAGCCCTAGCCAACAAGCGATTCCCCGTTTTGGGAGAATTGACCTATGAGATTTCATCGCCGACGAGGATATTGCAATCCATCCGTCTGACGGCCTCGACCAATATCGGCTCTTATACTCTGCCAACCATCAGCGCCTCCGGGCATAGCGCGACCGGTGGCGTTTTCAAAAAATCCGATCCGAACGCAACCGCGACTTTCGAGCTCGAAGCCACTTTCATTACGCCTTCCTTTGCTTGCGCCATCGATCCAACGACGGCAACAATTGAGATCGAAAAGGGGGATAAGGCCGTTCTCGGCGTCAAGATGGTTCCTAGTTCCGAGCACTTCATCGAGATCGACAATGGGGCTCCCGGCTTGAATTGGCTGCGGATTGAAGCGAACGGCAAATATTTCAGAAGCCTGAGTTTAGCCGCGGGCAAAATAAGCTCCATCGACGCATCGGCTGCCATGAACGGGCAGGAAAATACGCTGATCTTTACCGGCGAAGGGAAGACCGGCGCCTTTGCCAACATCGATCTTTCGGATAGCGCTCCGCAGACCGGAACCCAGCAAGCCCCGCGCGGACAAGGGACAGGGACGCGGGAAAAGCGGATGTTCGGCTTCTAATCGCGTGTCATGGCGCGTGCCGTCTTTTCTCGCAACCGCGAGGAACTGGAATTGCGGCATTACGGAAACGTGACAGGAGGGGTCTGTGAAGGATGGATTTCGTGGCCGTGCCTTCACATTTTTGTCCGATCGCGGCCGCAACAAACGCAAAGACGGCAGCCGCTCGTCAAAGTGTGCGATTGGCGAAAAGGGAAGAAACGGGCTATGCAAGGCTCCTTTGTTCCCACATGTCGGATGTGCGCCCGTAGCTCAGCGGATAGAGCAGTTGACTTCGGATCAACGGGTCGGGAGTTCGAATCTCTCCGGGCGCGCCATTCTCGAACAAAAGAGAGAACCGCAGGGGCAGGTATGTCCTGGCCATCTGTCTTGCAAGAGCGGCTTTCGGGAGTGCGGAGCCGTTCCAAGCCCGGGCGGGCGTTTTCGAGCATGGCGCGATGGACGTGGTTAGCGTTCTCGCGGCTTTGGTGCTCATCGAAAATTTGAACATCTTGCGGATGAAGTCACCGCTTGCATCCTGTCCGACGTCCTGGGTGATGGAGACGAGACGGACGCCAGCTTTAATAAGTTGACGGAGATAAAATTCGGAGTGCATGGCGTCGCGTCTGAACCAGCCCAGGGAATGCACGACAACGAAGTCAAAAGGCGCTCGGACCGTGCAACCGAACATGGCCGCTTCGAACTGCTCCTGCTCGGTCAGCTAAAGCCCGATCCGTTGAACCCGCGCAAGCATAGCCGGGACAGATCCACGCGATTGCTCGCAGCATCAATGGCTTCGGCTTCAACGCTCCGAACCTTATCGACAGATCATTGCCGGCCACGCGCGATACGAGGCGGCAAAACTCAACACGTGCACCGAAGTCCCTGTCATCTGGCTCGAGCATCTCAGCGCGGCCAGGCCAAAGCCTGCATGCTCGCCGAGCTGAACGACAGGTCCTCCTGGGACGAAGCGGCGCTTGCTGCTCGCCTCGAGTCCGCTATCCTGGACAGTGGATTTCTGGCGATGGGAGCCCAGCATATGAGACTTGCCTTCGTGATCGGTTGTTGCGATCGGGGTTTGTGCCGCTTACACTATTCGAAGGCGAAGATGCGCTTCCAGTCGTTCCTCATGCTGATGACGATCCAGCCATCCTTCTTCGCTTCGTCGTACAGCGCCTGGGTGAACGTACCGACCTTCGTGTCTGGAAGTCCTTGCGCCGGTCCGTAAGCGTACTCACGTTGCGCGTCGTCATGCAGCACCAGCAGCGCCAGTCGCGCACCGTCGCCGGCTTTGGTGTATTCCAGCATCTGCCGGTCGCCGGTCGAGTTGCCAAAGGCGATGATGGGCCGGGCTCCGATCATGAGGTGAATGCCTTCGGGTTTGCCCGTATTATTGTCGTTCAACAGAAGTTTAGGCTCCTTGGTCAGGATCGGTTTGCCGCTTGTGTCATAACCGTATTTCACTCCGCCTGCGGTGCCTACCACCTGCTCTGGCGGGATGCCGTAGACCCGCTCGGAGTAAACGCGCACAAAATCCTGGCCGCCGCCGGTAACGATATAGGTCTTGTAGCCATTCGCGCGCAAATACCGCATCACTTCGAGCATCGGCTGGTAGGTCAACTCGGTGTAGAGGCGGTCCCATCGCGGGTGTTTGGCGGTCGCGATCCACTTAGTAACCTCCGCCCTGAACTCGTCCACCGTCATGCCGGTGAGCGTGACGGCGAGGATCTTCTCCAGGTCCTTCATCGAGAGCTTCGCCATCGCCTCGCGATTGCCCGAGAGCACCGTTTTGAACGGCTCGACGTTCTTCAGCTCGGGCTTCTTCGCCACCACTGCCGGGACCCGCTCGAGGCAATACATCACCTGGGTGTACATGGGATGCGAAACCCAGGTCGTCCCATCCTGATCGAGGGTTGCGATGCGCGCTTCCGGCGCAACGAAGTTTGGACTCGCCTTATCCGTGGTCACCTTGACCAGTTCGATGATCGCCTGCTTGGCCGGGCCATTGTTCCAGGAAGGCAAGGGATCTGTCTGCGCCTGCGCATCGGTGAAGAGGAGCAGTGATGGCACGGCTGCAAGCGCTGCCAAAGTCGAAAGCAGGTTGCGGCGGCTGATAGCGGAGGAACGAATGCCCAAGTTCACGTTCGGTCTCCCGGTTAATCTCTGCTCTTCTGGTTCATCAGCATGTCCAGCGCTCGGTCGACCGAGAAGCTCCCCGGCTTTTGCCTAGGCGGGAACTCTTGGAAGGTTGCCAGGTGCTGTGCCACGATCGTCTGAGCCGGAACCAAAACAAACAGATGCTCGATGAACCATTTGTCGTAGTCACCTGCCTCTTGTTCCGCACGCTCAAACGGGTCCGCGCGCAGGTTGAACAGCTTCGGCGCGCGCAGCGGCACCAGCGGCTGCATCCAGACCTCCAAGCCGTGCGCCGGCTGTTCCATGAACACCGCCTTATATTGATCGTAACGCAGACCGGCGAAATTGCCGTCGTCAGTCCAGTAGAAAAACTCGCGGCGCTTGTCGGGGCCCTTTCCGGCGAGCAGGTCGCGCTGGTCGTAGCCGTCGAGGTGCACCTTGAAGCTCTTGCCGCCGGCGTTGTAGCCATGCAGGAGCTTATTCTGAATGTCGGGCTCGCCAGCCGCCGCCACCAGGGTCTGTACCCAGTCCTCCGCCGAGACGATGTCGTTGATCTCGGTGCGAGGCCGAACGAGACCGGGCCAGCGCACCAGTGCGGGCACGCGATAGCTACCCTCCCAGTTGGTGTTCTTCTCCCCCCGGAACGGCGTGGTGCCCCCGTCGGGCCAGGTGAATGTCTCGGCGCCATTATCGGTCGTGTAGATCACTATCGTGTTGTTGGCGATGCCCAGGTCATCAAGCTTCTTGAGAAGCTGGCCGACTTGACCATCATGCTCCACCATGCCGTCCGGATAAAGGCCAAGGCCGGTCTTTCCTTGCGACTCGGGTTTCAGGCGAGTCCAAATGTGCATGCGGGTCGAATTGAACCATGCAAAGAACGGTTTCTTGTTTTGATGCGCGCGGTCGATGAAGTCGAGGGTCGCTTTCAGAAACTCGTCGTCCACAGTTTCCATGCGCTTCTTGTCGAGGGGGCCGGTGTCTTCGCAGTTTTGCTTGCCCCATTTGCCGAAACGCGGGTCGTCACCTGGAGTGTCGGTGGTTGTCGCCGTGCATCTGAGCACGCCGCGCGGGCCAAAGCGCAGTTTGAACTCTGTGTTCTTCGGATATTCGGCGTGCTCAGGTTCATCCTCAGCATTGAGATGGTAGAGATTGCCAAAAAACTCGTCGAAACCGTGAACCGTCGGCAGAAATTCGTTGCGGTCTCCGAGATGGTTCTTCCCAAATTGACCGGTCACATAGCCGAGTGGCTTGAGCAGATCGGCGAGCGTCGGATCCTTATCAGACAGCCCCTCTTTTGCCCCCGGCAGCCCAACCTTCAGAAGGCCTGTACGCATTGGGCTCTGACCGGTGATGAACGCGGCGCGGCCGGCCGTACATGATTGCTGGCCATAGTAATCGGTGAAAATTCCGCCTTCATCGGCGATGCGGTCGATGTTGGGCGTGCGGTAGCCCATCAGGCCGCGGTTGTAGGCGCTGATGTTCCAATAGCCGATGTCATCGCCCATGATGACGAGAATGTTGGGCTTAGTGGACGAACTTGATTCTTGGGCAAAGGACGGGAGGCTGAATGTGAGCCCGAGCCATAATGCCGTCATTGCGGCGGTAACGAGTGATGTCAATCGTATCACGAATTCACCTATGGGTTGAAACTTGCGATTGCCTACTGGATAAGGCGCCAAACTCATTTTCCGCGCCCCGACTGTGAAAGCAGGCGCGGGCATACATCAGTTCTCAAACTCCACGTCAATGACGCCTGCGCGCACCGCCGCCTCTTCAGAGCGGCGTGGTCCTGCTCGGCCTGATCGGCATACGCAAGCGCAAACTTGCCCATCGCCTAGGTTAGTCGCTCGGGTGATTGGTATGGGCTTTCTTGACCATTTCGATAACTTGCTGGAGGTTGTAAGTCTCCGGAGCCTGCAGCGGCGGGTACTTGGCGTAGGATTCCAGCTCCTCCAGCCACAACTGCTGGCCGAGCGGCAGCATGTTCCAATCATAAAGACAGGCGGAAACCGGGCCGGCGAGCGCACCGCCGAAGCCCATAACCGTCTGATCCTGGCCAACCGCCTGCTCGAAAGGATCGCGCTTGATATTCTGGACCAAGGTCCAGTGGAATGGAACAAGGGGCATGATCCACCCCGTCGCCCCAGGCTGCGACAGTTCTTGTAGCGGACCGCGGACGGAGTCGCGCCCGAGTAATAGAAGAAGACATCGCGCGCCGATTTTTCTGATTTGCCTTCGAGATAGTCGCGCTGGTCGAAACCGTCGAGTGTCGTTTTGACGATGCCGGGGTATTTGCCTTCTTCGATTTCCTTCTTCAACCCGTCGCCATTGGGGCCGCCGGCGATGTCGACGAATGTCGGCAGCCAGTCGAGAGCTGCGAACAATTGGTTCTTGACCGTGCCCGGCTTGATGTGGCCAGGCCAGCGAACTACCTGCGGAGCCCGGTAGCCGCCTTCCCAGGGCTCGCCTTTCTGGCCCTTGAATGGGGTGATACCTCCGTCCGGGTAAGTGATCGCCTCGGCGCCATTGTCGGTGGTGAAGACAACAATCGTATTATCGAGCTGTCCCATATCTTCCAGCTTTTTCAGCACATAGCCGATGTTATCGTCCATCTGCTTCATGCCGGCTTCATTGACGCCCCAATCCTTGCCGCCCTTTGTGCCCACCATGTCCATGTATTTCGACGAGAGCATGGTTGTGACATGCATGCGCGCCGGGTTATACCAAACGAAGAACGGCTTGCCGGTTTTCTTGGGGTCGTTACGGTCGAGGAAGTCGATGACCTTGGCAGAGATTTCCTCGTCCACCGTCCGCGACCGGTCGAGCGTCAGCGGCCCCTCGTCCTTGCATGTCTGGTTCTTCTCCGTTCCGTCGGAGGAGTAGCACCAGATGACCGGGCGCGGCGGCGTCAGACAAGTCGTGGTTTTGGGATCAACAGCGCCGGGAACCTCGGGTAGGCCAAGGACGGGCGTGTTTTTGCACGGTGGGGCGATGCCCTGCTCCGTCGGCGACTTGTTAATGTCAGGGAAGCTCACCTGCTGCGTCGCGTCGAGATGGTAGAGATAGCCCCAATATTCCTGGAAGCCATGCGCCGTCGGCAGCGCCGCGGTGTGATCGCCAAGGTGGTTCTTGCCGAACTCACCCGTCGTGTAGCCCAGATCATAAAGGAATTTGGCAAGCGCCGGAGTGCCGGGCCGCAGATAGGACGGGCTGCCCGGCAGTTGCGGCGGGATCAGGCCCGTGCGCGACGGATACATGCCGGTAAAAAAGGCATTGCGGCCAGAAGTGCAGCTCTGCATGGCGACATAGTCCATGAAGATTGCACCCGCGTTACCGATGCGGTCGATGTTGGGCGTTTCCCCGACCATTAGACCCCGGTGGTAAATGCTCGGCTGCATTCAGCCAATGTCGTCGCCCATGATAAAGAGAATGTTGGGCTTTTCATCAGAAGATGTCTGCGCGGCGGCTGTCTGCGGCTGGGGGTGCCTTCTTGTTTGCGCTTGCGCGGTACCCGCCAGCATGGGGAGGCTGGCGAACACCGCCCCGGCGGCGAGTCTGCCGAGAAGGCGCCGAAATGCGGCCCGCCTCTTTGTGTTTGTCTTTAGGCATTCTTTCGGATCGCTCATAGTATTTCCTTTCACGATCGAGGCACTTCTTGAGGAGCCGCTCAATCCCACTGCAGTCGAGTATCACGCATCACGCCCCCAAAAGACGCCTCATTTTTGCCCCCCGAAGAACATGCATGTAAAGAACGCATGCGATTCATTGATCTGTCGCAACGTAGTCTGCCTGAAATTTAGGCACGTCGTAATTTTTGATGGAAATGCTTCAAGCCTCAAGAGCTGCTTCAATGCGTGCTGGACGTTGTGCGCCGAGCAGGAACGAAACGCGGGAAGCCATGAAGGCTATGCATTGGAACGACAACCGCGAGGTACCCTGCCGGGCAACGAATCTGCGGGACAGTTTCTCGAAATATTTGAAGGTCGAAAGAACGGTCCTCGATCCGACAAAAGAGATTCGATGCCGTGCGCGAGTCCTTTCGAGGTCATCAATGCACGCGCCCCAGCGCCCCTGCTGCGCGATCGCCAGACATGAGCGGCTGTGGTGAGCGCTCCGTCACGGTTTCTTTGGACCGTATGCGAGCCAATTCACAGTAACACCGTACAAGACCCCCTGAGACCTACGAATAGTGACCGTGAAACCAGTTTCGTTGACATCCGTAGCTTCCACCGAAAAACCATATCGATCGGTATCGAGATTGGTACCGGACTCAATGCCGGCTATGGCGACAGACACCGTTGGTCTGGCTGCAAACTGCCGCGCAAAGTAAATGGGAGGCGATGTCCAACTCGTTGGTCCACCACTTGGCAAATCTTGGAGCGACCAGTTCGGCGAGTCTGATTGATTCTGGCCGAACGCGTTGGTCCCCATTTGGAGGACATTTCCTGTTGCCTGTTTTTCGAGTATGGCGATGCTGTTTTGTAGGCATTCCATCTTCTTGGCGGCATTGCGAATTGTCTTGCAATCGGGCAACTCATCCGCGGTGGCGGCCTGAGACCACATCAATATTGCAAAAGAAATCCCCATAAATGCCCACCGCATGATCGTCTCCATGTTTGCCGTTACACGCGACCGTGAGGCGGAGCCTCCCGACGCCCAAGAACTTTTTCGCAGAAATTTATCAAGCGCAAGTGTTGTAGTGCTGAATGATGTCGGTCGACCGTTCAATCTCCAGTGACCTTACGGTGAATTCGATCCGACTCGCATATAACCACGATTGAATGGGAATCCTTATCATAGCGCAGCGAAGGGGGAAGGGCAGGTGCCAGATCGTTTAAACGGGACAGCAAACAAGCATCTGGACAAATCAGTGGTTGACAGTCCTCGTCGTTATTCGTTTCGGCAAGCGTTTAATGCGCCTGGCGTTTTTCGAGGTCGAGGACCAGCATGCGAAGCTCCATGTCTTGCGGGTAGAGCGCGACGAGTTCGCGCGCGTGGATAAGTGCGGTCGCGAAATCGCCGGAGTCACGGGCAATCGACACAAGGGCAAGAAGCGTGTTTCGATCGGCCGGATGGCGTTCGTGGGCGGTTTCGAGCAGCTCCATCGCCTGTGCTGGAGAGCCGATGGAATTCAGCGCAATCGCGTAGACATAGGCATAACGTGCATTGTCGGGTGCAAGCGCGCTGGCTTGTCGCAATTCCGGGAGCGCCTCGGCATAATTGTGCTGACGCACGAGTGCGAGGCCGAGCGAGTGCCTTATATCCGCATTATTCGGGTCAATCGCCATGGCCTTGCGCAAAAGCTCGACGCCTTCCTGATTTTGCCCGCGCATGCGGTCGAGATCGGCGAGGTTGACGAGCGCGGGGGTGAAATTTGGATCGAGGCGCAAGGCGGTCTGATATTGGGTCTCCGCCTCGGAAGGGTGACGGAGCTTCGTCTCCAAGAGGCCGAGATTCAAATGCGCCTCCGGCCGTTCGGCATCGTTCATTTCGGCTGCGAACAATTCGAGCGTGGCGGCGGCAAATGCGGTTTGCTGCTGGGGCGAAAGTGACTGATGGTCGACACGAGCGAGCACCCGCGCCGTTTCGATGCGGACCGCGCGGGTTGGATCGCTAAGCAGGGGCGCCACGGCTTTTGCCATCGCCGGTGTCGGCGACGGCGGCAGCGCGCGCGGCGCGGCGGCGCGAACGAGCGGGTTTGGGTCGGCGAGAGCCGTCCTGATCGCGGCCTCGGAAGCGAGCGAGGCAACAGGCGCGAGCAGCGCCAAGGCGGTCGCTCTGGCGATGGCTGGCTGATCAAGATCCGCAATCAGCGCATCGAGCAAAGGCTCGGCGTTTGCGGCGCCGGTGCGGCCAGCATAAATCGCAGCACCATAATGGGGCATGGTCTGCCGCCCGTGCGGAAACCATGCCGCTAGATTTTGCGCAGCCCATTCGGCGGGTTTGTCCGCATGGCAGCTCGTGCAGGCATTGGGTGCGCCGGTCGATGCCGAGAGATCGGGCCGCGGCACGCGGATGCTATGATCGCGGCGGTCGTCCACCATCATGTAGGTTTTCGAGGGCATGTGGCAATTGACGCATTGGGCGCCGGCACTGTCTTGCGGATGATGATGATGTTCCGCAGCGTCGAATTTCGCCGGCAGATGGCATTGCGCGCAGAGCCCATTGCCTTTTTCGCGGAGCGCCGAACTATGCGGCTCATGGCAGTTGGAACAGGTGACCCCAGCATGATACATGCGGCTTTGGACGAAAGATCCATATTCGAATACTTCACCGTCGATCTGGCCGTCGGCATGGTAGAGGCCGGCATCAAGCAGAGCGGGCAGATAGCCATCCAGAAACACCGAGCCTGTGGGCGGATTCTGTGCAATTGGCTTGCGGCGAGAGTGGCATCCCGCACATATGTCGAGTTCCTGTGAGTTCAACGGCTCGGAGCGCTGGGCGACGCCCGTCTCGAAGTTCATTTGCCATTTGTCGCGGCTGGCTGGTTCGAGACGCGTGGTGAGCCCTATCTCGCCGGTAGCCGGCGGACGGTCTGGTGCATTTTGCGATGATCCCGAGCCAGCGCCTGATCGCGCTTCGGCCCAGGCCACATGGCGGGAGCCCGGGCCATGGCACGCCTCACAGGCGACGTCCACATCGCTCCAGCGGGTGGCATAGCTATCGGCAGCAAGATCATAGTTCTTCTTCAAATCCGTGGAATGGCAGCTCGCGCATTGATAGTTCCAAGTCTGGTCGCGTCCAGTCCAATGGAGGCTATCGCCGGCTCGTAAAGTCTGGCCTGGGTAAAGGGGAAACCAACGCTGTCCACCTTGCTCCTTCGGACGGCCGTCCCAAGCGATCCCGAGCGCTTGATAGCGGCCGCCCGGAAAGGCGATCAGATATTGCTGGAGCGGAAAGACGCCGAAGGTGTAGGCAATTTCATAATCATGAGGCACACCGTCCGGCCCTTCAGTCCGCACCATGAACTTATCGCCGTCGCGGAAAAAAACCGTTGCGACGCCGTGATCGGTCAGCGTTGCATTGGCGAAATCGCCAAGAATCGTGATGGGGGTGGCCTTCTGCATGGCGAGGGCGTGATGCGAGGTCTTCCAGCGTTCGGTCTCCGCCGCATGGCAGCCAGCGCAAGCGGCTGCTCCGACGAATGTCGCAGGCGTTCCTGTTGGCGTTTCCGCTTTCGCGGAGTCGACGGAAAACAATCCTGCGAACGCCAGGATGATGGCGATGACGGCCGTTAACCGGATAAAGTACATGCAGCGCTATTCCTGAGAAACCAGCGGCAGATGACAGTGAACTGGTGCTTCCCAAATGGCGGTGTGGGAGCAAGAGACCTTCAACAGCCAGCGCTTCCCAGGTCAAGTCCCGTTTGTCACAGAACGTCAAGACCATATAAGGTGCGAATGCAACGCCTCGTGCCCTTTTTTCCGCATTCGCTGGCTGAAGCGACAATTTCAAGCGTCTTGTCCGCGATTCAGCTTTCGGATCGAATGAGGCCATCCATGGCGAACCCGGCGGGTGAATCAGATGATGACGTTTTCAGGCTCGATTTCGACCGCCGATTGATACTTCAGTTTCGCGGATCGGTGGTTACCTCCGACGCAGCTTCCGGTACGCTGTGGAAAGGATTTCATGATCGAAGCGAAGCACGGTCGCCATTGGCCGTGATGCCATCGAAGCCTGTTCGTCGCCGCGTTCCCGTAGAATCTCGAGGAAGAGCACGCTGCGCTGGAACGCATCGACGACGTACTCCGGCCACGCTGTCATGACGTTTCCGAACGAGGCCGCAATCGGGTTAAAGGC
The DNA here is from genome assembly GCA_035503795.1 of Methylocella sp. GTDB lineage: Bacteria > Pseudomonadota > Alphaproteobacteria > Rhizobiales > Beijerinckiaceae > Methylocapsa. The sequence continues at coordinate 11,227 of DATJTB010000332.1, forward strand.
CGTCAGCGGATCAAGGCTTGCGGGCTTTGCAGGGTTTGTCATCTGCTTATCCAACATGGTGTTTGTCCTTTTTTTCCGCCTCTTCGGCTGTGTGATATTTCCGCCTTATGTCCGCCAAATCGACCGTGGGTTTTGGATATGACATGTGGAGATCTTCCACAGAATCGGCGACGATCTGGGAAACCGCCAGGTTGCGAAACCATTTATGGTTGGCTGGAATAACGAACCAGGGCGCATGATGAGCGCTGGTTGCGCTCAACGCGTCCTCGAAGGCCGCGATGTAATCGTCCCAGAGCGCTCGTTCGCTGTAATCCGACTCGCTGATCTTCCAGTTCCGCTGCGGATCATCGAGGCGTTCAGCGAAGCGGGCAAGCTGCTCTTCCTTGCTGATATGCAGAAAGAATTTCAAGATCGTCGTCCCGCTCTCCACCAGCTCCTTCTCAAAGTCGCGGATCCGGTCGTAGCGCGCGATGCAGGTTGGCTTGTCGATCAATTTGTGCACGCGGGTGACGAGAACGTCTTCGTAATGAGAGCGGTTGAAGATCGCGATTTCGCCCTTAGCGGGGGCGTGCGGATGAACCCGCCACAGAAAATCATGGGCGAGCTCCAGAGGCGTCGGCTGCTTGAAACCGGTGACCTTGGCGCCTTGCGGGTTGAAGGCGGCCAAGACGTGATTGACCGTGCCATCTTTCCCGCCGGCGTCGAGGGCCTGCAAGACGATCAGGACCGAATGCTTCTTCTCCGCATAAAGCAAGGACTGACGGCTTGCCCCGGTAACTCTCGATTTCCTTGGCTGCGGCTTCCGCCGTTTCGTGATGTCCCTTAAACGCTGGGTCGATGTCCTTAAGCTTCAGCGTCTTTCCCGGATCGACGAAAAACTTCTCACGATAGTCCATGGTCAACTCCTAAGCCCAGAGCGTATTGCAGGCGCATTAGGGTGTAGAGGCTGGTTGACGACTTCGAAGCTCCTCTGAGCTCGCGCAGTGCGATGCTCGATGAAGGCATCAGCGACAAGGCGAATGCCGCCCAGAAGGAACATCCAAGCGAGATTGTAAACCCAGACCCACGCGATGAGTCTCAACGAAATCGGCGTGACCAGCCAGCCGAAGGCGCACATCAAGATCGCCACGATCTGCGTCAACACGATCGCCAGGAACAGCGGGCCTGCCGGATAGGGCCGTTTCAGGAACCAATGTTCCGTGCGCGTGACCAAGAGCAGCAGATGGCCGCCGGCGACCAACTGCAGGAACATGGCCGTTTGCAATTCAGCCGGCTTCATAAACCTTTTCAGCGCATTCTGGTCCTTCAGCGCTTTGATCACCGCGGCCACGTCAGTGTATTGCGTCCAGTCATGCCGCACGTCGTACAGCTCGAATTTGAACGCGCTGGCCGGATCGAGGATCGCCTTGCCGAGCAGATCCCACGGTGGACGGACCGGCACCGCGCTCAGCATCCAGCCGTCATTGTAGAGCCCCTGTACCCCCATCATCTCGAAATATTGGATCTTGTGCGGCGAAGGCGCGTCGGCGTCCTCCTTGGCGAAGGTATAGGCAAGACTCACGCCCTCAATCGGCTTTTGAGCGATGCCGTCTACCATGACCGGCGCGGGAATGCCGGTAACCTCAAGGAGCGTCGGCACAATATCGATCACGTGGTGGAACTGCCAGCGAATTCCACCCTTGTCTGTGATGTGTCCTGGCCAGGAGATCGCCATGCCCTGCGGGTGCCGCCGAAGAAGGACGGGATCTGCTTCATCCATTTGTAGGGCGTGTCGAAGGCCCGAGACCACGGCACCGCGAAATGATTGCAAGCGAACTGGGTGCCCCAGACGTCGTAGAACTTCATGTGATCGGCAGCGGGATATTGATTCCCTCTTTCTTCAGCGCCTCGCGAATGTGTTCGAACCGCTCGTACTGGGAGAGAGCGATCGGCCCGGACCTCTCTGGGAGTCGCCTGTAGGTGCAGTTTGTTATTGTTGCAATAAGAAACCTGCCCGAATATGGCGAGCCGGCGCGGCTCTATTGCCCGGCCGGCGCCTATGAAGTCATCTATGCCGATGAGGAATTGCGAACCGATCCGCGCTTCGTCATCAACGCGCAGAACTGCGTGCACTGCAAGATCCGCGACATCAAGGATCCGGCGCAGAACATCGACTGGGTGCCCCGATGGCGGCGGTCCCAATTATCCGAATATGTGAGACCAGCCGGTCTTAAGGCTTGGATGTAAGATTTTTCCCTGGAATCGGACAAAAATGTTTCACGTGAAACATTTTTGTCCGGTCGCCGCCGAAATTCTTACAAGGCCAAGGACGGCAGCCGCTCGTCAAAAGGTACGATTGGCGAAAAAGGAAGAAACGGGCTATGCAAGGCTCCTT
>DATJTB010000333.1:0-12093 GCA_035503795.1 Methylocella sp.
GTTGAGATCGCGATGACCTGCAGTCCCCTGAAAGCCCCAACCGCCCTGTCCGCATGATCCGTGAATCGCACCGCCTCCGCCTCTTTGCCAGTCTGATCCTCGGCCTTTGCTCCTGGCCTTGCGACGCGGTTTTGTCTATCGAGTTGAAGATCGGCTTCATTCGAGCGCCGCATAGCCGGGAAACCATTTCTATTCTCGATATTCCGGCGCCCGATGACGGGATTGCAGGCGCCCACCTAGGGATCGAGGACAATAATACGACCGGGCGGTTTCTCGGCCAGCTCTATACGATCGAAGACCGGCCACTGGCGCCAGGCAGCGAACCGGCCGCCGTTTTGAACGGATTGGTCGCACGGGGCATTCATTTCGTGCTCGCCGACCTTCCTGCTCCGGCGCTCCTTGATCTTTCCGATGCGGCAAAGGGCAAGGATGTTCTCATCTTCAACACGAGCGCGCCCGAGGACTCGCTGCGCGAAGAAAATTGCCGCGCCAATGTGTTTCATGTGGCGCCTTCTTACGCCATGCTCGCCGATGGCCTTGCCCAATATCTTGTCTGGAAAAAGTGGAACCGCTGGCTCTTGATCAAGGGCTCCCACGACGAGGATGAAATTTACGCCGCCGCCTTGCGTCATGCCGCCAGGAAATTCGGCGCCAAAATTGTTGAGGAACGTATTTTTGAGGACAAGGGCGGCGGCCGGCGCTCGGATTCCGGCAGCGTTCAGACGCAAAGGTTGATGCCCGTCGTGACGCAGGAGGCAGCCCCTTATGACGTTCTGGTTGCCGCGGATGAAAGCGAGGTCTTCGCCAAATATCTTCCCTATCATACGTGGGACGCCCGCCCCGTGGCAGGCTCGGCAGGGCTCGAGCCGATGAGCTGGGACGCAAGTCATGAGCAATGGGGGGCCATTCAATTGCAAAACCGGTTCCGGAAACTCGCTTTCCGCGGCATGAATGCGCGCGATAACAATGCCTGGGTCGCGGTTCGGATGATCGGCGAGGCGGCGGCGCGCACGAATTCGAATGATCCGCAGACAATCCGCGACTATCTGACAAGCTCCGATTTCTCGATCGCTGCCTTCAAGGGCCAAAAACAGACACTGCGCCATTGGAATCAGCAATTGCGCCAGCCTATCCTGCTTGGCGATGGCCGCATGATCGTCTCGGTTTCGCCGCAGGAAGGTTTTCTCCATCAAGTCTCGGAGCTTGATACGCTCGGCTACGATGAACCGGAAACGAAGTGCAGGCTGCGATGACGACTTCAGGTAAAAACCAATGGCCCTTTCTTGCGCGCGTCTTCATCCTCATGTGCCCATTCCTCGGCGCTCTTTACCCAACTGCGGCTTTGGCTTTCACCGCCTATGTCTCGAATGAGAAGGGCAACTCGATCTCGATCATCGACACGGATAAACTGGAAGTCACGAATACCGTGCCGGTTGGTCACCGGCCGCGCGGGATCGTCCTTAGCAAGGACGGCGGCGAGCTTTACATTTGCGCCGGCGACGATGATCTGATCCAGGTTTTCGACACGAAGAAGCTCGCTGTGGTGGGGACTCTGCCGTCCGGCCCGGATCCGGAATTGCTGATCCTCAGTCCCGACGGCAAGCTTTTGTATATTTCAAACGAGAACAACAATATGGTGACCGCGATTGAGCCGGCGACGCGCAAAGTCGTCGCCGAGATTCCGGTCGGCGTCGAGCCGGAGGGCATGGGGCTGAGCCCGGACGGCAAGGTGCTCGTCAATACGTCGGAAACGACGAACATGGCGCATTTGATCGATACGCAGAGTCATCAGATCATCGCCAATGTGCTTGTTGATGCGCGCCCGCGCGCCGCCCAATATACGCCAGATGGGACGGAGCTCTGGGTAACCGCCGAAGTCGGCGGAACCATCAGCGTGATCGATGCGGCCAGCCCCAAGGTCAAACAGAAGATTACCTTCGCCGTGCCGGGGCTCTCAAAGGAGGCTATCCAGCCGGTAGGGCTGCGTTTTACGCCCGACGGCAAGCTGGCCTTCGTGGCACTCGGCCCGGCCAATCGTGTCGCGGTCGTTGATACGACGACAAAAAGGGTCGAGAAATACCTGCTCGTTGGCCAGCGAGTCTGGCAATTGGCATTCACCCCAGATGCAAAATATCTCTATGCGACCAACGGCATCTCGAATGATGTCTCGGTGATCGATGTGACCAAGCTCAAAGTGGTGAAATCGATCGCCGTCGGTTCCTTTCCATGGGGCGTGGCGATCGCAGCACAATGACAGATCCTTCAACCCTACCTAAGATGACCGGTCGCGGGACCCCGGGGCCGGCCCCCGCGGCTCTTGAAATTGTACATCTCAGTCACAGCTATGGCGCCCGTCCGGCTTTGCGCAACGTTTCCTTCTCAGTTCGGCCAGCCAGTTTCTGCATTCTCCTTGGGCTCAACGGCGCCGGCAAGAGCACGCTCTTCAGTCTCATCACCCGCCTCTATGCAGCGCCACCCGGCACAATCCGTATTTTCGGCTTTGATGTGAACATGACGCCTTCTGCCGCCTTGCGCCAACTCGGCGTGGTGTTCCAGGCCCGCACGCTCGATCTCGATCTGACCGTGCGGCAAAATCTTCTCTATCACGCGAGCCTGCATGGGATTTCGGCGAAGGAAGCTTTACTCTCCTCCCAGATCGTTCTTGAGCGGACCGGAATGAGCGGCCATCTGGACGAGCGGGTCCGCACCCTGTCCGGTGGTCAGATTCGACGAATTGAAATCGCTCGGGCTCTGCTGCATCACCCCCCTCTGCTCTTGCTCGACGAAGCGACGGCTGGCCTTGATATCAAAGCCCGCGCCGATATTCTCGCCCATGTCCGCTATCTCGTTGCCGAGGCCGGTGTCGGCGTGCTGTGGGCGACCCATCTCATTGACGAAGTGACGCCCGCCGATGATGTCGTCGTGATTCATGCGGGCCGTATCCTGGATCAGGGGCTTGCAAGCGAGGTCACGGCAAGGGCCGGCGCCGCCGAGATCGGTACCGCTTTCACCTCCCTGGTGAGCGTCGCCCGAAAGGAAAGCCCATGACCTCCGCAGGACTCACCGAGCCGCTTGATCGGAATTTCAGACAGGATTTCGGCGTAGTCCAATATGCGCGCTGCTTCAAAGGCATTGTCTGGCGGGAGACATTACGCTTCCTGCACCAGCGCGAGCGCTTCGTCTCCGCCCTGGTGCGCCCGCTGGTCTGGCTCTTCATTTTCGCTGCGGGCTTTCGGTCGGTCCTTGGCGTGTCGATCATCCCGCCCTATGAAACCTATGTGCTTTATGAGGACTATATCACTCCAGGCCTCATGGCGATGATCACCTTGTTCAGCGGCATGCAGACTTCCCTTTCGATGGTCTATGACCGCGAGATGGGCAATATGCGCAGCCTGCTCGTCAGCCCCTTCCCACGCTGGTTTCTTCTCGTCTCCAAGCTCATCGCCGGCACATTGGTCGCTGCGATCCAGGTCTACGCCTTTCTGCTCATCGCCTATTTCTGGGAGATCGAGCCCCCCTCACCTTTCGGCTATTTGAGCGTGCTGCCGGCGGTGCTGCTAGTCGGTCTTATGCTCGGCGCGCTCGGCATGCTTTTGTCTTCCTTGATCAAGCAATTGGAAAATTTCGCCGGGATCATGAATTTCGTCAATTTTCCGATGTTCTTTGCTTCCTCAGCACTCTACCCTTTGTGGCGGGTCAGGGAAGGCAGTCCTTGGCTCGCCTACATCTGCGAACTCAACCCCTTCACCCACGCCGTCGAACTGATTCGTTTCGCCTTTTATGAGCAGGTGAATCTTCTGGCCCTGGGGGTGGTGCTTGGTGCGACCCTCTTCTTTCTCATAGGTGCGATTGTCGCATACGATCCCTCGAGGGGCATGCTTCAGCGCCGCGAGGGACCATAGAGAACATGAAGAAGGAGGGAGAAGCAGACACTACTTCTTCTTGCCGTCGGCGCCGAACTGAGAAAGATAGGCAATCAAATTATCACGATCGGCTTCCTTTGGCAGACCTGCGAAGATCATCTTTGTGCCAGGTATTACAGCCTTCGGGTTTTTCAGATAGTCGTTGAGCTTGGCTTCATCCCAAGTGATGCCGGAATCCTTATTCGCGTCGGAATAGCTGTAGTCCGGTACGGAACCTGTCTTGCGGCCAATCAGTCCATTCAGTTCTGGACCAACGAAATTCGTGGCGCCTTCGCCGATCTTGTGGCAGACTTTGCATTTCGCATTGAAGACCGTCTCGCCGGCGGTCGCATCGCCAGCGAAGGCCGCTGCGATGGAACCGGCCCAAGCGGCCGCGGCAACAAGACTAACATAAGCAAGCTTCATATCCGATTTCCTTCCCTGATAGCGCCAGAAAACGACACTTATGGCTCGGGCATCGCTCAAAATCGTCCTGGCTCTGCCATCCTGGCTTCTCGAACCATATTGGGCCGTCGCAAGAAAGCATGTATCCTGACCATATGGTGAATGACAACCCACACCCCGACGAACGGCCTTCCTCGCGAGGCTTAATTGGCCACGCGTTTTCGGCCAGCTGCGGCCGGCTTTTTCTTGGCGCTTGCCGCTTGGCCGTGTTTTTCCTCACGCTGGCATGGCTTGTCAACGGCTGTGCTGCCGGCGAAACGATCCGGCTCGCCGTGCAAAAAACCGGGACTTTTTCCTGGGAGCTCGCTGTCTTGAAGGAACAGGGTCTCGATCACCAAGAAGACATCAGCCTTGACATCACGGAATATGCATCACCCGAAGCCGCCAAGATCGCTCTTCTCGGCGGCACGGCGGACCTCATCCTGACCGACTGGCTGTGGGTCGCAAGGCAGAGGTCGCTGGGCCAATCGCTCCGTTTCGTTCCCTATTCAACCGCGCTTGGCGCCCTGCTGGTCAAACCGGGTTCGACAATCACCGATCTGGCCGCCCTGAAAGGCAAGACGATCGCCGTCGCTGGTGGCCCGCTGGACAAGAGCTGGCTTTTGCTGCAGGCTTTCGCTCAAGAAAAAAATGTCGATATTGCGGCAGAAGCCAACGTTGTCTATGGCGCGCCCTCTCTTCTCTATCAGAAGGCTTTGGTGGGCGAGGCTGACGCCATTCTGAACTACTGGAATTTTTCGGTGGCGCTGGAAGCGCAGGGATTCAAACCACTCATCACCATCCAGACAATCGAGAAATATCTTGGCGCCCAGGGGCCGGTTGCCATGGTCGGCTATGTCTTTCGCGACGATTTTGCGCAAAGCCATGCGGCGGCACTCAACGGTTTCCTCAAAGCTGCCGCCAAAGCCAAGGATATTCTCGCTCATTCAGGCAGCGATTGGGAAAAAATCGCCGGCCAGGGAGCCATCGAGGGCAAGGTTGGCCTCGCCCTTTACCGCAGAAGCTATGCGGATGGCATTCCGCACCGCCCAGTCGAAGAGGAGGCCAAGGACGCGCGAATCCTCTATTCCGCTCTTGCTAAAGCCGGTGGCGAGGTGCTCACCGGGCCGGCGAAGGATTTCGATGAGCAAACCTATTTCAACGGCGAGATCGGTTTGACCCCACCGGGAAATTGATACGGGATCCGGATGTTGTTGGACCCTCTCGATTCAAAATCATCGGCATCGATTGTCATCGTTTAGAGCGGGATTGATGCGGAAAATAGGTCACTACTTTTTCGTATCGAGCCATGGCCTCACACGGCTGGTGCCCCTAATCAGCTTGCTCATCCTATGGCAACTGACGTCGCGTTTGGGCGTGTCCAGCACCCTGCCTACGCCAACCGCCGTGCTATCCGTGATGGTGGGCGAAGCGCGCTCGGGAGCCCTGTTCACCAATCTCGCGATCACCTTCTATCGCGTCGCGGCCGCTTTCACTTTGGCCATGGTCCTGGGCTCACTCCTCGGTGTCGCCATGGGCCTTAGCAAAAAGATCGACCGCTTCTGTGATCCCTTGCTGATCGTTCTGCTCAATGTACCGGCGCTTGTCATCATTGTGCTGGCCTATATCTGGATCGGCCTCAATGAGAGGGCGGCGATTGGTGCCGTCGCGCTCAATAAACTGCCGAACACGGCAGTCATATTGCGGGAGGGAGCAAGGACGCTCGACAAAGAGCTGGACGAGATGGCCTTCGTGTTCCGCCTTGCCTTCGTCCAAAGGCTCAGGCATGTCCTCTTGCCACAGCTCATGCCCTATGTGGCAGCGGCGATGCGCTCTGGTCTTTCGCTTGTCTGGAAAATCGTTCTCGTCGTGGAATTGCTCGGCCGCTCGAATGGCGTAGGGTTTGAGATCGGCGTCGCCTTTCAGCTCTTCGACGTGACGCGGCTTTTCGCTTATGCGTTCCCTTTTGTCCTTATCATGCTGGCGGTCGAGACCTTCCTCATGCAGCCGTTCGAACGCCATATTTCGCGCTGGCGCAGACCGCATGGCGCTTGATGTCGTGATCACGCAAAAGCAGCTCCACGGCGTGGACACACAGACCCGCACGATCCTTCTTGATCTCGCTTTCCGATTGAAAAAGGGCGAGATTTGCGCCTGTCTTGGTCCTTCGGGTTGCGGCAAGACCACGCTTCTGCGGATCATCGCCGGATTGGACAGAGCTTTCGAAGGCCATGTGGCGCTGCCGAGCCACCACAAGATCGGCATGGTCTTTCAGGAGCCGCGTCTCTTGCCTTGGCGCAGCGTGGCGCAGAATCTGAGGCTTGTCAGCACGGCGAATGAGGCTGAATTTGCCGAGATCGTTACGGCACTCGGCTTGTCCCACCATCTCGATCATTTTCCCGGCGAACTGTCGCTTGGACTCGCCCGGCGCGTGGCGATTGCCCGCGCCTTTCTGATCAGGCCAGATTTTCTCCTTCTCGATGAACCCTTTGTTTCCCTCGATGCGCCGCTCGCCGCAAGGCTGCGCGAGGAACTCCTCGGCCTCGTATTGAAACGCCAGGCCACAACCCTCATGGTCACACATGATATCGAGGAGGCGATCGCAATTGCCGACCGCATCCTGCTCTTGTCGGCAGCACCTGGACATCTGATCGCTGACCTCGCGATCGAAGCCCCGCGCGGAAAAATGACCGAAGCTAACCGTCAAAATTTGAAGGGGACGATCCTTTCGATTCTCGCCGGGGCCAGGCCGTCGGCATGATTTGGATCACCAGGAAACAGTTTTCTTCCTAGAGATTGATTCTTGGACCGCTAATATCGAGTTCACATTTTCGATCTGCCACCAACCGCTCCCGCGAGCGAGTTTTTTTGGAATAACCGCCAGTGAGCTTTGAAATTGGAGAGGCGCGAGAGGCGCTGACGCGGGCGTTCGGTTTTGCAGACTTCCGTCCGGGGCAGGTGGAAATTCTCAGTGCCGTGCTGTCCGGTAAAAATGTCTTTGCCGTCATGCCGACAGGCGCCGGCAAATCCTTGTGCTACCAGCTGCCGGCAATTCTCCGACCGGGTCTCACCATTGTCGTCTCGCCGCTCATCGCCTTGATGCGCGACCAGGTCGAGAGCCTCAAGGCCCGTGGTATCGCAGCCGCAGCCTTGAACTCGTCGAACAGCAGCGAAGATAATTTCGCCATCGAAACGGGCTTGCGGCGCCGCCGCTATCGCCTCCTTTATATCGCACCGGAACGGCTGATCCGTCCGGACACGGCAAGCCTCCTCTCCGAGGCTGGCGCCACTGTGCTCGCCATCGATGAGGCGCACTGCGTCTCTCAATGGGGGCATGATTTCAGGCCCGAATATCGCAACTTTGCCGAAGTCGCGCACAGAATAGGCAATCTCCAGACGATCGCGGTGACGGCGACGGCCGATGCGCCGACGCGCGCCGAAATCATCGCCAAATTGTTTCCCACTCGCCCACAGGTCTTCCTACGCTCCTTTGACCGGCCTAACCTCTATCTCGCCATGGCACGCAAGACGGACCCGGCGAGGCAGATTGAAGCGGTCATCGCTCGCCACAAGGGGCAAAGCGGCATCGTCTACTGCAGTTCGCGGAAAAACACGGAGCGCCTCAGCCTCGAACTCGGCGGAAGTGGCATTGCGGCATTGCCCTATCATGCCGGCCTCGACGCTCTAGTGCGGACCTCGCATCAGGATGAGTTCCTCAATTGCGACGGCATCGTCATCGTCGCGACGATCGCTTTCGGCATGGGGATTGACAAGCCCAATGTCCGTTTCGTGTGCCATGCCGATCTACCGCAAAGCATCGAGGCCTACTATCAGGAGATCGGGCGGGCAGGACGGGACGGGCTGCCCGCCGAGACCCTGACCCTTTACAGCGATGCCGACATTCTTTTGCGGGAGCGGCAGATCGTTGAGAGCGGCGCGCCGCCCGAACGCAAGCGCATCGAGAAGCGCAAGCTCAACGCCTTGATCGCGCTTTGCGAGTCACCGCGCTGCCGGCGCCAGAGCTTGCTTGCGGCCTTCGGAGAAGATGCAAAACCCTGCGGCCATTGCGATGTTTGCGACGGGCGATGGGGATTTTTCAACGGGACCCTCGCGGCCCAGAAACTCATGTCAGCGATCCATCGGACCTCCGGGCGCTTTTTTGGCACTCATATCGGCAATCTCCTCTCGGGACGCATGACTGAAGCCATCCGCCGTCATGGGCATGATCTTCTGCCCACTTTCGGTGTCGGCAAGGAGTTCGCCCCGGCCCAATGGAAAAGTCTCTTTCACCAATTGCATGCCGCAGAGCTCATTATCCAGGATCCGGAGGATCGCGACCGCTGGGTTTTGACGGGCGCCGGGCGAGCCGTGCTCAAGGGCGAAGCTCCATTGCAGCTCCGCGAGGACGTGGCCTTGTCGCCCAAAAGGAGGTCGCGGCTGCGCACGCGGCTCGCCGAGATCCAAACGTCGCAGAGCGAGGATCCCAATTCATCTGGAAACGACGTATTCGCTCCGGCTCGACCCGCGGAGACGCTTGTGCCCTTGACAGTGAACGAAAATCGCTTGTTTGCGGCGCTCAAGACCAAGCGCATCGAGATCGCCCGGATGCAAAAGCTACCCGCCTATGTCATCTTTCATGATCGGGTCCTGACAGAAATGGCTAGACGGCAGCCGCGCACCACAGCGGAGCTTATCACCATCCCCGGCATCGGAGCCGCTAAGGCATCGAGCTTCGGCCCGGCCTTTCTGGCCATCATCGCTGCGTTCAGGAGCGAGCCATGAATCCCAACGATCGCCAGCATCGCTTCCGTATCTCTCTGATGAGCATGCGGATTGCCGGCCTTCTGCTTGCCCTCGCGGGTTGGCTCGTGGAGCCGCTCGCCGCGTGGGCAGAGCCGCCGCAACATCCGCCCATCGTGGTCGATTCTAATAGGTTAGAGCGGGATTTAGAAAAACCAGAATCCGTTTTTTCGTATCCCGCTCTAGGCGCCCGCATCCTGCCAGTGCTTGCGAGCCATGGCATGGTCGTCGCGCAGGAATCGAACGCGGCGACTATCGGCGTCGAAATTTTGCGGCGAGGTGGCAATGCGGTCGATGCGGCGGTTGCGACCGCCCTGGCTCTTTCGGTCACTTTGCCGCGCGCTGGCAATCTCGGCGGCGGCGGCTTCATGCTCATCCATCTGGCCAAGGAAAAGAAGACCACTGTGATCGATTACCGCGAGGCGGCACCGCAGGATACGCCGAGCGATGTCTTTCTGAATGAATCGGGCGCGGCCGTGCCCGCGAAATCACGTGATAGCGGCTTGGCCGTGGGCGTGCCGGGAACAGTCGCTGGGCTGACATTGGCGCTGCAAAAATACGGCTCCGGCAAATTCTCGCTCGCCGAACTCGCCGCGCCGGCCGTCGCTCTGGCCCGCTCCGGATATGAGGTTACCGATGATCTTGCGGATTCGTTGCCCTTGGCCCGAGAAAGGCTCAAGCGCTGGCCCTCGACCGCACGGGTGTTCCTGCATGCCGATCAAAGCCCGTTTCAACGAGGTGAGCGGCTCATCGAAAGCGATCTCGCGCAATCCCTCGAAGCGATCGGACGCGACGGCGCCCAGGCCTTTTACGAGGGTCCGATCGCTGAAAGAATCGTCGCGTCGGTGCGGGCCGCCGGTGGCCGGATGACGGTGAATGATCTCAAATCCTACAAGGCGATCGAGCGCGCGCCTCTATACGGCACCTACCGTGGCTATGAGATCGCGACCGTTCCGCCGCCCTCTTCGGGTGGCGTGCATGTCATCGAGTTGCTCAACGTGCTGGAAGGCTTTCCCCTGGCCGGCCTTGGCGCGAATTCCGCGGCAAGCCTGCATCTTCTGGCGGAAGCGATGAAGCTCGCCTACGCCGATCGGGCCGAATATTTGGGGGACCCCGACCATGTCTTCATCCCCGTGCAAGGACTGATTTCGAAGGCCTATGCGGAAAGACTGCGCCAGGAGATTTCACCAGCAAAGGCGAGCGTCGCCGGAGATATCAAGTCGATCGGTCCCATTCCTTATGAAAGCGACCAGACGACTCATTTCTCGATCGTCGATTCCGACGGCAATGCAGTCTCGAATACCACCACCTTGAATTTCTCCTATGGGCTTGGCCTTGTCGCGGATGGCACTGGCATATTGCTCAATAACGAGCTTGATGATTTCGCGGCCAAGCCCGGCGTGATGAATGCCTATGGGCTGACGGGAGGGGCGGCCAATGCGCCGGGCCCGGGCCGACGGCCGCTCTCCTCCATGGCGCCGACCATGGTTTTCCGGGATGGCGAGTTGAAGCTCGTCACCGGCTCACCGGGTGGCTCCCGCATCATCACGATCGTCACGCAGATCATTCTTGACATGATCGATTACGGGATGAACCTGGCCGAAGCGACCGAAACGGTGCGTATTCATCACCAGGGATTGCCGGACGAGCTGCAGACGGAGCCGGGGCTCAGTCCCGACACGATCCGGCAGCTTGAAGCCTTGGGCCACAAGGTCGTCCAGCATGGCGCCTGGGGGTCGGCGCAAAGCATCTCGGTCGGAGGGAGTTTCTTGATGGGCGCCGCCGATCCTCGCCAGCGCGGCACACTCGCGGCTGGCTATTGAAAGAGTCGGGCTACTGGGCAGGGACGCTTCTTTCCCTCATCGTGAGATGAAAGAACCCGCTCGCCAGCACAGCAATGAGAATATTGAGAAAAAGGGCGATGAGCCCCGAATAGAGCGTAAAGCTTGCCGGCCGGCTTGAAGCCGTCCCAACAGACGAGGAGCGTGCCCCCGGAGAAGCCGGCGATCCATCCCAGTAGCAGGCCCGAGGGACGGAACCAGCTCGTGAAAAGGCCAAAAATAATGGCTGGAAAGATCTGGAGAACCCACAGCCCGCCAAGCAGTTGCAGGTCAAGCGCATATTGGACCGGCAGGAACAGGATGAACAAAAGAGCGCCGCCAACCACCGCAAGCGAGCTCATCTTGGCAACCCTTGCCTCTTCGGCCGGCGAGGCGCCGGCCCGCACATAGGCTTTCCAGAAATTTCGCGTGAAGAGATTGGCCGCGCCAATGCTCATGATCGCAGCTGGCACAAGCGCGCCGATCGCGATGGCGGCAAAGGCGACCCCGGCGAACCAGCCCGGAAACAGGCTCTTGAACAGGAGCGGCACAACCTCATTGGGGTTGGAAAGCTTCAGCCCGGCGGCGTGGCCCATGAGCCCCATGAGCGCAATCAAGGCCAACACGATGGAATAGGCGGGGAGAAGGATCGCGTTCCTGCGGATGGCATTGGCGCTGGCGCTGGCGAAAATGCCTGTGAGGGCATGTGGATACATGAAGAGCGCAAGCGCCGAGCCGACGGTCAGGCTGACATAGGGCAAAAATTGCGCATCACTCAGTAAGATGCCGCCCGACCCCTTGGCCTTGAAGGCCGCATCCGCCGCGGCGAAAACCGCGCCATAGCCGCCAAGTTTCGCCGGGATCAAGAGGACTGCGACGAGAACCACTATATAGATGAGGCGATCCTTGACGACCGCGATCAAGGCCGGTGCGCGCAGCCCAGAAAAATAAGTGTTGAATGCCAGAAGGGCGAATGCCGCGATGAGAGGCACTGCGCCCTTGAGACCCACCGCCTCGAAAACCGTCTCCATGCCGACGAGTTGCAATGCGATGTAAGGCATGGTCGCGACAACCCCCGTCAAAGCCACGGCAAGCTCGAGCGGGCGGCTGTCGTAATTGGCGAACAC
>DATJTB010000334.1:0-8164 GCA_035503795.1 Methylocella sp.
CGTGGTCTCATGGAAATAGGTGACCTTATGCATAACTGATGGCTATAATAATTTGACCCCAATTGAAAAATAATTATACGGCTCAATTCATTGGTCCGCTAGAGAAACCAACCATTGACATAGGTCATCAATTGCGTCTTGGGCCCGATGTGATGGAATCCCCTTTTCTATGGCTGGTTCTCATCCGAGATTGAAGTGCTTGCGGTGTCGGGACCAGGTTGCGCCTGTTATCGCGAAAAACTAATCGCATAAAGTTGACTTGTATTGGATCACTGCGTCGAGAATATTTACTATACACCATCCAGGTTACTCAGGCACTAGGGCCTTGCAGCTCATGACCCGGTTCGACGGCATCCGTAATGCTCATCTCGAGAAAGTCGCAGCAGAACTTTATAGTGACGAGATGCCCTACCATAACTTTATCCATGTACTTGGAGCGTTGGCAGCAGGAGAAATATTGGTGGATCGCTGTCTCGCGGAGGGCCTTTCAATTAACTCGGAAGTCGTCTATTACGCCCTCCTTTTTCATGATGCGGGTTATCATGAAAATCACATCAATAAGGGCTTTATAACCAAGGAAGAGTATTCGGCCCACTTGGCTGATCAGTGCATGCGAGCTGAATCGGTTCCTGAAGACACCATCGAAAAAGTTGTTGCGGCCATACTGAGCACAAGGCGAGACGCAAAGTTTACGTCGAATGAGGAAAAAGCAGTTCGAGCTGCCGATCTCGCTGGTCTCGCCGGTGATTACAAAACTTTTCGGTCCAACGCAGAGAAGCTACGGCAGGAGGAAGAAATATTGACAGGACGCAAGGTCACTTGGGATGAATGGAAGACAGCCGTTAAAGAAACGATCAGTTTCTACTTAAGCCAGGAAATCCGCTTCACTCAATCTGACACTTCGTTTTATGCATTAGCAAATCAGAACCTGTCGCGATTTCTCGGTGAGGATTAGGCTGAGTGTTTTTCGATGCGCCGCCGCATCGCGGCGCTGGGCTGAAGCCGTCCAAACACCTAGCCCTATCGGAGACGCAAAAACTCGCCTCACACATTCGGCTCCAAACCAATTATTCATCGGGCGGATAGAGGGTCCACGACGGATTTGAACGCCTTTTCGTGTATCGACGTTCTGTGACGTAGCTGTTGTCATCGGTGTCCCATGTATCATCCGCCATTCCGCTGATTTCGATTGTGGCCCCATATTGTTTGACCCAGGAATAGAGCATGCGCGCATGTGGAATCCCCAGGCGGACACATCCGTGCGACAACGGGCGTCCGAGGCCCCGTTCATAGGTGCCATGGATGGCCAGGCCCTCAGAAAAGAAAATCGAATAGGGCATCGGCGATTGATCATATTCATCCGAGAAGTGATTGGCATCCAGACGCTGGACGCTGAATACGCCTGTCGGGGTTTCGAACCCCGAACGGCCACTGGATATCTTCCAAACATGGGGCTCGCCGGATTGATCGGTGACCGTCATTTGTTGGGTGTCGAGATCGACCTCGATGAGCACCTTGGCTTTCGCCGGCGAAACAAAGAGGGCAAGGATGAGCAGAATCGTAGAGGGCTGCTGTTTCATTTCATATCCTCTTTTGCCTTCGCCCGCCGGTAGGCTTTTCCGGACGGCTTGATCTTCGGCTTCAGCGTTCGCAGCGCCTTCGCGACGGGATTACGCTTGGCGGGTTTCCTTGGCGAGGTGGTCATTCAAAATCGTCTTTCTTTAAATGTTCGCGCATGATTTCAGGCTCGAAGCCGATCAGCCGGCATGCCGCGTCAAAGGCCTCTTTGGCGGTGTAACCGTTGCGTATTCTTTCAGGGGAGAAACTAATCAGAAAATGGAGCAGTGTTGTTACGTCCTGCACATATTGTTCATCATGCTCTTGCGGATCGGCTTTTTCGTCTCTGGCCTCACGAACGATATATTTGTCAGCAATTCGGCGCGCTTGTTCCAGCTTATCTTGACTGCTCATTACGTTTCACCCTCTTTCTTTCGCTCGCGCGGAAACCGGACGCTGCCCTGGGCCTTACGCCAAGACCGCCTCCATGCTTTTCGATGAATTTGACGCCCGCCGATTTCAGCGCTCCGGACTTGATCGATTGTCGTTTCTTTGATGCTTGGCCTTCAGGTTTTGATATTGCGACAATTGTATGATTGGGTAGCTAAAACCCGAGGGCCGTTTTCGGCCAAGAGGGATTCTTGGCCATCCTGCCCTTCTGTAAGCATGGGCCTTGGTTTAGAGTGCAACCTATCCATTGCAAAAGAGGATGGGGCAATGAATGTGGCTGCATTAAAATTGATCGTGGTTTTCTCCGGCGCTTGTCTCTTGTTTCAAGGACCGGCTGGGGCGAAAGACTGGGATCGGGGTAAGATCGAGTACAAGTCGAAATGCGCCGTCTGCCACGGCATGAATGCGAAAGGCGATGGGCCTTTCGCCAGCCAGTTGAAAATAGCGCCTGCCGATTTGACGCAACTTGCCAAGAAGAACGGAGGGGTCTTTCCTCAAGACTCGGTTGAAGAGACAATCGACGGACGAAAAGAGGATGCAGCCCACGGCCCCCGGGACATGCCTGTCTGGGGCTACCGGTATAATTTGCGCGGGGAAGCCGGACAGAAATCGCGGCTAGACGCTCTCATCGGCTATCTGAAACGTATACAAGAGGAATAAGACGTTATAGGTCTTTCGGAACAAAGAGACGCCGCCCTTGCGTCCTCCGCGTGGGCGGCTTGCCATCGCCCTATACACCCGTCGCCAGGTTTCCGGCCACGAGTCCATGCCCATGAGGATCAGGCGTTCATCGACGCGTTATCGGATTGGGGTAATGAATAAGGCGTGGCGACATCTGGACGGTCACGGGCGGCAAGGACAGGACGGAGCCGAGCAGGAAACTGTGGCGGACGGTCACGCTGTCGTACATCGAAAGAATATTTTGGCGCATTTCTTCAAATGCCGCCACGGTTTTCATGCCGCTTTCGGGCCGGACAAGGTAGGTGGATGGCGCAGCGCGCGGGGCTGCCTGGAAAGACGCCGCCAAGGATCAGAACGAAAATGGCTGCCCCGCGGGCTCGCGGGCCTAGCAAGTCTCATGTCGCGCTTCCCTCTGCAACCGACCTTCGCCGGATGCCGCCCCTGACGACGGCCAATATGGCCAGTATTGGCGATATTCTCAAGTGGCTGCCGGTTCCATAGTGCCCGAACGCGCTCGATGCGTCAGGAAGCGCCAGCGACTGGCCCCCCGAATGTAATTGAGGACCTCAATTTGAAAGAATCGCGCAACATCGAACCGGCATGGCTCAGTATTGCGGACACCGCAATTGGCGGCATGATAAAGGAAAGAGGGAGCGGACGAGTTTCCAAGCGGTCCGGCCGTGCGGGTCCAATTCATATGTCTAAATCAACTCTTATGTTGCGCTGCGATAAATTTAACATCATTGTGCTTCGCATTATTCCGAGATTCGTGAATTACCCAATTTGGGCGGACCTCTCGCAAGAAGGATAAGAAATGGTTGACTCCAACAAACCTGACGGGGAAAAGGCCCCGGAAGCTTCGGCAAATGCCAATGAAGTAGCTGTTACTAATGAAGTAGCTCTTATTGATGAAGCAGCGCTTACTGATGAAGCAGCTCTTACTGAAGCAGATGTTACCAAGGTCAAAGGTAAAGTTGTGGCTGAGACCAAGGTAGATGCCACAGTTAGGTCGAAGGAAAAGGCCCCCTTGAAAGCCGAGGAAGCGGCCGATGTACCCATGGCCAAAGCCGAGCGACAAGCTGTGCTGAGGACCAAGCAAAGGGGCGGATTCAAGGGTGAGAGAAAGGACGGAGCCGACGGCGATCAACATGCTGCAGCCAAGGCTGAGCAAGGGGCTCGGGCCAAGACCGGAAATGAGGCTCGGGCCAAGGTCGAGGAGAAGGCTCGGGTGAGGGGTGAGGAAGAAGCACGAACCAATGCGGAGGACGAAGCTCGGATCAAGGCCGGGGGGGAAGCTCTAGCCAAGGCTGAGCAAGAGGCTAGCAAAGAGCAAATCAAGTCGACGACCGCGTCGGCCACTTTCCTCGTTCCGAACCTCCAGGCCATTGCTACCACAACAATGGATTATTCGAAAAATTCCATAAAGAACCGCGTTGCTCTTGTCGAAAAGCTACTCGGTGCCAGGTCTTTTCAGAGCGCCATTCGTATCCGATCCGAATATACCAAGACAGCTTATGCAGATTTCGTCGCCTATATAACGACGATCGGCGAACTCAATACCAAGCTTGCCAAAGAAGTGTTCAAGCGGCGTTCTCATGTTGGCTGATTTTGGTCAATTCGATCGCCAGGCGTCTCGCCGGAGGGATCATTGGTTGCCGGCAAGGAGTTGAACCGTGACTAAAATAACAATTGCAACAGCGCTTCTAGGTTCGGTCGGCTTCCTAGCGTCCGCCCGGATGGCATCCGCGGTCGAGGTATCCGGCCCACAATCGGTCGATCTGTCCGTTGGCCAAAATCTCGCCGAAACGGTCTGCAGCACATGCCATCAGATCAGCACCACTTCGCCAAAGCCAAGTCCTAACCCCAACGCGCCGAGTTTTGTGGACATTAGCCGAATGCCCTCGATGAGTGAACTTGCCATCAAAGTCTTTCTCCGTACCTCGCACCCCACGATGCCCAATTTCATTCTGACTCCCGAAGAAATCGACTCGGTCACCGCCTATATTCTAAGTCTCGCTCGGAAATAGGCCATTCTGTCGCTGCAAACAAAGAATGGCATCATAGAACTGTCTGTCTCTGCCAACAGTAACCCATTTGACGAAAGCATGGACGCTTTCTGTCGCTACGTAGAACGAATGGTGTATCCTTATCCAGGAAAAAGTGATGAACGCGAGGAGTGGCATAATGGCTGGGATCATGCCAAGTACCACGCGGCGTGAGAGGACAATTCTTGATCGCCAAAGATAGGTCCGATTTGCAACCGCGTGTCGGGTGCGGCTGTTGCCGGCAGCAGTTTGACCTTCTCACGTTGCCTGCAGATAGGGTTCCACAGAGGTGGATTACCCTGCTTCTTTTTCCTCATCTCCCTAATGCAACGCTGCAGGTCAAAAGTGCTGCTGAAAACCGCGTTCGATTGTAAGACGAATTGTAAGACCGACGGCATCCCGAAATCAATTAGCTGCGCATGTCACCTGGCGGAAGGGGTGTCTGAAAAAGTGCTGCTTGTCGATGATTGCCGATAGTTGCAAGCCACTGGGAATCCTTAGTATTTTGCAAGTCAACATGCTGTAGATGGTTGCCAAAATGTGCGGGTGTTGCTATAAAACTATAGGTTCAACATTCGGTACACGCCGGACCTATGAGTTGGGCGGACACTTTCGCCATGGCAATCATCGGCAGACTTCCCAAGACCTACAAAAACCTGAAACCCGGCCTGCATGGCGACGGCGGCGGGCTCTATTTGCAGGTCACGATTACCAAAGCAGGCAATCGGTCGCTTTCCTGGATCCATCGCTATCAGCTCGCTGGCCGCATCCGAAACGCGGGACTAGGCCCGGTCAGCGATGTTTCTCTTGCCGATGCGCGAGAACAGGCTCGCCTGAACCGGTTGATGCTGAGAAACGGAATCGACCCGCTTGAGGATAGGAACGCCAAGCGCGCCGCAAATCTGGCCGCCAGC
Source organism: Methylocella sp. (assembly GCA_035503795.1). Lineage (GTDB taxonomy): Bacteria > Pseudomonadota > Alphaproteobacteria > Rhizobiales > Beijerinckiaceae > Methylocapsa. The sequence goes on from DATJTB010000334.1 coordinate 5,648, forward strand.
GTTAAAGCCATGACCTTCGATGAAGCCAGTGAAATCTTTATCCGGCAACATCGCGCGGCCTGGAAAAACCCCAAGCACGCCGAGCAATGGGTTTCGACGCTCAAGGCCTATGCGTCGCCAGTCATCGGCAAGCTATCCGTCTCGGCGATCGAAACGGCGCACGTCATGAAGGTGCTTGAGCCGATTTGGCTCGAAAAGCCAGAGACCGCATCCCGTGTGCGCGGGCGCCTCGAGAGCATCCTGGGATGGGCGACCGTGTCCGGCTATCGACAAGGCGATAATCCGGCCCGCTGGCGTGATCATCTCAAAAACCTTCTGCCCGCCAAAGAGAAGGTGCGAGCCGTCCGTCATCAAACCGCGCTGCCCTATGCGGAAGTCCCCAGCTTCCTGGCTGAGCTGCGCGCGCGCCAGGGCATGGCTGCGCTGGCCTTGGAATTTGGGATCCTGACATGCGTTCGGACGGCCGATGTTCGCAACGCCAGACACGCCGATATAGACCGGGTGAACCGGGTTTGGATCATCCGGGAATTCTCAAAGACGCATAAAGAACATCGGGTTCCCCTTTCCGATGCAGCCCTTGCGGCTTTCGACAAGGCCAGAGCGCTGGCAAACGGGATCAGCGGCAAGATTGGGAAGAGTGAGTTTGCCTTTCCGAATGACATAACAGGGGCGCGGCTATCCGAGAATGCGCTGCTTTCCGTCATTGATCGCATGGGTTTCAAGGGACAGGCGACGGCACACGGTTTCCGGGCTTCATTCCGGACCTGGGCGCTCGAACAAACGAGCTTCCCTTGGGAGCTCTGCGAAATGAGCCTCGGTCATACGGTCGGGAACAAGGTTGAAATCGCCTATCAGCGTGGCGACGGCTTCCAAAAGCGCGTGGCGATCATGAACTCATGGGCGGCCTTCTGCGCCCGGCCCGTCGACGACGCCAAGGTTTTGCCGCTGGCAGCAAAATTGCGGTAAATCCCTCACCTTCATTCAAAAATTGTGCGCAAGCTGCATTCGCCAGCTTCCAAACTCACGCGCAACGCTTCACAATCTTAACTCACACATTTGGCTTGGCTAGGCCGATGTTGAAGCTTGATTGATTGTGGAGTGTGGAATGCCTTTTCTCAATGAACCGCAAGCTCGTTTGTGGGTCGCTTGCCACAAGTTAGGGATGCTAACCGAGGAGATGGTAAAGGCCATCGAAACTCTTCACGAACTCGACATGAGGACCAGACGGCCGATTCCGCCATCCCTCTTTGTTGCATCCCACTTTCTTCAACGTTGCTTTGCTAATCGACGCCAAGAGATAAACCCGGAGGCCAAAGCCTCTTTGGACGCGACGGGTCCGGCCATTAGTAACGCGATTCGTGATGGCAATATCCAAGGCGGATTCGACGAAAATGAATTGAGGCGGCAATGGCCAACGCTGAATTCCGTAGAGCCATTGTCTCAACCCAAGCGCAAGGGAGGAAGGCCAAAAGGCGGCCCTAAGCTTCAGCCCACCATAAATGCACTGAAGAAGCTTTATCCAGATGGCGAGCCAGTTCCAGTAATTCGAGAGGCAATGCGCCAGGCAGTCGAGAAGGAGCTTGGATACGGGATATCGGTTGAGACGCTCGATGCAGGCCGCCGGGCTCTCGGTTGGTTATCTCCGCGTGGTAAAAAATGAATTTCTGACGATATTTTACAACGTCAAAAATAGTTTCTGACAATTTTTGACCAGCGCGGCAATGCGAGAGGCTCGGTACAGTCCTTTTCATCGAACCCACGATGTTCATGAGGGCTGCAAATGGTTGACGTTGATCAGGCTCCATCCGCGACGTGATGGAAGTTTTGCGGTGCGGACGTTGGCACGTCCAAAACAATCTGTTGCGCAAGGGCGAGCTTCAGGCCGTCAAGTCCGGCCGCAAGACCTTGATCATCGGCTCAAGCCTGCGTCGCTATATCCGCGACCTTCCGAAGGCCTCCTACGCGAAGCCTTATCGCGCTTCCGCGCAACCGGCTGAAGCGGCCGAATAAGCGCGCCCTCTCAAATTCGAGCAATCTTCACCGCCAATGCGGAAGGAGGATTCATGTCCTTGGAAAATGAAAGAGCCTCAGGCGGCGGACCTGAGGCTCTCGGAAATCGTTCTTTGCTCGGCAGCGAGAACAGTCCCGAAAGTAACCAAGTCGCGCCGGAAACGCAATCCGAATTTGCGGCCATCACCTGTGCTGAGCTGCGAATCGAAAAGCTGCGGGAAAGGACTGAGATTGATTGCGACCTGCTGCAAGTGAAATTGCTGGTCGCGAAACACTTCAACCGTGAAGGGCTCGATGAAGACGCAAGCGAAGCGCTGCGCGAGGCCTGGCGTCTTTTCCAAACATCGTTGAGCCCCGCTCGGCAAGAATTGCGGTTTGCGTTGGAGGCGCTGCGATGAATCGCCTTCGCCTCCCCAATCGCCGGCCATCCGAAGTTGTCAGTTTCACCTTCGGCGGCATCCAATTCACCGCCGGAATCAGCCGGTTTGCCGATGGCAAGCCAAGCGA
>DATJTB010000335.1:0-7711 GCA_035503795.1 Methylocella sp.
GGACAGAGACCGTGCTCTATAGTTTCAAGGGCGGCAGCGACGGCATCAACCCCTATGCTGGCCTGATCGCCGACAAGGAGGGTGCCCTCTACGGCACAACGTATAAAGGTGGGACTGGCGGAGGCTATGGGACAGTTTTCAAGCTGACGCCGCCCGACAAGGGCCAGACCGCTTGGACAGAGACCGTGCTCTATAGTTTCAAGGGCGGCAGCGACGGCATCAACCCTTATGCTGGCCTGATCGCCGACAAGGATGGCGCGCTCTACGGCACAACCTATTTCGGTGGGACTGGAGGCTACGGGACAGTTTTCAAGCTGACGCCGCCCGCCAAGGGCCAGACCGCTTGGACACCGGCCGTGCTCTATAGTTTCAAGGGCAGTGATGGCGCTTACCCATATGCTGGCCTGATCGCCGACAAGGAGGGTGCGCTCTACGGCACAACGTTTCAAGGCGGTGCTGGCGGCTGTCAGAATGGCTGTGGCACAGTTTTCAAGCTGACGCCGGCCGCCAAGGGGCAGACCGCTTGGACAGAGACCGTGCTCCGTAGCTTCTGCTCGCAGCCCACCTGCAGCGGCGCTTACCCATATGCTAGCCTGATAGCCGACAAGGAGAGTGCACTCTACGGCACAACGTATGGTGGGGCTGGCGAAGGCTTTGGGACGGTTTTCAAGCTGACGCGGCCCGCCATGGGCCAGACTGCTTGGACTGAGTCCGCGCTCTATAGTTTCAAAGGTGGCAGCGACGGGGCTTCCCCCCGGGCGGATCTGATCGCAGACAAAAACGCCGTGCTCTATAGCACTACGATTTTCGGCGGTGGGGGCAGCTGTCAGTATGGCTGTGGCACAGTTTTCAAGCTGGATCTATGTCCCAAGCCAAAGTTGAGGGACAGGCATGAGAATGACGAGGATCACGATCACAACGGATGTCCTGTTTTCGTCTCCGAGGAATAGCCCGAATGGCCGCTCTTGGGGTAATGCAAAAACGCCGCTGACTTATTGCTATTAGGGCACTTTCAGCATCGAGCAGAATTCATAATTCATGCAACGCGCCGGAAAGTGCTGAACTGGAACTTCTGAACAGCTTGCCATGGCGTTACATGCTCATGGCGGCGGCTGTCGACCAAAGCAAAGTCTGCGCCGAGAAGGGCTGCAAGGCTTTCGGCACTATGACGCGCGACGGGAAGGCCGCTGCACCTTTCGGGGCCGTCGGGTGCGAACGTGCCGATGATCACATGTCCGCCGCGCCGAAGGGCCTCTTTGAGCCGCTGAATGTAGGCGTTCTGCTCCGTCTCATCCGTAAGGAAGTGGAAGGCGGCGCGGTCATGCCAGACATCGTAAGTTTCCGGCGGCTGCCATTCGGTCACATCTGCTGCAATCCATTTCACCCGGCCGCCTTTGTCGCCAAGGCGCGTGCGCGCCGATGCGAGCGGGGCGGCTGACAAGTCAAGAATGGTGATGTTCTCGAAACCCAACGCGACAAGGCGATCGACAAGGCGGGATGCACCCCCGCCAATGTCGATGATGGCCGATGATGGTTGCGCGCCGACAAGTGCAAGCAATTCGAGGGATGGGACAGGAGTCTCCTGAAACCAGCTCACCTCGTTCTCACCTTTGGTGAGGTAGACGTTTTCCCAATGGGCTTGCCGGCCGGTCATAGTCATAGCTATCCCCAGGTTACGGGCAGGCAATTTGCTACCTCGCCTATATCAGGGTTAATAGCCTCCCGAAGGACGCGGGCTCCTTGTATCAAGACGAGGCGGCGTGACGCTTCCCCCCATCCTGAGGAGCGCCCGAAGGGCGCGTCTCGAAGGATGAGGAAGCAGTCGAATGTGATTTCGTCCGCGCCAAGGGCGAGGACGGGCTCATCGATCCGCAAGCCATTGCGCAAATCTTTCTGGACCTGCATCGCCAGCCGAGAACCGCCTGGACGCACGAAATCGATCTGCGCCCCTTCAAGGAAACCTTCTGAGCGACCCCTGGAAGCTGCTTACAAGGTGATCAGCCCCCGCGGATATAGCGAAATCAACTCGCGGCGTCGAAAAACTTGCCGCCGAATCAGATCGATCCATGGCACTGTTTCTCCAAGAGGGCTATCCTTGCAAGAACCTCGTCAGGGGCGCTCGCCTCTTTGCCCCAACGATGTGCGCGCTGAGCGTGATCCAAAGCCTCGTCGATCAGTCCTATCGCAAGGAGACCGCGAGCGAAATACATCTCGAATAACATCCAGACGCCCGGTGTCGTATCCGACGGTGATTCTTGGGCGGACAATAGTTCGACTCGACGCATCGCTAGAACGGCAAGTTCGGCAAAATCTGAATCTGGGGCCGCGGCCTGCGCTTCGCCTGATTGTCGATTGGCATCCAAGAGCCTGATGCTGACTGAACGAAGCAGCTCGATGTCAGTTTGACCAGCAAGGTCTATAAGATATTCTGCGTATTTCAAAGCCAAGGGCTTGGATTCGGCGCTTCTCGTCAACGCATGGAGTTTGTTGATCCAAAACCGCCCTTCGAGCTCGAACTCAGGATGGGCGGCAAATGCCTCATTTATGAGCCTGACTGCGCCCGCCGTATCGTTCTCCGCAAGAGCTGTGCTGACCCCCTTATCTAGCCGGAAACGCTCCCTCACCTTATTTTTAGCGAGCATTTCCCCGTACGCTTGCGCCTTGGTGCTGAGATCCCAACTGCCATTGATTATGGCGGCGAGCGGATCATCGAGCTCGATAGGATGTCCGATCCAAGCGATCTGGCCCGTCTGATTGACAATGAACGCGGCTGGGATACCTCGTTGATAGCCTGCCTCGAGCCAGTGTTTCGTCATCCAGCCGCCTTCCCAGCCGGCACGCCCGGCAAGCGACTCCTCGATTGCGATCCTGTAACGGATTTGATCGCCCATCTTTTCGACAAATGCCTTGACCGCGTCTATATTAGGTTCGTATGCCGTTACACCAATGAAGATGACTTGAGGGTATTTTTCCTGCAGATCGGACAGATGCGGCACACTTGTCCGACAGGGCCCGCACCACGTCGCCCAAAATTCCAAGACATACACCTTGCCAAGCTCAAGCTGACTTAACGGCTCCCCTTTCAGGAAATCCGCAAGCCTTAAGTCCGGAGTGCGATCGCCGATTAACAACTCTTGCATTGAGCCTCCACAAACGCCTGGTGCCGCCACCACTCTGTGGGGGCGGCACCAGAGAGAGATCTCAGACGAGGCAGATCCCCCACCCATCAGCAGTCGGCTGGCAAATGCAGCCAGGCCCAAAAATGTCACAAAAATCTGCGGTAGGGTCACAATTAAACGGCTCACAGAGAAGATTCACGACCGTTGTCGCATATACCCCTGGAGAACGAGTGTTTGTGGACTTTCCGTAAGGAAGTGGAAGGCGGCGCGGTCGTGCCAGACATCGTAAGTTTCAGGCGGCTGCCATTCAGTCACATCCGCTGCAATCCATTTCACCCGGCCGCCTTTGTTGCCAAGGCGCGCGCGTGCCGATGCGAGCGCGGCGGCTAACAAGTCAAGAGTGGTGATGTTCTCGAAACCCTGCGCGACAAGGCGGGATGCACCCCCGCCAATGTCGATGATGGTTGCGCGCCGACAAGTGCAAGCAATTCGAGGGAAGGGACAGGCGTCTCCTGAAACCAGCTCACCTCGGCCTCGCCTTTGGTGAGGTAGACGTTTTCCCAATGGGCTTGCCGGCCGGTCATAGTCATAGCTATCCCCAGGTTACGGGCAGGCAATTTGTTACCGCGACTGTATATCAGGGTTAATAGCCTCCCGAAGGACGCGGCGTCACCTCAATCGAGGCTTCGGCATGGGCGGCACGGGATCGCGCCCCAGCATGAGGTTCCAATAAGCCCACGAACGCGGGTCGATGATTCCGGACGGCGCATGGTCGAGCGCCTCGCGCAAATCGTCATCGGTCAGGAAGGAACGCAGGATCTTCATATCCTCATGCGTCGCCCGCGCCAGCGCATAGGCGACGAAGCGGAACGTGTCGGACAATGCCTCTGCCGGTTCCTCGAACCAAACAAGGCGGCGTGCCAAGGCTTCCGTTTCTGGCGTGAGGGGAAGCGTCTTCATGAGGTAAGCCCGCGATCAGGATGAGCGGCACGGCCAGATCAACCCTGCCGTCGGTCGGTAAAGTTCGCGCAACGGCGAACTTACACAGCTCACTTCACGCGCTGGAGGCGGATCGCCGAGACCATGCGGACGGCGCGCGCCGGGCGCAAATCGCCCTCCACGACGAGTTGAAACGGCCCTTTGTCGGCATCCAAGGAGGCTTCATCCATGCGATCGGCCAGGATCACCCGGTCCGTGCGCATCGAAGCATCCGTTCCGGCGAGAGCGAGCGCGACCTTGTAGCCGTCGCGCGCCTCGACGATGACGATATCGGCGAGTTCCGCGCCGCGAATCGCCTTGCCGGCCGGAGCGCCGACTTTCGCCAGCACGTCGCCGAGCAGCGCGCCTTCAAAAACATGCTGGGTCCCATGCTCCGTCGCGCTGATTTTGACTCGAGGAAGCGCGTCCAGTTCGGGCAGGGTCAGGGTGGCTTGCTGGCCGTCGAGTCCCGCCAGCGCCACGCTCGAAGCGCTGTCCTCGGCGGCGGCCGTGTTTCCAAGCCAAGTAATGACGATGAGCGCAAAACACAATCTCATGGGTGCACTCCATCCGAAACCGGGTTCAAATGTCTCTGTTCCATTCCGGGCACCAAAATTGCCCTGCCGGTTGCCGCCGATCAAGCGGCGAGGCGGGCTGTTGCCCAATGAATGACGCACACGCCGAACGGACGGCTCCCGGTGGAAAGAAGGGCTTCAAACTTAAGCGCGGCTGCCCAAGCTGGCCTTAGCGTGGAAATTGCGTTAAATCGATGAGCTGCGTCCGATCCTGCCGAGAATAAGGCGCTGCCGAGCGGTGGAGCCGGCCAGCGCAGAGCGCCTTATCGCGGCGTGCTGCTTTAGACCGCCGGATTTTCCAGCCATATGGAGTGATTACGCGTGTCGATTTCCGCCGCCCTCCATCATGTCACCCATTATCAATATGACCGGCTGGTGCGGCTTGATCCGCAAACGGTCCGGCTGCGGCCTGCCCCGCATTGCCGCACCAAAATCACCTCTTATGCGCTGAAGGTTTCGCCGCCTGAGCATTTCGTCAACTGGCAGCAGGATCCGCATGGCAATTGGCTGGCGCGCTTTGTCTTTCCGGAAAAAGTGCGGGAGTTCAAGGTGGAGGTCGATCTCACCGCCGAACTGGCGGTGGTCAATCCGTTCGACTTTTTCATCGAGCCCTATGCCGAGCAATTTCCCTTCGCCTACGAAGCCGAATTGAAGATGCAGCTTGCCCCTTATCTGGAGGTGGAGTCGGTGGGCCCTCGCCTTGCCGCCTATCTCGGCGATTTGCCGAAGGGGCCCATCCATATCGTGACCTTTCTCGTCGATCTCAATGCCACACTGAACCGTTTGGTCCGCTATGTGATCCGGATGGAGCCGGGCGTGCAGAGTCCGGAAGAAACCATCGAGCTCGGCTCAGGCTCCTGCCGGGACTCAGCCTGGTTGCTCGTCCAGATCCTGCGCCATCTCGGCCTCGCCGCGCGTTTCGTTTCGGGCTACCTCATTCAATTGCGTGCCGATATCGAGCCGCTCGACGGGCCGAAGGGGACGGACAAGGATTTCACCGATCTGCATGCCTGGGCCGAGGTCTATATTCCGGGCGCTGGCTGGATCGGCATGGATGCGACCTCCGGCATGTTTTGCGCCGAAGGCCATCTGCCCCTCTGCGCGACGCCGCATTACCGCTCGGCCGCGCCGATCTCCGGTCTCGTCGAACCGGCCAATGTCGATTTCCATTTCGATATGCGGGTGACCCGCGTCGCCGAAGCGCCACGCATCACGCTTCCCTTTTCCGACGAAGCCTGGACGCGGCTCGATGCGCTGGGCGAGACGATCGATGCCGATCTCAAGCGCCAGGATGTGCGGCTCACCATAGGCGGCGAGCCGACCTTCGTGTCGATCGATGATTTCGAATCAGCGGAATGGAACACGGCAGCGGTCGGGCCGACCAAGCGCGTGTTCGCTGATCGCCTGATCCGCCGGCTGCGCGACCGCTTTGCCCCGGGCGGCCTGCTTCATCATGGGCAAGGCAAATGGTATCCGGGCGAAAGCCTGCCGCGCTGGGGCTTCTCGCTCTATTGGCGCAAGGATGGCCAGCCGATTTGGACTCACCCGGCGCTTGTCGCCGAACTGGCCTTGCGGGAGCAGGAAGAGACGGGGAGCGAGGCGCAAAACAAGGCGCAACATGAAATCGGCGAAAGCGGGCTGGCGGAAACCCTCGTCTCCGCCATTGCCGAGCGGCTTGGTCTTGAGCCCGATTATATCGTTCCGGCCTTCGAGGATCCAGCCGCCTGGCTCCTCAAGGAAGGCAATCTGCCGGAAAACGTTGATGTGCTCGATCCCATGATCGAGGATCCGGAAGAGCGCAGCCGCATGGTGCGGACATTTGCGCGTGGGCTCAGCCAGCCGACGGGCTATGTGCTACCGGTGCAGCGTTGGAATGCGCAAGCGGATGTTTCGCGCATGACAAGACCGACCCGCTGGCGAAGCGAGAAATGGGCTTTGCGGCGCGGCCACCTCTTTCTTGTGCCGGGCGATTCGCCGGCCGGCTACCGCCTGCCCTTGCCGTCCCTGCCCTATGTTCCGCCCACCGCCTATCCCTATATCGTCACCCAGGACCCGCTCGAAGACCGCGGCCCCTTGCCGGATCATCTGGAACGGATTGAGGCAGCATCGATCACGCCGGACGGGCAAACCGCGAGGCAGGACAGAATCGAGCAGCAACATATCGAAGGAGCGGTGCGCACCGCGCTCTCCGTCGAGCCCCGCGATGGGATCCTATATGTCTTCATGCCGCCGGTCCGCACGCTCGAAGACTATCTCGAGCTCTTGGCCGCGGTGGAAGCAAGTTCTCTGGCGCTCGGTCTGCCGATTCATATCGAGGGCTATCCGCCCCCTTTCGATCCGCGCCTCAATCTCATCAAAGTGACGCCGGATCCGGGGGTGATCGAGGTCAACATCCATCCCTCTTTAAGCTGGCGGGCGCTCGTCGAGACGACTCGCGCGCTCTATGAGGAGGCGCGGCAAGTCCGGCTTGGCGCGGATAAATTCATGACGGATGGCCGCCATACCGGCACGGGCGGCGGCAATCATATCGTACTCGGCGGGCCGACCCCGGCCGATTCCCCCTTTTTGCGGCGGCCGGACTTACTGAAAAGCCTGGTGCTCTATTGGCAGCGCCATCCGTCCCTGTCCTATCTTTTCTCGGGTCTCTTCATCGGCCCGACGAGCCAGGCGCCGCGCGTGGACGAAGCCCGGCATGACCAGCTCTATGAGCTCGAAATCGCGCTCGCCAACACGACGAAGCCAGGCGAGACGGCGCCGTTGTGGCTCGTCGATCGCCTTTATCGCAATCTTCTTGTCGATGTGACGGGCAACACGCATCGCGCCGAAATCTGCATCGACAAGCTCTATTCGCCGGATGGGCCCACAGGCCGGCTCGGCCTCGTCGAATTCCGCGCCTTCGAGATGCCGCCCGACGCCCGCATGAGCCTCGCGCAGCAACTCTTGCTGCGCGCGCTCGCCGCCTGGTTCTGGCGGGAGCCGCAGCAAGGCGATCTCGTGCGCTGGGGCACCGCCCTCCATGATCGCTTCATGCTGCCCCAT
>DATJTB010000336.1:0-12732 GCA_035503795.1 Methylocella sp.
GACCCGGAGCCAAAATTTTGCACCCTCGGTCTGCTCGATCCAAAGACCCAGCACTTCCTTTTCGCCATTGGTGTTGAAAGCCAGCGCGACGTAGATAGCCTTGTTTTTAACCAATCCTTCATCCCGGATTTTGACCCACAAGGCATCAAAGAAAACAATTGGGTAGACTGAATCGAGGGGCCGGTTTTGCCATTCCTTCACCTCGTCGAGGACGGCATCGGTGACCCTGGAAATGAGGTCTGGCGAGACGTCGATGCCGTAATTGGAAAGCAGCTGATCAAGCAGTTCAGGTGCTATCGTCGTCTCATTCGTCATGTGAGCCTCCAACTTATGGTAAACTCACAGAAACCTCTTTACACAGCGTTTAAGACACCCTCCGGCTCGCCACGCCATCACGGTCGGCGAAGACAAGGCCTATGATACATCCGATCATGTCGAAGCCCTGCGCACCGCGAACGTCACGCCACATGTGGCTCAGAACAACAGTCCCACCAAGACCGGAAAGCCGCGCAAGAGCGCCATCGATGGTCGCACCACCCGGCATGAAGGCTACGGCATGTCGCAGACGCGCCGCAAAATGATCGAATGCATTTTCGGCTGGGGCAAGCAACACGGCACCCTGCGCAAGACCAAGCATCGCGGGATCGCAAGCGTCGGCGCCGATTTCCTGCTCAACCTGATCGCCTACGACCTCATCCGCATTCCCAAATTGCTCGCTGCATAGGAGGAGTCCGTGCAAAGCGAACCAAAACTCCTCAAATGTTCCTACAAAACTAACCAACTTCCCTACAAAACATACGCACTTCCCTACAAAACGCACAAAAATCCCACATTTCACCCGTTTTTCAGCAAACTGCCAGAGCGTACAGCAATAGCTCAGCCAAAACATGATTGAGCTTTAGCGGGGCAACAACATAAACAAGATGAGTACGTGCCGCATCTAAATCATCACCCGGCACAAGTTCACAAACCGTGACATATTCCTCTCGTTTCAACAGGAGTAACGCATCAAGGATCGCTTTTCGAGCTTCATGTGTATCTTTCCAACTAACGATAACATTCCAAATGTCTACCCTTCCCCTCTTAGTGCGGTACGATGAGTGCAGGGCGGCCCAGTCGCATGACAAGATCGTCTATCTTCGGTTTACGAGAGGCGTCGAAGTGCGATTTGCTTCGGTCGATATCCGTAATTACAAGATCAGCTGCGTGGGCCTGTTCAGCCAAATAATTTGCAAGCGCAACCGTGGCTCCAGTTGAGCACCCTTCCATGTCCGCTCCGTGCGCCACGAAAGCCGTTCGCAATCGATGCCGAAGGAAAAAAGGCAGTTTCCATTTATGTTTCTCTCCCGTCGGAGCATGAATCGTCTTCGTGTGAGACTCGCCGGAAGGCACGGCCGCCAGGCTCTGCCGAAGGCCATGGTGCAAACCGGAGGCAGCGACCCGCGCGTCTCCACCAATCGGCCAGCTGGTCGCTTCGCTGCACAGGCTCAATGCCGGTTGGACTATGATGCCAATAAATGCATCTTCGGCACGGGATCGGCCTTTTTTTCGAGTTTGCAGCCAGAACGCCTTCCCCGCAGGAATCTTCAGCTCGGGTCAGTGGCCAATGCGCCACTTCGTCCATTGTTTCCGCGGCCGATGGGGCATGCCGCCGGCAGCGGCCATCCCCATGGTCAAAGGGCTCCCAAAGCCCGCAATCTCTGCATTGAACGAAATTTTCTGGCCGAACCATTCCCATATTTGCGCTCCCACGGACCGCACTAAGCCCCACGTCGGAGGAGCATGCGGTCATTCCTTGTGAGGATCTATTTCGTTTGCCACTTGAACCGAAAAATCTCCGCCAAGAGCGAGAATCAGAGCGACGCTGGTCTGCAGTCGCCGTGTCTCGATCTGCAGAGCCGCGCGTTTGGCATCGAGTGCGGCGGTCTGAGCCGTGACGACGTCGAGATAATTGGCCGCTCCATCGCGATAGAGGATGAAAGAAAGGTCGGAAGCCTTCTGTGCCGCGATGGCTGCGGAATCGGTATTTCGAGCTTCCACCTTCTGGGAACGCAGCAAGGCCAGGGCATCCTCGGTTTCCTGGATGGCCCGCAGAACGGCTTCCCTATAGTCGGCAACTGTCTCCCGGTAGGCCGCCTCGGTTGAAGTCAGCTCTGCCATCCGTAACCCGGCATCGAAGATCGGCAAGGATACAGCGGGGCCGACTGCCCAAAAGCTGTTGGACAGGCTGAAAAAATTGAACCAAGTATCCTGTGTGCCGCCGGCCATGTTTAGAGTGAATCTCGGAAAGAAGGCGGCTCTCGCGACGCCGATGGCTTCATTAGCCGCCGCGGTCTGTCGTTCCGCGGACGCGATATCGGGCCGACGTTCCAGCAAGGCCGAAGGGATGCCTGGCGGAAAGACCGGGGTCTTTGGCGTCTTTGTGGACGGGGGAATCGAAACACCCGATGCGGGCTCTCCGGTGAGTGTCGCAATCGCATGTTCGAGAAGGGCGCGCGGACCGGCGATGTCAGCAAGTTGAGCTTGCGCGCTGTCAAGCTGAAATTCGGCGCGCGCAACATCGACGGGGGCGGCGATCTGCCCAGTCAGTCGCTCGCGCGTCAAAGCGAGGGCGGCCTTATAGGCGACGACCGTGTCGGACAGCAGCTTCGCCTCGCGGTCCAGGCCGCGCAGATTGACGTAATCGCGCGCGAGCTCCGCATGCAGGTTCAGGCGTACCGATTCGAGCGTGGCGGCACTCGCTTGTGCCTGTGCTTCGGCCGAAGCCACCGTGTCCCTGACCCGGCCCCACACATCGATTTCATAGCTGGCCTGGAGGTCGAGCAAGTTGATGCCGTAATAGTTTGGTTCACTCGCCCCACGTGGCTCCCGATGCGCCGACTGCTTGTTGGCTGAAACTTGCTCGTCATGCTGCACCAGAGGGTAAAATGCGGCCTGCGCTTTGACGACATAAGCCCGCGCCTGGTCATAGATGGCAAGAGCCGCAGCGAGATCCTGATTGGCGAAATCGACTTTTTGTTCGAGAGCATCAAGTGTTTTATCCCCGAAGCGCCGCCACCAATCCCCATGTGGCTCCCCGTCTGCGGGATGCGCCATCTGCCAATCGCTCGATTCCTTGAATTTGGCTGGAATCTCCATCGCTAGACGCTCATAGGGGGGAGCGAGCTCGCAGGCAGCCAGACAAAGCGCTGGGATCACAGTCAAGACTCTCGGATATCGCATGCCAAGCTCCAACTGCGGATATCTCAGCGCGCGCTGATTTGAGGCGAGTCCTGGCCCTCGCCCGCAACGCGGACGATGTCGCCGTCCTTGATGGAATCGGAAGGAGAGAGAACGACCTTCTCGTTGATCGAAAGCCCGTATCGAACCTCGATCTCGGTCCCGAGATCCCGTCCAATATCGATGGGCTTCAACGTGATCTCGTTCTCAGGACCGACGACTGCGACCTGAGGTCCGGCGCGGCGAAAAATGAGCGCGCTTGCCGGCAAGGTCAACGCATCCTTGTCCGCCGGAAGCTCGAAATGTATTTCGGCGTATGAGCCCGGCTGCAGGAGGCCGTCTTTGTTGCCACAGCGGAGCTCGACGATCAATGAGCGTGACGGCCTTGAAATGGCATTCGACGTCGTCATGACAACCGCTTCGAACTTCTGGTCGGGATATTGCGGCAATGTAAACACCGCGTTCATTCCCTCCCGTATCTGCGAAGCGAATGCCTGCGGGACGTCGACATAAAGGCGCATTTCATGGACGTCGGAGACCTCGAATAATGCGGGAGTGCCGGGCGCCGAAGAGTGAACGAGAGCCCCGACATCGACCTTCCGGGCTGTGACAATACCATTGAAAGGCGCAATCAGCTTTTTGAAAGCCTCGAAGGCTTCGAGCTGCGCCACATAGGCTTGCGCCGCGCTGACTTCAGCAACCCGAGCCTGGTATTCACCTGCCTTTTCGTCAGCCGCCTGCTGTGAGACGGCATTTGATCCCCGCAGGGCCTGCCAGCGCTTCGTCGTCACACTGGCGAGCGCAACATTGGCCTTCGCCTTTTCGCGATCTCCCTTCGCCTGCTCCAGCTTTTGATCGAGATCGGGCGCATCGATCTCCGCCAGCACATCACCTTCCTTCACCTTGGCGCCGTAGTCCTTGTACCACATCTTGATGTAGCCGCTGACTCGCGCATAAATCGGTGCCGTGAACCAGGCCTGAATTTCACCAGGCAGGACAAGTTCCTGGCGGTCAACGCCGCGCGAGGGACTGACGACATCAACCGTGGGTATGGCTTGAGATTGTGTCCATTTCACCAGGCTTGTCTCGGTTCTTTCGCGGCTCATGACGCCGCTGATCGCCACGACCACGCCAACCAAGCCAACGAGCGCCAGCCGCCACGTCAACTTCCGGCCCAGCCCTTCATTGCCAGTCAAAAGCGTTGCGTCGTTCTCCTCCATTCTTGCGCGCTCCGTCAAAGCTTGGCATTCGTCGCCATCCATTCACGAACACGGCGGCGCGCGGGTGAATGAAGCAGGGAAAACAGGACCGGGACAAAAACGAGCGTTGCCATGGTTGAACAAAGCAGGCCGCCTATGACGGCTCGTCCGAGCGGCGCATTCTGCTCCGCGCTCAGCGCCATCGGCAGCATGCCGATGATCATCGCGAGCGCCGTCATCAGCACAGGGCGGAACCGGGTGAAGCCCGCATCGAGAGCTGCTCTCGTGGCATCGGCATGTTCCGCCAGTTTCTCGCGGGCAAGACTCACCACGAGGATGCTGTTGGCCGTCGCAACACCCATGCACATGATCGCGCCCGTCAGAGCGGGAACCGACAGGGTGGTTTGGGTGATGAACAGCATCCAAACGATGCCGGCCAGAGCGGCGGGTAATGCGCTGACGATGATGAATGGGTCAAGCCAGGATTGGAAATTGACCACGATCAGGAGATAGATGAGGACAATCGCCAGGGCCAAACCGGCGTAAAGCTGACTATAGGCGGCGGTCATGGTCGTTGCCTGGCCGCGAAGCACCACAGTGGAAGCCGGCGGTGCCTCCTTGGCGGTTTCATCCAGTATCTTTTGGATATCACGCGCGACGGCGCCAAGGTCACGATCATGGGTCGTGGCATAAATATCGATGTTGGGTTGGACATTGTAGTGCGAGACGAGTGCATTGCTCGTTCCACGTTCTATTTTTGCGATGCCGCCCAGCAACTGCAGCGAAGCCGGCGCCGTGACGGGGAGGTTCTTAAGCCCGGCAAGCGAAGCGATCCAATATTGCGGCGTCTGGACAACGATCGGATAGGTCACGCCGTTCTTCGGATTGAGCCAAAAAGTCGGCGCGGTCTGCGAACTCCCAGCCAGCGTGTCTTGCACGGCATTCGCGATATCCCGCTCGGTTAGGCCGACCTCGCCGGCCAGCGTGCGATCCACGTTGACGAAGAGTGTCGGAGCATTGCTAGGCTGCTGAATCCGCGCATCGGCGATCCCGGCGACATTGGCGATTCTTTTGAAGATCTTCTCGGCATAAGCCCGGTCCGCACTCAGATCCTGGCCTATGACCTGCACGTCGATAGGGGCAGGCAATCCGAAGTTGAGGATCTGGCTGACCATATCGGCTGGCAAAAAGGCGAATGTCGTTCCCGGAAACAGCTGTGGAAGCTCCTCCCGCAGAGCCCGAATATAGGCCTTGGAATGCTCTGCATTGCCTCGCTTGAGGGAGACCATGATGTCGGCGTCCGCCACACTGACGCTGCCGGAATTCATATAGGCCATGTTGACGCCACTGATGGACAAACCGATATTGTCAACGATTGTCGCGAGGGATGTGGGCGGAACGATCTCCCGGATCACCGCCTCGATCCTGTCGCAAAGGTTTGCGGTTTCTTCGATCCGGGTGCCGGTTTGCGCCCTGATGTGAAGATTGATCTGGTCCGCTTCGATGTCCGGAAAGAAGCTTTCCCCGAGGAAGGGAGCGAGGCCGAAGGAAATAACGACCACAAGCAGGAAGCCCGCGGCAAACCACCAGCCGCGTCCCAAGGCAAGCCGGAGCAAGGCTTGGTAAGTGCCGCGGGTGGCCTCGAAACGCCGCTCGAATCCGCGTTGGAATCGGATTAGAGGATTTACCTGTGAGTAGGAGGTAGGTCGTTGGCCGTCATGCTCGGCCTGTGCGGCGAGCAGATAACGCCCAAGGGTCGCAACAAGGGTGCGCGACAAGATGTAAGAGAAAACTAGCGCGAACACCACCGCCTTGGCCATGGGACGGAAGAGATAGCCGGAGATGCCGCCGAGACTGAACATTGGCACGAAGACGATGCAGATGCAGAGCAAAGACACGGTCGCCGGAACGACGATTTGCCGAGCACCATCCATGATGGCGGTCTCGATCTCCTTGCCGCTTTCGAGATGATAATTGATGTTCTCGATCGTCACCGTCGCGTCATCGACGAGAATGCCGACCGCCAGCGCCAAACCGCCCAAGGTCATCACATTGATGGTTTCGCCAGTCGCTGAAAGGGCCGCGACGGAGCCGAGAATCGCGAGCGGTATCGAGATGGTTATGATGAGCGTGGACCGCCAGCTGCTAAGAAACAGCAGGATCATCAGCGCCGTCAGCGCTGCCGCGATCACCCCCTCCTTGAGAACGCTATTGACCGACGCGTTGACGAAAATCGACTGGTCGCTAAGCGTCTCAATCTTGATGTCGGGAGGAAGCGCGGCTTGGATCTTCGGCAGGAGCGCCTTGACGCCATTGATCACGTCCAGCGTTGAAGCCGAACCCGCCTTTTCGATCATCATGAGAACGGCGTGCTTGCCATCAACGCGGACGGCGTTGATCTGGGGGGGCGATCCATCCCGCACGAAACCGACATCGTGTATGTAGACCGTCGTGTTATCCACCGCTTTGATCGGCAGATCGTTCAGGTCGGCGATCTTCGGAGGCGCATCATTCATCGAAACGATGTATTCAAATTTGCCGATCTTCTGAGTTCCCATCGGGATGATCAGATTTTGGGCGGCCAGCGCGTGAGCCACATCCTGCGCCGAGAGTCCGTAGGATTGCAGCTTGCGCGGGTCGATATCGATTTGGACCTGCCGTACCTTGCCGCCAAAGGGCGAATTCACCGCTGCACCGGCCACCGTCGCAAGTTGCGGCCGGATGAAGTTCTGGGCGTAATCAAAAAGCTGGGCTTCAGACAGTTTGCTACTCGACAGGGCCAGTTCTAGAACAGGCACGGTCGACGCATTGAACATAAGCACGAAGGGTGGCGTCATCCCAGGTGGGAGCGCGTAAAGGACGGTCTGCGACACGGCCGTCACTTGAGCAACTGCCGTCTGGATGCTGACGTTCGGCTGGAAGAAAATTTTCACGATCCCATATCCAGCGATGGATTGCGATTCGATATGCTGGATATCGTTGACTTGTGCACTAAGGAGTCGTTCATAAAAATAAACGACGCGGCCGGACATGTCGTCCGGCGGCAGCTCATTATAGACCCACACGGCGCTGACGACCGGAATGTCAATATTGGGGAAGACATCGGTTGGCGTTTTTTCCCAGGCGAGAACGCCAAAGATCGAAATCAGGATCGCCATCACGACGAAAGTATAGGGACGCTGGAGAGCGATCCGGACTATTGCGATCATATATTTGCAGCACACCCTGAACCGTTGGAAACCGAAGCGCTTCACCAAGTCATGTGTTCCATGACTTGAAGCCAGCACCAAAGGGTAGTCCGCCAGATATGTGACGGCTATTAAAATTGCTATTAGAAGTGTGACAAAGATATATTTCTAAACCGTCCCATACGACAAGAAGACGGTTTTACGCCTTGGGTTAACCACGGGATGAATTATGCTGCCAGAGCTTGCGAGAAAGGAATTCTACTGATTGAGGCTGGACCAGCCATGACTTTGTAAATTGCGCTGGAATTGACCCGTCTTCAATTGGCTCGCGTTGCTGAAAATCCGATGCTTGTGATAATTGTCCAGAATGAAGTGGAAGGACCTGTGCTTGGCTCCCCCGAAGGTGACCGCGTTCCGAAAGTGGATGAGATTCGTGTGACAAATCCTCTGCGTGCATAAGCCGATGTCTTTGCCTTTGATAATGGCGATGGTGACAATTCTTTGATGGCCTTACGCCCATTAAGCTTTTCCACCCCTTAGCCAACCTCTGCGCTTTGGCTCTCTGCGTGGGCGTCATATAGCTAGCAACGGTCTTTAGAAAATAGGCACCTAGGCTGTTACCGTTCTTCGCCGCCACGTTGAACCATACATACGCGGTCACATAGTTTCGTGGTACTCCGTAGTTTAAATTATACATTAGACCTACCATAGTGGCGGCCAAGCCATTACCTTTATTAGCCGACGGACGAAGAATACACATGGCGATTGCGTAGTGGTGTTGTTTGTACGCAGCATAACCCTCTTCCAACGAGCCAGCCGTGGCGGGAACGCCGAAACCCAACGGCAAAAGGATTACGGCTAAGGTCTCCTTAAAAATGCGTGCCATGGGAGTGCTTCCACTTCCTCGACCACTAGATCAAGGGCGTGTCCGTCATAAAATTGTCGGGGGATCATCTTGGCTTGGAGTATGAACTAGTGGTCCTTTCAGTCATCGCGATCGAGACCTTGATGCCGAAAGCGCAAGGCTGGTGAGAGTTGTCCTCCCGGGGTGATGACCTCAATCCACTACATGCCGGGAATAGCGCCTGGAACCGTGCCGATGTTGGTTCGATCCCCAGTTGCCCCCTGCGTATCAAGAGTTTTGAGTAGGATCCTATCAAGTCAGGATCTTTGGCGTTCTCGGTGTCGGATGTCGCGAAGCACTCGCCCCTAGCGAGTGAACAAAAACCTGAATTCCCTTCCGCATAGCACGATTGTTTTATGGCACCCAAAACCGTTAGAGGCCCCCGCAGTTTACCAAGCCAATGTTCCACGCGAATGAATTTGTGAATTTTGTACCATGAGAGGTGGCCTCATAATTATGAAGACGAGGACAGTGCCGTATTAGCCCGCAATAGATAGTTTCCCGAGTATATGACAGCCATTAAAATTGCCTTTAGAAATATGACAAAGACGTTTTGCGAAACCTTCCTGTGCTATCAGGATAAGGTAGCATCACTTCGGTTAAACACGAGATTAATTATGCACCCAGCCGGCGCTTGCAAGAAACGAATTCTACTCATTGAGGATGAGCCAGCAATGGCTTGGGACATAGCGCTAGAATTGACCCGCCTTCAATATAAGGTCCGTGTGGTTGACAACGTGACGGATGGGTTTGATGCTGTGCGCTTTGTCGATCTTGTCATCATGGACCGGATGCTGTTTTCGATCGATAGCTTGTCCATAATCGAGGCCATGCGGAAGGAAACCATTCGGATTCCAGTCCTCGTCGTAAGTGCGCTTGCGAGTGCCGGCGAGAGGGTTCGGGGTTTGCGCGCCGGTGGAGATGATTATCTAATCAAGCCATTCGAGATTGAGGAACTTGTAGCTCGTGTCGAAGCGCTGTTGCGAAGATCGGAGGGCACGGGCACGACCATCCTGCAGGCAGGACCTCTTAAAATGGACTTGATTGGCCGTATTGCGTACCGCGGCGATCGAGTCCTCGACCTTTCACCGGCTGAATTCCGGCTTTTGGAATTTCTCATGCGGAATCAACGCCAGCACCTAAGTCGTGAGATTCTGCTTGAGAAAGTCTGGCACTATCGTTTCCTGCCAGATACGAAACTGGTTGATGTGCACATAGGAAAGCTACGTCGCAAGGTCGATTTGGCCGGGGATGCGCCGCTCATTCACAATATTCCGCGCCGTGGTTTCATTCTCGATGCCGGCTCGTGAGCTCCTCAAGACACCGACCTTTCGTCTGGCCATCCTTGTTTCTCTCGCGATGACGGCTTCTGCCGTTGTCGTTTTTGTGTTCGTTTATTGGCAAGTCTCTTCATTCAATGTCAACCGCCTCAACCGCATCCTTACAATGGAAGCGGCACGAGCTGTAAATCATTCCGATGAACAGTTACGTGACGAATTCGAGTTGCGTCTATTGGAGGATCTTCGCCATCTCGACTTTGCGGCGCTCTTCGATCCGGAAGGACGGCTTCGCTATGGGAACCTGCCCGCCATTCCGAACAATCTGCCCATAGATGGGGAGGCTCATACCATTGAAGTGCGCTCTTCGAGCGGTCCTTATCCCGGCAATGACATCGAAATCTTTGTCGCACGCCGCAGACAAGATGGAAGCGTCGTTCTCCTCGGCCGAAGCGTTTATGAGGTTCATCCACTCACCGAGGGTCTTATAGAAGCCATTTTGATTGGCATTCTGCCAGCCATGATTTTTGCGCTTGGCGCTGGAGCTCTGTTCGGATTACATAGCCGCCGAAGACTGAAGCGGATTCATGAAACAATTCTTCGTATCATGCACGGCGATCTGCAGGAGAGATTACCGGCAGCCGGCAAATTGGACGATCTCAACTATGTCGTGAGCGCCGTCAATCTTATGCTAGACGAGATCGTTCAGCTTCTCGTCCAAATCAAAAGTGTCAGCGACAACATAGCACATGATTTGCGTGCCCCGCTTGTCATTGTGAGAACTAGACTTGAAAACGGTCTCGCCGCTAAAGACGATGGGAGGCTGCGCATTGCGGCGCGAGAATCCCTCGCAGATCTCAACCGTGCGTTGGCCGTTGCGGCCGCTATTCTTCGCATAGCTGAGATAAAAACCGAGCGGCGGAGGAGTGAATTTACTCAGGTCGATTTCGTTGAAGTGTGCGCCACGATATTCGAACTCTACGAGCCCTTGGCGGAACTCAAGAATATTGCTTTAACTTTCAATGCCTCATCACCGGTCCCTGTCATCGGTGATTTTGATCTTCTGGTCGAATTGGTCGGCAATCTCGTCGACAATTCAATTAAATTCACACCCAGTGGAGGGTCGGTTCGTATGACGGCTGAAACTTCGGACGCGGGTTTTATGGTTTGCGTGTCCGACGATGGTCCAGGCATAGCTCCAGATGAGCGGAATAAGATTTTCAAAAGATTCTATCGTTCCAGGAATTTTCATGATCTGCCAGGGGTCGGTATAGGATTGAATTTGGTGGCAACAATTGCGGAAGTTCATGAGTTCAACGTCCAAGTGGAAGACAATAACCCTGGTGCCGCCTTCAAGATAACCCCTCGTCGAACAGTCTAGTTCAGAACCACATGAGCAGATATTTGTGATTGTGGGATAGCCCTTGCCGGGATCCGTTAGGATCGCGGTTCGTTTGAGAGAGTGGAACGGGCCGATGAACATCGTTATCGTTAGGATTGGAGGGGCAACATTCGCGCACACAGAAGTTCTGGACCGCCTCTCGTGACCTCGGGTAAGGCGCGATATGGTTGCTGCCGCAAGGCTAAAATCTTTCTTATCCGAATCTAAATATACTTTTAAACTCAATAGCAAAGTTCGACACGCGCGATACGCGTCAAAAGTGATACGCGACCTCGGCGATCGCCATCTGGCAAAACCGCTCATAGGCCGCGATGACCGTTTCTCTAAACGACGCGTCAGCCGGAAGCGAGCACTATGTCCCCTGTCGAAATTTGCACCAGAGCCCTAATTTTCGGGGACGAGCGGCGGCGCGTAAATAGAAAGATCGGCGCAAACTTGCCCACATCCCCGTCATCAGCTTCGTAAATTCATGCCGCGGCGTCCACACGATGCCCATTCTCAAAACATTAGCGACACCGGATGCCAGTATTCACGTTCGAGATTGTTCGCGACAACGAAGCCGCTATTGTTGCGGACTTTCTCACACTGCCCGACGAACCCGCCATGTCGTGCCGCACAGAGGCTTGGCTTTCCAACGAGCGCGCGATTTGGTGCCGTGTAGAAGTTCTCGCTCTTCGCATCGAAAACAAGGATAGCGCTTTTATTCGAGTCAAAAATTCCGAAGGTGCGACCGTCTTTTGGACTGGCGTCGCCACCGCGCTTGCATCGATTAAAAAAAGTTCTTGCGGGGCCTGCCCTCTCAAACGAGAGGTAGGGCGCCATACCTCATCCGGACATGCCACGAATGTCAGAGATACGAAGACCTGACTTCTCATGGGCCACGGATGCGTTCCGCACTGATTTCTGCACCGAAATTATCTTGTTAAATCGAGACTCTCGTTTTCGAGCGTAAGGGCGCTGTCAGAGAACGAGCATTTTATACAGAGCATTGATGAACTTTTCAAGGGTCGCCATTTCGAGCGGGAAATATCATCTTGTGCGTGCGTTGGTATTTGCGGTTCAAGCTCAGTTTCAGAGATCTGGTGGAGATGATGGCCGAGCGGGGAATTGATCTGGCGCGGACGACGATCATGCGCTGGATCCAGCGCTACGTTCCCGAGTTTGAAAGCCGTTGGAACCGGTTCGCCTGCAAGGCAGGCGGTTCATGGCGCGTCGATGAAACTTACGTGAAAATCAAGGGTTGCTGGACTTTTCTCTTTCGCGCCGTTGACAGCGATGGACAGAACCGTCGATTTCCTTTTGCGCGCCAAGCGGGATGTCACTCCCGCGAAGGCTTTCTTCCGGCCGGCGTCCGACAGCCAGCGCAGCTTGCCTCGCGCCGTTACGCTCGATGGCTATCAGGCTTCGCATCAAGCGGCAGGGAGTTTCTAGCCCACATCTACCCGGTTATCGGACCAAGATTCGATCGTCGAAATACCTCAATAATTTGATTGAACAGGACCATCGATTGATCAAGCTTCGGTTGGGTCCGATGCTGGGCTTC
>DATJTB010000337.1:0-16979 GCA_035503795.1 Methylocella sp.
ACAACCTTCGACGAGATGAAAGGGATCGACGGCGCGGTACGTCCCGCCTATGGCGAACTCGCCCGCTGGCTCGCCGAAGTGCCGCCCGACGTGCTCGACTACCGGCGCCGCGAGGCCGAGCTGCTGTTTCGCCGGATCGGCATCACCTTCGCCGTCTATGGCGAGGGGAACAAGGATGGAGCCGAGCGGCTCATCCCCTTCGACATCATTCCCAGGATGATGCTGCGTTCAGAATGGACGCGGCTCGAAGCCGGCCTGGTGCAGAGGGTGAAGGCTTTGAACCTCTTCATCGCCGATATTTATGGGGCGCAAGAGATCCTCAAGGCCGGCGTGATCCCGGCCGATCTCATCGCGCGCAACGCCGAGTTCCGCCTCGAGATGCAGGGGTTCAGGGTTCCGCATGACATCTATGTGCATATCGCCGGCATCGACGTTGTGCGCACGGGCGAAGATGACTTCTATGTGCTTGAGGACAATCTGCGCACCCCTTCCGGTGTCTCCTATATGCTGGAGAACCGCGAGGTGATGATGCGGCTGGCGCCAGATCTCTTCGCTGACCATCGGGTGGCGCCGGTCGAGAACTATCCCGATGCGCTGCTTGCCGCCCTGCGTTCACTGGCTCCGAATGCCGCCGGTCCCGAGCCGACCATCGTCGTGCTGACGCCGGGGCGATTCAATTCCGCCTATTATGAGCATTCCTTCCTTGCCGACAAGCTCGGCGTCGAGCTTGTCGAGGGCAGCGATCTCCTGGTCGAGAACAAGATCGTCTATATGCGCACCACGCAAGGTCTCAAGAGGGTTGATGTCATCTACCGGAGGATCGATGATGCCTTTCTCGACCCGCAAGCTTTCCTGCCGGATTCGGTTCTGGGTGTCAGCGGCCTGATGGAGGCCTACCGGGCTGGCAATGTGACGCTTACCAACGCGGTCGGCACCGGCATTGCGGACGACAAGGCGATCTATACTTATGTGCCGGAGATCATATCCTTCTATCTCGGTGAAAGGGCGATCCTGAACAATGTGCCAACCTGGCGCTGCCGCGAACCTGAGGCGCTCGCTTATGCCCTCTCTCATCTTCCGGAGCTCGTCGTCAAGGAGGTGAATGGCTCGGGCGGCTATGGAATGCTCGTCGGCCCGCATGCCACGAAAGAGCAGATTGCCGTCTTCGCCCAGAAGCTTGCCCGCGATCCTCACCATTTCATCGCCCAGCCGACCCTTGCCCTTTCGACCACGCCGACCCTCTGCGACAGCGGCATTGCGCCACGCCACGTTGATTTGCGGCCGTTTGTCTTGACAGGCACCAATGGCGTGCGGATCGTGCCGGGCGGCTTGACAAGGGTCGCCCTGAAGGAGAAATCGCTGGTGGTGAATTCAAGCCAGGGCGGAGGCACCAAGGATACGTGGATTGTCGAGGATTCGATTTTTGACAATAGAGCCGCGCCCCTCTGCCAAGAACGGGTCATTTGATCATCGGGCGGCAGGCTTCCTCTTGTGTTCAGCGGCTTTCTCAGCCGTATTGCTCGCCGAACGGGTCAATTTTCGCCCAATTCAAACGACTTGGAGGGGGCTGGGCACCAAATAGCTTCCCTCTCTCTTGCTCGTCCCGCTCTTCGCCATGGGAGAAGCCATGCTATCGCGCACGGCGGATAATCTTTACTGGCTGGCGCGCTATGTGGAACGCGCCGATTTCCTTGCCCGCATCATAAAGGCGGCGCAACGCCTTGCCACCTTGCCGTCAAGCTATGCTGGTACCGGCACGGAGTGGGAGAGCGCGCTCGAATCCTCCGGCGCGGCACAGGGGTTTCGCGCGACGCGTGGTCAGCCTGAGGAAGCAAGCGTCGTCAATTATCTGACCTTCGCGCCAGATAACCCATCCTCCATCCGCAACTGCCTAAAATTCGCCCGGGCCAATGCGCGGGCCGTGCGTACCGCCTTGACCGCCGAAATGTGGGAGGCGATCAATGGCGCCTGGATCGAGCTCGGCCGGTTCGAGGCGGCCAACAATGGCGCGAGAGGCTATGATCGCGAGGCGCTCTCCCACTTCTTCGAATTCGTCAAGAAAACCTCGCTCGACTATGATGGCTCGGTGGACCGCACCATGCTGCGCAACGACGCCTATTGGTTCTCGCGGGTTGGGCTTTACGTCGAGCGGGCGGATAATACGGCCCGTATTCTAGATGTGAAATATCATGTGCTCTTGCCGGAGAATGAGGAAGTCGGCGGCTCGATCGATTATTTCCAATGGACCGCCATTTTGCGGGCCGTCTCCTCGCTGACCGCCTATCATTGGGTCTATCGGGAAAGCGTCAAGCCTTGGCTCATCGCCGACCTCCTCATTCTCAAGAAGGAAATGCCGCGCTCGCTCATCTACTGCTACGACAGCATCGTGCGCCTGCTCGATGAGATCGGCAATGCCTATGGCCGACACAGCGCCGCGCAAAAGCAGGCACATGACGTGCTTTCCCGTCTCGCCCGGGCGACGACGGCCGATGTCTTCAAGATCGGCTTGCACGAGTTCATCACCGCTTTCGTCGAAGACAATGACCGGCTCGGCGAGACGATCAATGCGCAATACCTCCTGCATTGAGTGGCGGCCGGCCGCCACTTGATTGCAATATGATGATTTGACCGAGAGGATGTGAAGACCGTCCAGGAATTTGATCGGGAACGCCGTTCCATGACCAGCGGCAGGCGGACGAGTTCGTTGCACCCATTCCTCGGTGATTTAAGCCTTTCGACCTGGACATTCGATCGCGTCGGTCAGCGTTTGCTTGCCCTCCATCGCCGCCTCTTCCTTCGCGTCGTGTTGCCGCGTGTTTCCGCCCGATGTGGCCAGGATGACTCATCAGCTTCCTTGAAAGGCCCTGCCTGGCCGGGCCGCTCAAAATGTCAGCAAGACCATTGACGAGGTGGATTGGGACGGTCAGGTCCTCGGGGAGTGGGGCGGCGACAAGGCGCCGGGCGGCGGCGCCCAGCAGCATCACGACTGGGCGCACCTGCCGAACGGACATACGCTGGTCCTGGCCAATCTGATCCACCCCGTTGTAGGCTTTTCAGAGCCTCAAGTGCGGGACGACGTGGTCCATGAGATTGCCCAAAGTGATGAAATCGTGTGGAAATGGATAGCCTCCGAGCATCTCGAATAATTCGGCTTTTCGCCGGATGAATTGCGGCTCGTCCGCCACGCCGATACGCCCGATTATTTGCATGTGAACAATCTCTCCGTGCTCGGCCCCAACCGCTGGTTCGATTCGGGCGACAAGCATTTCGATCCCGAAAATCTCATCATCGATTCGCGTGTCGCAAATTTCCCATCATCATCGACAAAAAGAGCGGAAAGGTCGTTTGGTCCCTGGGGCCGCATTATCCCGCCAATGAATTTGTAAGAGGCGGCAAAAGGGGGCTGCCGCGTCCGTCGATCAGATCTCGGGGCAGCATGCCGCGCATCTCATCCCTGAGGGCCTGCCGAGTGCGGGCCATCTTCTCCCGTTCGACAATCAGGGCTGAGGCGGTTATCCGCCCGCCGTTCTGGGCGTCACTGGCGGCTCGCGGGTTCTCGAAATCGATCCGATCAAAAAGGAGATCGTCTGGGAATATACCGGAGAGGCTTACGGCCCGCCTGGAATGTTAAAGGCAATCAGGTCTATCGCGCGCAGCCGGTTCCCTATCAATGGGTCCCAAAAGGCACTCCTCATTCGGAAAATCCCGTTGTGCCGCCGAAAATCACCGAGTTCCACGTGCCCGCAGCGGCATCCTGAGGGCGCCCTCGCAATCCGCCTTTGTTTTCTTACGTGGGCGCCTTACTTCTGAGAAAGGCGTATGGCTCCCGACAAAGTGCCCGGCCATCGGTTGCAGCGGTCTCGCCCTTGATTAGCGAAACCATCACAAATATAGACGGTCCAGGGATGAGGGCTCCGCAGGAGCCGAGGCGAATGAAGGATTCATGGTCAAGATCACCTATATTGATTCGAGCGGGCAAGCCCGGACCGTTGAGGGGGCGGAAAGCGCCACCGTGATGGAAACCGCGATCCGCAATGACATTCCCGAGATCACGGCCGAATGCGGCGGGGGCTGTGCCTGCGCGACCTGCCATGTCTATATCGCTGAGAAATGGCTGGGGTTGACCGGCAAGCCTTCCTCTCAAGAGGAAGACATGCTGGATTTCGCCTACAATGTGCAGCCAAATTCGCGACTCTCCTGCCAGATCAAGATCACGGCAGAGCTTGATGGCCTCACAGTTCACACGCCGGATCGGCAGGGTTGAACCAATGGCGATTGAGAGGGGCAATGTCGCAAGTCGCTCCACCTGAAATGCGGGAGCAGCAGCATTGTCCCGCGAAGTGGACGTGAGTTCGCGTGAAGAAAAGCGACAAATCAAATAATGCCAGTCAAGTGCTGTGCGGCAAGGGAGTCATTCCTTGACTGGGTTTCCGGAGCGTGGGATGAGTGACAGCATCAATACCGACGTCGTCATCGTTGGCGCAGGGCCCGCTAGCCTGTTCGCCGTGTTCGAGCTCGGTCTGCTGGATATCAAGGCCCATATCGTCGATATTTTGCCTAAACCGGGCGGTCAATGTGCCGAGCTTTACCCCGAAAAGCCCATCTATGATATTCCCGGCCATCCGCAAATCAGCGGCCAGCAGCTCGTCGATTCCCTGCTCGAGCAAATTGCGCCATTTCATCCGATCTTTCATTACGGCGAGATGATCCAGAGCCTGGAGGTTTTGGGGACGCCGGGGGAAACCGTATTTCGGCTCACCACCGACACCGGCAAGAGCTTCACGTCCA
Organism: Methylocella sp.; assembly: GCA_035503795.1. Lineage (GTDB taxonomy): Bacteria > Pseudomonadota > Alphaproteobacteria > Rhizobiales > Beijerinckiaceae > Methylocapsa. The sequence continues at coordinate 4,789 of DATJTB010000337.1, forward strand.
AGGCCGTGATCGTTGCCGCCGGCGGCGGCTCGTTTCAGCCGAAAAAGCCACCCGTTGCGGGCATTGAGGATTATGAGGGCCAATCGGTCCTTTACGCCGTGCGAAAAATCGAGGATTTCCGTGGCCAGCATGTCGTGATCATCGGGGGCGGCGATTCGGCGCTCGATTGGACTTTGAATTTACAGCCCGTCGCCAAACATTTGACCCTCGTGCATCGCCGCGACGAATTCCGCGGCGCCCCCCATTCCGTCAAGGCCATGCGGGAACTCGTGAACTGCGGCCGCATCGATTTGCGGATTGGCCAGATTGCCGCCTTGGCGGGGCAGAACGGCGAACTTTCCTCGGTCACGATCAAGGGTGCAACCGGGACGCTCGAGGAAATCGCCTGCCAAAAACTGATCCCATTCTTCGGCCTTACGATGAAGCTCGGCCCGGTTGCCGAATGGGGCCTGAACCTCCACGAAAATCTGGTTCCGGTCGATCCTGGAAGTTTTGAGACCAACATCCCCGGCGTTTTCGCCATCGGCGACATCAATCATTATACGGGAAAGCTAAAGCTTATTCTTTGCGGCTTCCATGAGGGCGCTCTGGCGGCCCAAAAAATCTACCACTATGTCTATCCCGGCAAGAAGCTGACGTTCCAATATACGACCTCCTCATCGAGCCTGCAGAAGAAACTCGGAGTTAACTAGAGCGGGATGAGCAAAAGTGTGCAGGTTTTGCGCTCGCATCCCGCCCTAAATTACGAGTATCGAGCACGTTTCATGATTTTGGATCGATTCGATCAAAATCATCGTGATCTAATAGACCTTTGGTGAGGGGAACACATTTGGCGAGGAGGTATGATGAGCCGCATCGCCCTTTATGCTGGTTCCTTCGATCCTCTCACCAACGGCCATGCCGATGTCATTGCAAGTGCTGCGTCGCTCTGCGATGCGCTTGTCGTCGCGATCGGTGTTCATCCTGGCAAGACGCCGATGTTCAGCGTAGAGGAGCGAAGGTGGTTCATTGAAGAGTCTTGCCGCGCCTTCCCCCTCGCCCAAGCCGGCCAGCTTTCGGTGCGCAGTTTTTCCGGCCTGGTCGTGACCGCGGCACGAGAGGCCGGCGCCAGATTCATCCTCCGTGGGCTGCGGGACGCTACCGACTTTGACAACGAAATGCGCATGGCGGCGATGAATGCCACACTGGCGCCAGAGATAAGAACCATCTTCGTTGCCGCCTCACCCAGCGTCCGCCACATTAGCGCGACATTAGTTCGGCAGATTGCCGGTTTCGGCGGCGATATCTCGGCCTTCGTGCCGCCCGTTGTCGCGCAGGTCCTGTCGAAACGCCGCCGTTCGGTCTGACATGTCATGCGGGCTGAGCAGCCGGGTCCCGGAATCTGCATCACGTTGTTTGAGCTGCAAACTGCTAAGTTCCACTCATCGTGGTCCCATCTCTTCTAGTAAGGATAAGTGCTGCCATGCCTCTCCAGAAGATGCTTCTTTCGCTGGCTTTGATCCTGAGCTTCAATCTTGGATTCCTCGGACTTTCAGCCGCCGCACCAAATGCCAAGTCGGCATCAAACCCGGACACGATCTATCTCGATACGAAGGATGGCCGGATCACCATTGTGTTGCGCCCCGATCTTGCGCCCAAGCATGTGGCGCAAATCGAGACCCTGACAAAGCGGGGCTTCTACAACGGTCTCGTCTTCCATCGGGTGATTGAAGGTTTCATGGCGCAAACCGGCGACCCAACTGGCACGGGAATGGGCAAATCCGACCTTCCCAATATTCCCGCTGAATTTTCAGCCGAACCTTTCAAACGTGGCACAGTCGGCATGGCGCGCTCACAAGATCCCGATTCAGCCAATTCCCAGTTTTTCATCTGCTTCGCCGATGCTCCCTTTCTGAATGGCAAATATACGGTCGTCGGCCAAGTGGTTTCGGGAATGGACGTGGTCGACAAGATCAAGAAAGGCGACCGGCAAGAGAATGGCACGGTGACCGATCCGGACAAGATCGTAAAAATGCAGATGGCGGCGGACGCCGGTGCCAACCGGAAGTGATCGCTACGCTGCAGCGAGATGTGACGTTCATGGTTTTGACTTCGACAGGCTCAAAACCGTGATCCCGCCCGCTATGCGGGCTTGAACCCGCAGCTATTTTGCGCCGGAACGTCTCGCCGCGACAGGAGCGAATGATCTTGGGCCCACTCGGTCCAAGATCAATCCCCTTCGCGATCGAGCAACATCCGCAATTGCGGCTCCAGGCGGACGGGCTCGGCCAAACCCAAATGGCCATAAGCATGCGACGTCAAAAGCCGGCCGCGCGAGGTGCGTTGCACGAGCCCTTGCTGGATGAGGAACGGCTCGATGATATCCTCGATGGCATCGCGCGGCTCCGAGAGCGCCGCGCTGATCGTCTCGATGCCGACCGGCCCGCCTCCGAAGGAATGGGCGATCGTCTGCAAATAGCGCCGGTCCATCGTATCGAGGCCGATTCCATCGACATCGAGGAAGGCCAGCACTCTATCGGCAAGCTGGCGGGTGATCTCCGGGGCATTTTCCACGATGGCGAAATCGCGCACCCGGCGCAGCAGGCGCCCGGCGATGCGCGGCGTGCCACGTGCTCGCTTGGCGATTTCATTGGCGCCCTCGGTCGAGATCGCGGTGCCAAGCACATGGGCGCCGCGCCGCACGATCGCTTCGAGCTCCGCCACTGTGTAGAACTCGAGCCGCAACGGTATGCCAAACCGGTCGCGCAACGGCGTGGTGAGGAGCCCCGCACGGGTCGTCGCGCCGATGAGGGTGAAGCGCTTGAGCGGCAGCCGCACGGAGCGGGCGCCCGGCCCCTCCCCGATGATCAGATCGAGCTCGAAATCCTCCATCGCCGGATAGAGGATCTCCTCGATCGCCGGGTTGAGGCGATGGATTTCATCGATGAACAGCACATCGCGCTCGTCCAACGCGGTGAGCTGCGCGGCGAGATCGCCGGCTTTGGCGATGACTGGCCCGGACGTCGCGTGGAACGTCGCGTCGAGCTCATGCGCGACGATCTTGGCGAGGGTCGTCTTGCCAAGCCCCGGCGGGCCAATGAACAGCACATGGTCAAGCGCCTCGCTGCGCTGTCTCGCCGCCGCGATGAAGATTTCGAGATTCTTCCGCGCCGCTGCCTGGCCGGTGAAGTCCGCAAGCGCCAAAGGACGCAAGGAGAGGCCCGCGTCCTCGGCGCGCTTTTCGGGACTGACCAGCCGCGGACCTGCGGGTGCGGATGGGCCCTCGGCTTTTGTCACACGGCTGGCCAAGTGATCCGCCCTGATCTGCGTTTTGCCGGCTTCTGAGGCCTGCAAGACAAGACAACCAGCTTTTCCTAGCGTCAATCTGGCTGCATTGCATCCCTTTTCGGAACGGCTCGGGGGCCGGGCAAGATGGCGCAAACCTCTGTCCACAATTCATTTTCGGTCGCGTTTTTCGAATGGACCCGCTTACAGCAGGAAAAGAAAGGTGAGCGCCGCATAGAGGGGCAAGAGGAAGACGGCGGCCAAGAGCAGATAGGTAAAGAATGAAGGCATGCGGACACCGGCGCTTCGAGCGATGGCGTAAACCATGAAATTGGGTGCGTTGCCGATGTAGCTCGAAGCGCCCATGAACACGGCCCCGAGTGAGATCGCCGAAAGAGTTGTGGCAAGTGGGCCCATGAGCTCGCTCGGTTTCCCCCCGGCGAGTTGGAAGAAAACGAGATAGGTCGGCGCATTGTCGAGAAAGGCGGAGAGAGCGCCCGTCGCCCAGAAATAGACGGCGTTGTTGGGCGTTCCATCGGCATTCGTCAGCGCCGCGACCGCGAGACGAAACGGCCCTTGCGGTCCGGCCTGGAGCATCGCCATCACAGGAATGATGGTGGCGAAAATGCCGGCGAAAAGATAGGCCACCTCGCGAATCGGCTCAAAGTCAAAACCATTGGTCGCCCGCAAGCGCGGATCGGTCAAGGCCAGCGAGGCAAGCCCGACCAGAACCATGAGACCTTCGCGCAGAAGATTTTGCAATTCGACTCGCGTCCCAAGCACGTCAAACCCGCGACCCAGACGCCAGGTGCCGCTGACGACAATGGCCAGAATGGTGATGCCGATCAAAGCGAGATTGGCCGCCCCTTTCACCCGCAGCTTTCCTCTCATGGCCTGGACGACACGTTTCTCGCGCCGGTCAAAATAGCAATCGAGAAGAAAAAAGACGAAGAGCAGAATGGTGACGGTGAACAGAGTGGCCGGCCAAAGGTGGCGAGACGTCCAGAAGAAGTCGACCCCCTTGAGAAACCCCAGGAAAAGCGGCGGGTCGCCAAGCGGCGTCAATGCGCCGCCGATGTTCGACACGAGAAAGATGTAAAACACAACGATATGAGCCCTGTGCGCACGGCTCCCATTCGCTAAAAGCAGCGGCCGGATCAGGATCATTGAAGCGCCGATCGTTCCAGTAAAGCTCGCCATGGCCGCGCCGAGCGCCAGAATGAAACAATTGCGCCCGGGTGAACCGTCACCCAGGCCCTCAATCACGATCCCGCCCGCCGCCGTGTAAAGAGCGAAAAGCATGAGGATGAAGGGCAGATAATCGGCAAGGAGGCTGTGCAGCAGAGCGGCGGCCGCCGGCTCAAAGCCGGCAAACGCGGCAAGACTGGCAAACGCGGAAAAAGCCCAGAATGCGGCAGCCTTTTCATAGTGAATGTGCCACCATTCCCTGACGACGATCGGACCGAGCGCGATCGAGAGAAGCATTCCGGCGAAGGGCAGCGCGAGCGGCCAGGGCAGCTCGGCCCCGTCGAGGAAGGCGTCGGCCAGGGCCGGAAAGGCGGAAGCCACGAAAATCAAGCCGGCCAAGATCGTTTTCAGCCATAAAACACGCATCGATCGACTCGCGGCTATTGCAAGACTGGCGGCTTAATGAACAAGCCTTGTGCCATTTACAATTCGTTCATGGGTTGCGCGAGCAGGTCGCGGGGCTAATTCCGCCAGATTTAGCGAGCGTTTAAGCCCTTAATTTGAACTTAAGCTGACTTCAGACGTTCTGCCTGCTGGGATTTGACCGGCAGTCAGAGGCCGTCTTGGGAGTCGGGCATGCAATTGGGGATCATCGGCCTTGGCCGAATGGGAAGCAATATCGCCCGCCGGCTTTTTCGTGCCGGGCATCATTGCGTGGTTTTCGATCAAAACCCGGAACCTGTCGCAGAACTCGCCAGGGAAGGCCTCACTGCGGCAACCGACCTACCCGGTCTCGTAACAAATCTCACGGCCCCGCGCGCGGTCTGGGTCATGCTGCCGGCCGGCACGATCACGGAGACAGTCATTGACACATTGGGCGGGCTTTTGAACTGCGGCGACATTGTGATCGATGGCGGCAACAGCTTCTATAAGGACGATATAAGGCGGGCCAAAACACTCAGCACGAAGATGATCACCTATCTCGATGTTGGAACATCCGGGGGGGTGTGGGGGCTCGACCGCGGTTATTGCCTCATGATCGGCGGGCCAAAGGCCGCCGTCGATCATCTCGATCCGATCTTCCGGTCCCTGGCGCCCGGCCTCGGCAATATCGAGCGGACTCCCGGACGCGGCCATGGCGACCCGCGGGCCGAGCATGGCTATATTCATGCCGGACCCGCCGGCGCCGGGCATTTCGTCAAGATGGTACATAATGGGATCGAATACGGGCTTATGCAGGCCTATGCTGAAGGGTTTCACGTCTTGCGCGGGAAGGCTTCGCCCGATCTCCCGGAGGACGAGCGCTTCGTGCTTGATCTTGCCGATATAGCGGAGGTCTGGCGGCGTGGTAGCGTCATTTCGTCTTGGCTGCTCGATCTATCGGCCATGGCTCTCGCCGAGGATCCGAATCTGGCGCAATTCTCAGGCAGAGTTGAAGATTCCGGGGAAGGCCGCTGGACGATCGAAGCCGCCATCGAGGAGGCGGTGCCGGTGAATGTCCTTGCCGCTTCCCTTTTCGAGCGTTTCCGCTCGCGCGAGCCACAGAGTTTCGGCGACAAGCTTCTGTCGGCGATGCGCTTCAAATTCGGTGGCCATATCGAACCCCACGCCAAAGACCCGCAGGGACCCTGATGGCAAAAGGATCAGCCTTCAGGCTTCCAGCGACGTTCGACGCCCCATGACCCCTACGCCTCTCCTCACTGTGGCGGAAGATTCCGAAATCTTGGCCGATGATGTCGCGCTCTTGATTGCGGCGCGCATCGCTGAAACGCGGGACCGTTTCGGCCTCTGCCTCTCAGGTGGCACCACACCCAGGCGGATTTATGAGCGCCTCGCGGAGGGTGATCCGGGGCGGCCCATCGCTTGGCGGAAAGTCCATCTCTTCTGGGGCGATGAACGTTTTGTCCCGGCCGATCATGAAGACAGCAATTTTCGCATGGTCCGGCAAGCGCTTCTCGACCATGTAGCTATTCCCGCAGCTCAGATTCATTCCGTACCAACCAGCTTCACGACGCCACAGGAAGCTGCAGCCGCCTATTCTCAAACCCTCAAAGCCTACTACCAGCGCGAAGCACTCGATCCGGCGCGCCCCCTTTTTGACCTGACCTTGCTGGGCCTCGGTGAGGACGGGCACACGGCTTCGCTCTTTCCCAATTCACAAGCGCTCACCGAGAGGCAAGCCTGGGCAATAGCCGTCATCGGCGCCAAGCCCGAGCCGCGCATCACCTTGACCTATCCAGCGCTCGAATCGAGCCGCGAGATCGTCTTCATTGTCGCGGGCGCGCAAAAGCGCGCCATCCTTGCCCGCCTGCTCGCCAATGAGCAGGCGCTTCCCGCGGCGAGGCTTTCGAGCCGGGGCATCATCCGCATCGCCGCCGACCGCGCCGCCGCCGGTCATTGAGGCGAAGTTATCGCCCGCTCAAACGCCACTTCCGCTTCGAGGCTTTCCCGGTCGCGGCCGATGGTGGCGACAGCAAGCTTGCGACCGCCACGATAATAATGGATCGCACAGTCACGTGCATTCATATCGCCATCGATCTCCAAACGGTCCCAGTGCTCGGCATGACCGACATAGGCGATGGTCAGATCATAATGCTCGCTCCAGAAGAAGGGGACGGCATCGAAGCGCTCCCCCGCGCCCAGCATGTTGCGCGCCGCCGTCTGCCCCTGCCGCTCGGCCACCACGAAATGCTCGACGCGGATCCCTTCGCCCGTCAGCCGGTCCGGCCAGCGGGCAATGTCTCCTGCGGCATAAATGCCTTGGCGGCTGGTCTCCAAATATTCATTGACCATGACGCCGCGATCGACCGCCAGCCCGGCCTCCGACCCAAGCGACGTCAACGGCCGTACGCCAATGCCGGCGATAATGAGATCGGCAGCCAGATTCTCACCATTCTTCAGAGTCAGGCTTTGCGGGCTAATCGCGGCCACCGTGGTGCCGAGATGGAAATGGACTCCCTTGTCCACATGGAGATCGCGGATGAGCGTGCCAGCTTCCCGTCCCAAAATCCGCTCCATGGGGATCTCCTCGGGAGCGACAACCGCAACCTCAATCTTGCGGGCGCGTAAGGAAGCCGCAGCCTCAAGGCCGATAAAACTCGCTCCGATCACAACAGCCCTGCGCACGTCCGGAAATTTGCCGATCAAGGCGCGGCTATCGGTGAGCGAGCGCAGATAATGCACATGCGGAAGCTCGGCACCGGGAATTTCAAGCCGGATAGGCTCGGCGCCGGTCGCCAGGAGGAGCGTATCGTAGGCAAGTTCAGCTCCGTCCGCGAGCCGCAATTTGCGGCCAGCCGAGTCGAGCGCCACGACGCGGGTGGCCAGCCGCAGATCAATCTCCTGCTCCTTATAGAAAGAAGCAGGGCGCAGCGGGATCCAATCTTCCTCAGCCGTGCCGGCCAGAAAATTCTTGGACAGATTCGGCCGGTCATATGGCGCGTCCGCATCGGCACTGATCATTGTCAGATTCCCGGCGAAACCTTCGTTGCGCAAGGTTTCGGCGGCAGCCTCGCCCGCGGCACCGCCACCGATGATGACGATCTGGCGCGGACCATTCGCCAATGCGCACACACCCCTTGACTGGGCTTCCTGTTTTTCACGAACGAAAATCGTCGCGTCTCGGAGCTCCACTCGGTAGCGGTCCAAAGGATTGAGCGCGGGCGCCCTTATGGCGGTACCGCTGCGCAGCGAGAAACAAGCATGATGCCAGGGACAGCGGATCGTATCGCCGACCAGAAGGCCATCCGCGAGCGGCCCGCTATAATGCGTGCAATGCGCGCCGACGGCAAAGATTTCATCACCCTGCCGCGCCAAAAGCACAGGCTCACCCGCAACATCGCCGCTCAAGAGGCTACCCTCCGGCAGCTCATTCAAGGCAACACCCGCCGATAGATCGGGGCCAGACGGATCCCCTTGTTGCAAACTCATCGACGCCTCCCTCGCCAGATCACGATGATTTTGGATCGAATCGATCCAAAATCATGAAATGCGATCGATTCTCGTAATCGAGAGCGGGATGCGAGCGCAAAACCGCTCCACACTTTTGCTCATCCCGCTCTAGATGAAAATGCGGAGCCGCATCTCGCTTATAGACGAGCCTTGAATGGAAGAGTTCCGGAGGTGTTAAAAATCCTTGCGCAAAGCCCGTGATGAAGGAAAGTGTGGCTTCTTTCACGAGCCGGAGAAGGCCTCAAGTCCGACCGATCTTCTTCCACAATTGATTTTACTTATGTCTTTCAAGGCGCGAAAGACGAAACGCAAGGGCGCCGGAATGGGACTTGAGCGGGAGCCGACGTCGTCTTGCTCGAAAAAAACTCGAAGCATGGCCAAAGGTCCTGCGGAGCGCGGGCAAGATAAAGAAGAAAGGAAGGGCGTGATGAGCGAGGCCGGTGCGGTGACAATCGAAGCCTTCGGTATCATGCGCCTGCTGCAATCCCTCCCGCATCGCTACCCTTTTCTCATGATCGACCGGGTCATCGAGGCGCGCGGCGACGATTTCGGCATTGGGATCAAGAACATCAGCATCAACGAGCCGCAGTTCCAGGGGCATTTTCCCGAGCGGCCGGTCATGCCGGGCGTTTTGCTGATCGAGGGCATGGCGCAGACCGCTGGCGTATTATGTGTCAACGCACATCAGCCAGGTCAAAAGCCGCCGCTCGTTTACTTCATGAGCATCGACAAGGCGAAGTTCCGCAAGCCCGTTCTCCCGGGCGACCGGGTCGAATACCATATGACGAAGACCAACCGTCGGCGCAACATGTGGTGGTATCAAGGCAAAGCCTTTGTCGAGGGTGTGCTAGTCTGTGAAGCGGAGGTCGCCGCCATGCTGGCGGCCGAATGAAGGCTGAATGAAGAAGGCGCGCCTTCGGCTGGTTGCGGAATGGCAATCCGATGATCTACTCTTTGTCCCATGGTAGAGGCGAATCACTCATCTTTCACATTACACGATCCGGGCAAGGATGCCGCTTATGGGTAAAGACAGGGCTGCCCCCAAGGCGCTCCTTGAAGCCCTGGGCGGCAAAGAGTTTCGAACGCTTCTGGCTGATCCGCCCTGGCGGTTTCAGAACATGACGGGAAAAGTCGCTCCCGAGCATCGCCGCCTATCCCGCTACGCCACACTCGCATTTGATGAGATTTGCAATCTTCCGGTCGGCCGCCTCGCGGCCCAAACGTCGCATCTTTATCTCTGGTGTCCGAACGCGCTTTTGCCCGAAGGCCTTGCCGTCATGGCCGCCTGGGGATTTCGCTACAAGGCAAATATCGTCTGGCACAAGGTCCGGAAGGACGGCGGCTCGGACGGGCGTGGCGTCGGGTTTTATTTCCGTAATGTCACGGAGCTGCTCCTGTTCGGCACGCGCGGAAAATCGGCACGAACCCTTGCGCCCGGCCGCAGACAGGTAAATTATCTCGCTTCGCGCAAACGTGAGCATTCCCGCAAGCCGGATGAGCAATATCTCCTCGTCGAATCCTGCTCGCCCGGACCCTATTTGGAGCTTTTTGGACGCGGCACCCGCGATGGCTGGATGACATGGGGCCATGAGGCGAATGAGTCCTACGAGCCAGGCTGGAAAACTTATGCGCATAACTCGGCCGCTGAGCGCGCCAACCTGCGGCTGCCAGAAAGAAGGGCTTGAACCGCCATGACCAAGACCGTCCGCGTTTTCGAGACCGGCGCGCCGGAAGTCCTGCGAATCGACGATGTTCCCGCGCCCTCTCCGCACCGCGGTGAGGTGCTGATCCGTCAAGAGGCGATCGGCGTTAATTTCATCGACACCTACTTTCGCAGTGGCGCCTACCCGGTCGAGCGCCTCCCCTTCACGCCCGGCAATGAAGGGGCGGGCGAGATCATCGGCCTTGGTGCGGGGGTCACGCAGTTCAAGCTTGGCGACCGGGTGACCTATCTGTCACATCTCGGCGGCTATGCCGGCGAGCGGGTGGTGGCGGCCGATCGCGTCCTCAAGCTCCCCAAGAGCCTTTCCTATCAAGACGGGGCGGCGGTCCTGCTCAAGGGACTCACCGCGCAATATTTGCTGCGACAGACATTCAAGGTCAAGCCCGGCCATGTCATCCTGATCCATGCGGCGGCGGGCGGGACCGGCCTCATCCTCACCCAATGGGCCAAGGCGCTTGGCGCGTTGGTGATTGGAACGGTCGGCTCGCCGGAAAAAGCCAAGCTTGCCAAGAGGGCCGGCGCCAAGCACACGATCCTTTATCGCGATGAGGATTTCGCGGCCCGCGTCAAGGAGATCACAAAAGGCAAGCTCTGCGACGTTGTCTATGACGGCGTGGGCAAGGCGACTTTTCCGGCCTCGCTCGACTGCCTGCGCCCCCTTGGGCTTTTCGTGAGCTTCGGGGCGGCTTCGGGACCAATCGAGGCCTTCAACCTTGGGCTGCTTGCGACCAAAGGCTCTCTCTATGCCACAAGGCCGACGCTCACCACCTATTCGGCGGAACGCGCCAATCTCGAGAAAATGGCGCGCGACCTGTTCCGTGCGATCGCCGATGGGGCCGTCAAAATCCCCTTGCACAAGACCATGCCACTAGACGCCGCGGTGGAAGCGCATCGCGAGCTTGAGGGGCGTTCGACGACCGGTGCAACCGTGCTGATCCCGTAGCACACGAAGAGAAACATGAACTCCAAGCTCGAAGCCTTGAGCAAGTATCTCTGGAACGAGAACATACGGGAGAGGGAACATGAACGGCACGCAGGATCCGAATTCGAAACTGCCTCTTTTGATCATTGTGCTCGGCGTCTTCTCGGGGCTTTCCGTTCTCTTCGCCCTGCGCATCTTTTCGCAGAGATCGCAAGGAGATGCGTTCTTTGTCAGTCCTGAATACCAAAGCTATCAGTCAAGCCCCGCGGCTCAGCACATCCGGCAGGAAGTGGCGAAGGAATTTGTGAGCGCGATCGTGGATTGTCTTGCACCTCCCATTGCGCCAGGGCAAAATCTCACGAAGGAAGAATTTGACGGGCGTGTCGCGAGCGCGCTCGAAAAACTGTCCGGGCCGGTGGCAAGCCGCAGCGCGGCATGCCGGAAAAGCCGAACCTGGACTTTCGCTCGGCCTTGCAAGCTGACCATTGAAGGGTCCGGATTTGGCCTCGGTTCGGCGTCCAAATTGGGCGATATCACCTTATGTGGATCGGCGATATCCGCAAGCCTTCAGGCGCATGCCGAACCTTGCGCGAATAGCGCCGATTTTCAGGCCTGCCTGGTCCAATCCGTTTTGGCAAATGAGGCGGTGAAGAGAGCCATAGCTGGTTTTGCGGACGCGGGGCAAGTTCCGGCACCCTAGTCTAGAGTTGGATGAGCAAAAGTGTGAAGCAGTTTTGCGCTCGTATCCCGCTCAAGATTTTTGTTTTGTCGCATTTTCACGACGCGAACCGGTGTCCACTTCGCTGGAAAATGCTCTAAATTACGAGAATCGATCACGTTTCATGATTTTGGATCGATTCGATCCAAAATCATCGTGATCTAGCCGCACTGCCACCCAACTTCGTGATGGACACTGACGCTCATATCCCACTTGCTTGGTTGGTCTCTTTTATTGTCGACCATAGTAGCCAGACTTGCATTTTAAAACCGCTGCGAGAGTCCCACAAAAGGCTGTATGCTCGGCGTGGCTTTGTTCAGTCCGAAATCGATGCCCGCATCGACTTGAACCGTTGGTGTGATGAGGTCGGCGAGCGCGGTATCGATTGTGTAGATCGTTGGCGTGTGCGGGTCGGTGCCCGCCTC
>DATJTB010000338.1:0-19004 GCA_035503795.1 Methylocella sp.
ACGCCGGTTGGCGATGAGATTGTCATCGACGAAATAGACGGAACCGTTGACGCCGCAGACCAGGAGCTCATCGAGCTCATGTGTAATCTGGGTCGGGCTCTTGAGCCGCGGAACCCGGCCATAGAGGCCCGGAATGTCACAGAATTCACATGTGTATGGGCAGCCGCTCGAAAACTGGATGCTACCGAGAAAATAATGGCCGATCTCGGCGAGTTGATAGGCGGGAGCCGGGAGGTCGCTCAGATCCCGGCGTTTTTCTGTAATCAAGATGATCTGCTCGCGCGGACGCTCCACACCGGCCGCAAGAAGGCCGATCAATCTCTCCGTCGCATCGCCCAGCTCACCGATGTGCAGATAGTCGAAAGACGGATAGAATTCCGGCGAGGCCGAGACCGAGGGGCCGCCGAGCACGGTCACCTTGCCGAAGGCATGCGCGCGCCGGTTGATCTCGTCGATCCGGCGGCGCTGGATGTGCATGCCACTGACCATGACAGCGTCGGCCCAGGTAAAGTCCTCGTCGCCCGCCCGGCGAATATTCTCATCGATGAAGCGGATATTCCACCACTTTGGCAAGACCGCAGCGATAAGGAGAAGACCCTGCGGTGGCATGAAGGCGCGAACGCCGTGGGTCAACGGATAGGCATATTCGAAAGTGCCAAAGGAAGGTGCGTAGCGCGGGAACACGCATAGAATATTGCGGATGGTGCAATCCGGCTCGTTCTTCAACTCTGCGTCACTGCCTTGCATCCATCCTGTCCCGCGAATGCGCTTTCTAAGACGCTCGATGCGATGTCTCGCGTCCGTTCTACTCAAAAATGGGAGCAGGAACAAAAAAATGCGAACGAACAGCGATTCATTCAAGATCATCCGGCTCTGGCAAGAGCCTCTGACCTGACCCTGGCTTGCAAATCTACAGGCTTATGATGGGAAGTCAAAGAAGAGGTGATTTGGACGATCTCGCAACGCCCGCCGAAACGATGAGCCCGCAAGACGAAAAACCCGGCCGCGAGGGCCGGGGTTCATGCCTACCGAAAAGACCGTCTCCGCTCTCAATATTTGGCGACGATTGGCGCCGGAACGGCCGCGAAGGCCACGCAAACCATTCGATTGAATCGGAATCCCGGCTGACGCAAGATTCGCAACCCCGACCAGACCGTCGTGGGGGTCTTGATTCAATGCAGCCGTGTTGATTGAACGACTAGCACTCCGTGTCTCGCCCGCATTGAAACTTATATAAGGGCCGGTCCTAGAGGGCGTCGCCTCGGCGACAGAAGGTGGAGCGGAAAGATCGGCCGCAAGGGCCGCCAAGGTGAAAGCCAAGGAACTAAAGGAAGCCAGGAGAATGCGACAGATTTTAGTGTATCCATCGCATTAATAGCATTACGCTTCAGCTTATGCCCATGTTCACCAAGCCTCTACAGTCCTTGACAAGGAATGAGCGATTTTCTGCTAGCCGTGGCTCAAATACAAGAAAATGGTGTGGTGCTCCTGATGAGCATAAAAAAACCCGGCCAAAGGCCGGGTTCAATCAAACTATCCTGTCGTGTCGATCTCAATATTTGGCAACGACCGGAGCCGGCCAGCCCCAATTGAAGTGATAGTTGAGTCCGGCGCGCACCACATTGCCGGTGAAGGTGGTCTTCTCTTGCGATACTCCATAGGCAACGGGAACGGGACCCGCCAGCAAAGGCGATACAGTCGTCAAGCTACCGAGGTCATAATAAAGATATTCGACCTTGAGGCTCCAGTTCGGCATGAACTGCCATTCGACGCCTCCGCCTGCGGTCCAGCCGACCTTCGTCTCGAAAATGCCCGGGCCCGCCGCAAAGCCAACCAGAGGCGTGGTTTGAATAACCCCAAAATTCGTGCTGACGTCCCCATAGGCGAGACCGCCACCGCCAAAAATCAGCAGGGTCGGGGTCAAAAGATAGCCGATCCGACCCCTCACCGTTCCCAGATAGTCAAGGTTCTGGGTGGCGGTCAGGCCGAACCCGAACGTCGCCGCGCTTCCCTCCGGATGCGACGTCGTCAGGCCATCAAAATCGGCTTCAAGGCCGACGACCCAGCTGTTGGCGAATTGATAATTGTAGCCGATCTGGCCGCCGCCGATGAAGGCGTTTTGTGAAACGGGGACGCTCACAAAGGCAGGTATTCCCCCGAACGGCGCCGCCAGCACACTGGCGCTGGTGTCAGAATTCCATTGATATCCAGCATTGATACCGGCATAGAAGCCCGTCCAGGTCGGCGGTGGGGGCAGATAGACAGGTGGCGGCGGCCTTAGATCGGCGGCCATGGAGGTCCCCGCCAATGCCATGGCGCCGGCGGAAGCCAGAAGGATCCGTTTCATCATCTGGTGTCTCCTCACAACACGTTTAATTAACACATTGGAGAATGTTACGCCGCTTTCCCTGTTCATCAAACATCGATCAATTGTTGAGCGCATTATGATGAACAGCGTGGCAAAAACGCAACGGAATATGGGCAAGACTGCCATATTTTGGTTGCGTCGGCCGACCCGCTTCCTCCATGTGCGGAGGCTGACGGGACGTTCTCATCGGCCTCCGTTTTACATCTATGCAACTTACGCCTCTCTCCTCAATCATCAATCGCGTACAGAACATTCGTCTCCTTATCCTGAAGAGCGTGGCATAAAAGCAACGGAACCGCGGCCTCGCGCCAGGATTTCAGCCGTCAAAAAACCCCGGCCGGCAGCCGGGGTTTTTCATTTGCAAGCTGTTCTCGAACGCTACCCTTGGGGAACCGTCATAGCGAGCGAAGCGAAGCAATTTAGCAAGCCGCCGAAGCCGTCCATGGAGTGCTTCGTCGCGGTGCTTGTCATCGGGCCCGCGAAGCCGGACCCGTTGGCTCCTCGCAATGACGGCACCATAAGACCTGACCCTACTAAAGGACGCTCGGCCAGCCAGCATCAATATTTGGCGACGACCGGGGCGGGCTGCGGAAAGAGATCCAATTTATAGCTGAAACCGGCCTGCACCTGATTCTCGGTCAGATGATGACCCGAACCCACCACATAGAGTGTATCCGAGATGCCCGCGAAAGGATAGTCCTCATAGTGACCAAAGTCGGAATAGCGATATTCGACCCGCAGCGACCAATTGTTGGTGACCGCATATTCAAGGCCGCCGCCAACCGTCCAGCCGGCCCGCGTCTGACTGATCGATGACGACAAACCGAAGCCGCTCGTCGACACAGCGCTATAATTATTCGTGATACCGGTGAAAGCAGCACCACCGGTTGCGTAGATCAGCAGGCGATTCCACACATAGCCCGCCCGGAGGCGAATCGAACCCTGAACATTTTCGCTCGATGTTGCTGCCGCCCAGCCAACGGGCGTGAATATGCTCGTCGATCCGCTCAGGCTCGTCCCATCAACCGTGCCTTCAAGACCGAGCAGCCACTGACCGATCTGCAGATTATAGCCGATGTGGGCACCGCCGATCACGCCATCCGGCTGGAGACTGAAGGGAACCCCGAAACTGAAAGGAGAAATCGGCCCGGTTAACAGTCCCGCTGCCGGAACGAAAACATTGGCGGAGTCATTGTCCCAGGCGTAGCCGACCTGCCCGCCCACATAGAGACCGGTATAGGTGAAGGGAGGCGGCGCCGGAAGAAAGACAGGCGGCGGCGCTTGAGAGGAAAGATCGGCCGCAAAAGCCGTGCCTGTGAGAGCGATGACACCCGCGGATGCCAAAAGAAATTGACGGCGCATAAGACTTCCTCCTTAGGGCGAATTTGAATTTCCGGAAACCTACGCCGTTTCATGCGCCCACCCAATCCTTATTGGCTCGCGCGGCCATTTATGTTCGTGAGTGTGGCCAAAACGCAACGTTCGATACCTGCCGAGCTTCTGAATGCCGGGCCAGAGCACGAAGGGCGCGCAATGCCTCTTTGCGGCGTAATCGAGTCGAAGCCGATTAAAGGGGCATATAACCGTCATTGCGAGCCAACGGGGTCGGCGAAGCCGGACCCGTTGGCTTCTCGTACGTCTTGACCCTAATACACTTGATGGCCCATCGCACATCCCCGATCCCAGAGTCCGAATCAAGATGATCTTGGACGATTCGATTCAGAATCATCGCGATCGGACGGCCACAAGAAGGAGTGGAATGAAAAAACCCGGCATTAGGCCGGGTTTTTCCTGCTGTCCTATCAAGTCAAGCCGAGAGGCATGGCTCAATATTTTGCGACGACCGGAGGCGGCGTGAAGAGGTCGAATTTATAGTCGAACCCAACCTGAACCTGGTTTTGCTCGATGCTATGGCTGCCATTGAGAAAGGCGCCATGAAACGGGGCGAACGCACTAAACGTAGCGAGGGCCGGGAAGAGCTGCGGACTGTAGATGGAACCCCAGTCGGTATAGCGATATTCGGCGCGCACCGACCAGTTGTTGGTTATGGCATATTGGATACCGCCGCCAACCGTCCAGCCGACCCGTGTGGTCGAGGTGCTGGCCGATCCGGAGAAAGCCTCCCCAAGAGCATCGGTCCCATAGATCGAATAATTGCTGTTGAACCCGCCGAAAGCCACACCACCGGTCGCATAGATCAGTGCGCGATCCCAGGCGATGCCGACACGGCCGCGAATGCTTCCTTCGATATTGGCCTGCGAATTCGCATTGACACCGAAAGTGCCTCCCAAGATGGGGAGGCTCGCAACGCCTGTATTGCTCAGGCTGGTGCCGTCGACCGTGCCTTCAAGGCCAACCACCCATTGATTGATCTGATAGTTGTAGCCGACGTTGGCGCCGCCGATGACCCCGTTCGGACTGCCGCCCACGGAGGTGGCGAGGCCCACTCCCGAGAATGGATCATAGCCGGTGAATTGGTTGGATCCACTCGACCAAGCATAACCGATCTGGCCGCCGACATAAATGCCCGTCCAGGTGAAAATCGGTGCTGGCGGCACATAGACGGGCGGCGGAGCGCGGGAGGGAAGATCGGCCGCCAAGGCCGCCGATCCGGTAAATGCAATGGCACTCACAGAGGCCATAAGTAGTTTTCGATACATGCGCTTTGTCCTTTTAGGCTAGAGGTGATGAAAGCTCTCACAACATGACGGAAGCTCTCGCAACATGATGAATGTTTTTGCAACATACGCGATCGAGGTCATTAGTTAAGATAAATTCCACGTCATCTATGCCGAAAATTCGAGGCCTGTGACTTATGTACAACAGTTTCCAGGCCAGTAAAATTTCGATCCTATTTTTGCCTCTGTCGTAGAACTCTCTCGCTTGGAGCGACGTTTTGCGTTTGCGACGAAATGGCATCGCGGCCGGACTTTCTTGTTGAGCCGGCTCTCGTTTTTTGATTCGGCACTTAGCGGCTCCAGGGCTGGCTGAGCGAGCCTCGATCATACGCTTCCCGATCTTTGATGGTGACTTGTACGTTCGCGAAGCGGCGTTCTTTTCGCTTGCTGAGCTGTAAGGAGCGAGCTGTAAGGAGAAGGAAAAAATGGGATAGTGAGGACGGAAAGCCCGGCCCTGGGGCCGGGTTTCCCTGTGTTAGATGAGTCAACCAAAAATGCTTGGCTCAGTATTTGGCAACCACGGGCGGCGGACTGAAGAGGTCGAAGCGGTAGCTGAAACCAACCTGCACTTGGTTTTCCGTGAGGGAGCGACTCCCGTTGAAGAACGCCGGCGCAACTGGCACAAGCCCAACCCCAGGCGCCGCAAATCCCGTGTTGAGACTGCCGAAATCGGTGTAGCGGTATTCGACCTGCACCCACCAATTGTTGGTGATGGCATATTCGATGCCGCCGCCGACCGTCCAGCCCACGCGAGTGTCCGAAACGTTGGCGCTCCCATAGAAGGGGAACCCGCCGTTAGTTGCTCCTGTGTTGAAGACCGACACGTCGGTATTGAAGCCGCCGAACGCAACACCGCCGGTCGCGTAGATCAGGAGGCGGTCCCAGGCCCAGCCGAGCTTGCCGCGAATCGAGCCTTGGATGTCGGCATTCGAGCTCGTCGTCAGAAAGGTGCCATCGGGGAAGGATGCCGCGCCCGAACTACTCAGACTGGACCCGTCGACGGAGCCCTCAAGACCCAAGACGAATTGCTGGATCTGGTACTGATAGCCGACATGGGCGCCACCGATCACCCCGTTCGGAGTACCGCCGGGATTTGCGGTAAAAGCGACGCCGGTAGCCGGATCAAATCCTGAGAAGCTATTGCCTCCGCCGCCCCAGCCGTAACCGACCTGGCCGCCGATATAGATGCCCGTCCAGGTGAAAATCGGCGCTGGCGGCACATAGACCGGCGGCGGAGCACGGGAGGGAAGATCGGCCGCCAAGGCCGCCGATCCGCTAAAAGCTATGGCACTCACAGAGGCCAGGAGAAGTTTACGATGCATAGGCTTTATCCTTTCATGAGGAAATGAAAGCTTTCACAACATACGCAATCGCGGTGATGAACACGATAACTTCCACGTCAATCATGGCGGAAATCCAGTGCCCGTGACTTATCTGCAACAGTTTGTGGTCTCCAGAATTTGCGCCAATTACCGCCTTAATTTTGCTCCTTTTGAATATTTCGCCCTGTGGGTCTCACTCCGCAAAGGGGGATGTGTTTGTGGTTTTGAGATGACATCGCTTCGCGATTGAATGTTCCGGCTCGGGCTTTCACCTTTCCGACGGAGTGGATGCGAGACATTGCAAGCTTGCTTTGGATCGGGATGCGCATAAGTGGATATCGGTTTTATCGCATCCATTCCGTGCTAAATCATGCGAATCGATCGTAAGGATTTTTGGAGCAAGCCGGTCCCAAATCATCCTGATCGAATCTTGAAATCAATATTTCGCAGCAAACGGTGCTGCGCCAAAGGCATCGAATTTATAGCTGACCGCAGCGCGAACCGCGTTTTCCGTCTCATGATGCGTCGTAGTTGATCCCCAGCCGAAGACATAGGGCGTTGGATCGGTCAAATGGCCCAAATCCGCATAGCGATACTCGGCGCGGATCGACCAATTGTTGTTGATGGCATATTCAATTCCGCCACCGACCGTCCAACCCGCTTGGCTGTGTGAATCCGAAATGTAAGGCCCAAAGCCAGTGTAGCTCGTATTGATGCCGGCGAATTCGGCCCCGCCCGTCGCATAGAGAAGGACCCGGTCGAAGGCCACCCCGACGCGGCCTCGAATCGATCCCTGGACAGGGATGTCCGTCTGATAAAGCACCCCGCCCGGGCTAAAGTTGCTGCTGATGCCCGTTCCTTCCACATCGCCTTCAAGGCCGGCAACGAATTGATTCACCTGAAAATTGTAGCCGAGATGGCCGCCACCGACGACGCCATTGGGCGAATAATTCGTGCCAAAGCCCCAGGGATAGACCGTCAAATTATCCGATCCCCATCCGTAACCGATCTGGACACCAAGATAGAAGCCGGCCCAGGTGAAGGGCGGAGCATAGGGTGCTGCAACTGGCGGCGGTGCGCTCTGGTAAGGAATGTCAGCAGCCAAAGCCGGCAAAGTGGCAAGCCCGGCGAGCGGGAGGAGAAATCGGCGCAACATGATTTGATCCTTCTGATCCATCTTTCTTGCAACGTGCTAGCGTGTTAAAATACAAACAAAGAAAATCTGTCCAAAATTTGATAAGTCAAAAATAAATCTACGGTGTGTTATAAGGTTAACATAAGGTTATTTTGTTCAAATATCATTAACTATTTTTTAAGGTAAACTTAGTTTTAATTCGGAGTCAAAAAATCATAAGCACATGAGCCATGAACGCGCGCTTTATCCATCGACCGGAAGATGGTTTTTCTTTCCACAGACAGACCCTGCACAGCCAGCGTTGATCTTTGGAGCCGAATCTGCGCAAGGTCGCAGGACCTCATCATCGACCGCAACAACTCCTGGATGGAATCATGGCAACGGCCTGCACGGAAGGGCTTGATACTGGTTTTGCAGCGCTTGGCTATGCCAAGGTCGGCGTCCTCGGCGTCGTCCAAGGGATCACCGAGCTTCTGCCCATTTCCTCAACCGCCCATATGCGTATCGTCCCGGCATTTCTGGGCTGGCAGGATCCTGGCTCGGCTTTTTCCGCAGCCATGCAAGTTGCGGCTCTGGCCGCCGTGCTCAGCTATTACCGGGAAGATGTCATCGAGCTGGCCCTCGGCTCAGTCAACGCCGTTCGTCGACTCGATTTTCAGGATTGGTATTTCCGTTTTGCCATTTGGATCATTCTCGCCACGATCCCGATCGTGGTGGCCGGCGAGCTGCTGAAGCCGGTCCTCAATGCCTGCCATTCGCCTTTGCGCAGCCTGACCGTCATCGGCATTGCTTGCCTCGTCATGTCGGCCCTTCTCATGCTCGCCGAACTCTATGCGCGGCCGAAGCGGACCCTCGACCACGCAACGTTCAAGGACGCGTTGATCATCGGCCTTGCGCAAGTCGGCGCTCTGATCCCGGGGGTGTCACGATCAGGCTCGACGCTGACGGCCGCGCTCTTCCGCGACCTGCGCCGCGACGAGGCAGCCCGCTTTTCCTTCCTGCTCGGGCTGCCGGCGATCGCCGGAGCCGGCCTCAAGGAATTATGGGAGCTTCACAAGGTCCATCTCGACTGGCACGGCTGGCTCGTTCTCGGCTTCGGCATTTTCGTCGCCTCTCTCTCGGCCTATGTGGCGATTTGGAGCCTGTTGCGGATCCTCGAGCGCTTTGCCGCCTGGCCCTTCGCCGTCTACCGGGGGCTGATGGGTATCGTCCTGCTCGCCTGCGTTTTCTTCGGCTGGCTGCCAAACTAGAGAGTCTTTTCCAGCGACGTGGATATCGGTTCGCGTATCGCTGGCGATGTTTCGCAACAGCGACATCGCTAAGAAAATGCGAGACAAAAAGCTCGAGCCCTTACCGATTCTATAGATCACGATGATTTTGGATCGATTCGATCCAAAATCATGAAACGTGATCGATTCTCGTCTTTGAGCGCGATGCGAGCGCAAAACCGCTTCACACTTTTGCTCATCCCGCTCGAAAAGCGGAAACGCTCTAAGATCCGGCCTATCTCGCAGAGCCCCGGCGGGACGGTTGGCTCACCCCACCTTTGGGCCGAGCAGGGCGTCAGGCCGCACCAAGGCTCGAATTCCTCCCCGTCAAGGAGAGGCCCCCGTCGAGAGCGCTTCCTCGCGCCGGCTTGTGCCCTTTCGATGCGCCGCAAGAGCGATCTTCGCGGCTTGATCATTGGCCCGCACTCGCCGCACCTTCCCGTCCTTCGATCTTTCTCTATCTCTGCAATGGAACCGGCGGTGGCGTTCCACTCACTCGCCTTCTCCGCCGATGAAAGACCGGCCGGCTGTCACCGCGTCGAGGGCCTGCCAATCCCCATCATTGCCATATTCGTTGCCCGAGGAGACCGCCAATATTTCCGCAAGCCGGCTCCGCGCCCGATTGACACGGCTTTTCATCGTGCCGATGGCGCAGCCGCAGACGCCTGCCGCCTCTTCGTAAGAGAGGCCCGATGCCCCGATAAGAATCAAGGCCTCACGCTGGTCGCTCGGCAATTGTTGAAGGGCGGCCCGAAAATCGAGAAGGTCCATATGGCCATTTTGCGCCGGAGCGGCGGCGAGTTTGGCTGCGAAAGACCCATCCGGATCGGCGACCTCTCGCCGCCTCTTGCGATATTCCGAATAATAAATATTGCGCAGGATCGTGAAGAGCCAAGCCCGAAGATTGGTCCCTTCGACGAAGGTCGAGATATTGCCCCACGCCTTCACCAATGTTTCCTGCACAAGATCGTCGGCGCGATCGAGATTCCCGCACAGGGAAACCGCGAAAGCTCGCAGGCTCGGGATGACGGCCAAGAGATCAGCCGTGATCTGCGAGCTCGCAGGCCGCCCCGGCCGCTCTTCATCCAATCGGGACTGAGGTGATTTCCTCTGCACAACTATCACAGGCTTTCCTTGCTTGCCTGCACCGCCGAATCTTTTTCGAGCTGGCGCAGCAGTTCGAAAAAGCGCCCGGGAACGGGTTGCGCCAGAATGTCATCATAGACACTGCGCAAATGGACGCCGATCTGGTCGGTGATATCGGCTTCCGCCCCAGACTTCTTCGAACCACATTCCTTGTCTTTTTGTGGCGTCTTCGAGCATGGCGCGGCTGCCGGATCGGGTCCCTCGAAGGACTTAATCCCCGCCTCCTTGACCTGCGGGATTTTCGGATCGGCAGACTTACTCACTGGCATACCCTCACGGTCATGCTCCTGATCGATGTCTTCTCTTGTATTCATGTCTTGAGTGAATTCGCGATTCGTCTCTATTTTTATCCCCTCATGCGTTCATGCGTTCGCATCGCCACAACTTACGGCGTGCCCGCCCTTGGCACCGCCGTGCGATGAACGAGCCCTTGCCTCATCGATCCTACGACGAGCTCGTCTTGTCTCTCGCCGGAGCCTCGATGCGACCTACCCCTGGCGACCGCCTGAAATTGATGATAAATAACCGATAGTCAATGCGGAATTGTCGGTGAAGTTCCTGAGACTTTGTTCAACAGTCGGAATTTACCCAGGGCCTAGCTTGGTCGCAAGTTCAATCAAGGTTTTTTCGTCATGCCCATAACCCAGGCGATCTCCGCGCAGATTCCATATTTGCGCCGATTTGCCCGCGCCTTGACGGGCACGCAGACCGGTGGAGATGGTTATGTACTTGCAACGCTTGAAGCCATTGTTGCCGATCCTGCCGAATTTGCAAATCAGCCGGATCCCAAAACCGCGCTCTATCGGCTGTTTCTGAAAGTCTGGAAGACCGTGCCCGTCAACGACCACGTCGATCCGGCAAGCTTCACCGGTGACGAAGCCGGTGCCCACCGGCACCTCGAGGCCATCACCTTGCAGCCGCGCATCGCTTTCCTTTTGAGCGCGCTCGAAGGTTTTGACACAACTGAAGTTGCCGCCTCACTCGATTGCACCGTGGAGGAAGCAGCCGATCTCATCGATGAGGCCGGCAAGGAAATCGCCAACCAAATCCGCACGGATGTTTTGATCATCGAAGACGAACCCTTCATTGCGCTCGATTTGCAAAGCCTTGTTGAAGAGCAGGGCCATCGTGTCTCAGGCGTCGCGCGCACTCATCGCGAAGCGGTCGAATTGGTACGCCACGAGCGACCAGGCCTGATCCTGGCCGACATTCAGCTCGCGGATGGCAGCTCGGGGCTCGAAGCCGTCAATCAAATTCTCGAGCTTCTATCCGTGCCGGTGATTTTCATTACCGCCTATCCCGAGCGTTTCTTGACCGGGACGCCGCCCGAGCCAGCTTTCCTGATCACCAAGCCATTCAAATCGGAAAGCCTCAAGGCGGTCATCAGCCAGGCGCTGTTCTTCGACCGGCGGTCCCATCGCAAGGATGAGCCGGAAAAAAGCCAAAGCCCTGTTTGAGTGCGCGAGGTTTCGGGCCGATTCGGAAGCAAACCAAGGCAGCCGCAAAATCCGAGCTAGGGAGGCTTTCCGCTTTGATTCAACCGGCGCTTTGACGCGGATGGCTGAGGGCATCGTCCACTTGTCTGAAACCGTGAAAACCGGACAAAAATGTTTCACGTGAAACACATATGTCCGGTCGAGGCCCAAAATCTTACAAGGCCTTGGACCGTGGCCGATCGGCAAAAAGTGGGGTGAGCGAAAAATATTGTCTGAATGACACTCTTTGAGACCTCACCCAAGCCACGGCGGCACCAGACATTTTCCAGCGCGGCCGCACCATTCGCGTCGCGAATATAAAATAAACCTCAGAGCGATTTCCGCTTCGATCGAAATTCTCTTGATCAAAGACGGGCTTGGCAGAGCGGGATGAGCAAAAGATTCCTTCCGCCGCACCAGGGGGCAGCCACGCGATGGTCTTGTTGGAAACTGCAACCGCGCTCGCCGATCCGCCGGGTACATGGCAAGGCTCGGCGGATATGGATAGTCTCTATGTCCTGCTGGCCAGCCTGCTTCTGGCTTTCATCGCCTTCGTTATTTTGATGCGCGCCCGGTTTTAGGCCAAAAATCCAGCCACTGGTCCCAAATATGGGATCCCCCTTCTTTTTGAGCGTTGACAAGTTGCGATTCGATTGGCCGGTGGGACCGCAATAGCCCCCAGGATTTGGCGATACGGAGGGTAGACGAAATTCCGGCATCGTGGATGAACGGCAAGAGCCTATCGAGCCACCCACCGAGACGCCCATCGACGGGCAAGCCATGCGCCATGCCGCTGATGGCATAGTGCTCGACGACGATCATGCCTGATGCATCACGCCATGAGCGGCGCGGTTGGCCATCGATCTCATCGAGGACCGCGTCCGTCGCGTCGATCTCATGGATATCAAGCCATTGCTGGACGAGCGCCGAGGCATTGGCGGGTGAAACCACATCATCCTGATTGCCATGCCAGATCGAAACCCGCGGCCATTTCTTTTGCCCGGGCGAGGCCCTGCGCACGAGATCGCCTAGTTCCCGCGAGGACAAGGCCGGCCCGAAAGCCATGGTCTTGATCGCATCGATGGGTCCCAGCGCGGCTCCATAAGGCAAGCCTGCAATGATGCTCCCGGCTGCAAATAAATCGGGACAGGCGGCAAGAAGAGCACAGGCCATGGCACCGCCGGCAGAAAGGCCTGTCACGAAAATACGGCGGCGATCGAGAGCATGCTCCCGCACCATCTTCTCGATCATATCGCGGATCGAGGCAATCTCTCCCTTGTCCCCGCTTATATGCCTTTCGATGAACCAATTGAAACAGTTCTGCGGATTGTTGTCGCATCTCTGCTCGGGAAACAGCACGGCAAAGCCATGTTGACGGCCAAGTTCCGACCAGCCGGTCACCATATCGTAATCCCGCGCCGTCTGCTGGCACCCATGCAGCGCCACGACCAAAGCTGAGGATTGAGCCAAACCTTCCGGAACACAGGAATACATGGCAAGATTGCCAGGATTTGCGCCAAATGCCGCTTGCATCTCCATTAGGACGATGTGCTCCTTTGAATCAGGAAGAGGTTGGAGGGCATCCATCCAATAATTTCGTGATCGATTCCAAAAATTGGAATTGCCGGATGGGCAGAAAAATCAGGTCATCACTTTCTTGCATGCCGCTTCCGCCGACGACCTCAGAGCGAATTCCGCAAAAGTTGGTAGACTTTTGCGACGAGAATTCGCTCCAACTTCTTGATCTTGCGCGATCTCTTATCGCTCGAACGATTCCGTTCGAGCGGAACGCGCGCTAGTCTTCACGCAAATCGTGAGAGCCAATTTAGAACGCCGGAGACGATCAAGCCTGCGGTGCGGGCCGGTCATGCGGCCGCGGGGCCTTTATCATCCTCACTCGAACCTTCGTCAATAGAGTGTCGCCCGGCGCCATCCTTGCGCCTCGTTTACTAGAGCGAATTCCGCAAAAGTTGACAGACTTTTGCGACGAGAATTCGCTCCAACTTCTTGATCTCGCGCGATTTCTTATCGCGCTAACGATGGCTGTTGATCACGCTCAAACTTCATGAACCCACCTCAAACGATCAACCTTGCTGGCTTGCCGGTTCATCGCCCGATCTGCAAGGGCACGGCCATCCGCAGCCGAAATCCTTCCGGAGCGAAATCCACTTTGACCTCAGCGCGGATCTGCTGTGACAGAACGCGCTTGAGCAGCATGGATCCAAAGCCATCACGCGCGGGCGGCGTGACCGGAGGACCGGCGAATTCGTTCCATTCGCAAAGGAGCGCGCGCTCGCCGTCCTTTTCGACAACGCCCCAGCCAACCTCGACGCGGCCTTCCTCGCAGGACAGGGCACCATGCCGGACGGCGTTGGTCGTCAGCTCATGGACGGCCATGCCAAGCGGCACCGCGATCTGCGACGGCAGATCGACGGCCGGTCCGCTCAAGCGGATCCGCAAGCCCTGATCATCGGAATAGGGACCAAGCTCCTGGGTCAGCAATTGCTGGAAGGAGACGCATTGCTGGATCTGCTCGGTCATGACCGCGTGGGTCTTGGCAAGCGCCGCGATCCGGCCGGAAAACGCTTCCTGAAACTCTTCAACATTGGCGGCCGTCTTCGCCGTCGTGTTCATGACCCCCTGAACGGTTGCCAGCGTATTGCGTACGCGATGATGCAGCTCGCGGATGAGCAGCGATTGGCGTTGCTCGGTGAGGACATGGTCCGTCACATCGTTTCCTTCGATGAAAATCCCCGTCACCTCACCGTGCGCGCCAAGAATCGGCTGGGCGACGAAATCGATGTAATGCTCCTCCATTTCGCTAGCCGGCGAATCCTGCAAAAGAATGCGCGTCTTGCGGCCGACATGGACTTCGCCGGTTTGGTAAATATTGGCGAGAATGGCCGGATATTCCTGGCCTTCGGTCTCGGGTAGCCCTTCGCGCAGGCTCTTACCGATGAGCTCCCTGCCGCCCGCCAGCATGGAAAAAGCGATATTGACCAGTTCGAACACTAGATTCGGCCCGCGCAGGACGCACATGAAGCTCGGCGCCTGCATGACGAGACGGCGCAAATGATGGACCGTATCCAAAAGCGACTGGTTGAGCACTTGCACCGATCCGGGCGTCGCGGGCCCATTGGCCCTTACACCCGCTCCCGAAATAGGCGCCCCGGTCAAGCCTCTCGAAAGATAAAGCTCTGAAATATCCTGGGTGTTTTTGACAACATAAGTGATCATTCCCTGCTTGTTGCGCACCGGCGCATGGACACAGCACCAAAAGCGCTCCTCCGTGCGGCCATTGACGGAAATGGCGTAACAGACGGCCGGCAGAACATCCACAAGACCCTGATCGCGCGCCCGCTCAAGCGAGGAAAGCAGCATCTTGCGGCTTTCCTCGGGCCCCGGAAAAGAGGTAAAGAGATTGTCACCGACAAGCTCTTCCCGCGTCCGCTTCGTTGCTTCGAGAAAGGCGTCGTTCACCGCGACGATATTGAATTGCCGGTCCAAGACGAGAAAGGCGGCAGGCAGGCTGTTGAAGACCGTCTCGTAATCCAATTCCTGTTGTTTCGCCATAAGACTTGGCCCTTGATCCGGTTTCCGCTCGGCCGCAGTCAAGAACATTGTGCCGGCTGGTACTCTGTTCAAAAATGGCTTCGCCTCGGTGTTCAAAAATGGCTTCGCGTCGATGGCGCGGACTGAGCTTGGCCCCGTCACCGGCAAAGCCCTTGGATGCCCCGCCCGAACGGGGGACGGGCAAAAAAGTCTTGCGGCCGCATTCCGCTCCAAGGATCATCCGCCGACTCCACGAGTAAGGAACTGGATCGGACAACGAAGAAAAGCTAGCAAGAGTTGCATGGAGGATGGCCAGCTTTGCCGGTTCTGCGCCTGCCGCCGATATGCCGTCAAGGCGTCTCCAGTTCAAGGTTCAATCGCGCATGACATCGAAGGGACAAAAATCATCGCAGACGGATCGAACGCCGGCCCCGAGCCATGTTTTCCTGGTCGATGGCTCGTCCTTCGTGTTTCGCGCCTATTTCCAGTCGATCCGCCAGGATGCCAAATACAACTACCGCTCGGACCGGCTGCCGACCGGCGCGGTGCGGCTTTTCTGCACGAAGCTCTTCCAATTCATCCGCGAAGGCGCGGCCGGACTCAAACCCACCCATCTCGCCATCATTTTTGACAAGTCGGAGCATTCCTTCCGCAAGGAGATTTATCCCCCCTACAAAAGCAACCGCTCCGAGCCGCCGGAAGACCTTATACCCCAGTTTCCTCTGATGCGTGCCGCCGTGCGGGCCTTCGGCCTGATCCCGATCGAGCAGGATCGCTATGAGGCGGATGACCTCATCGCCACTTACACGGCCGAAGCCCGCAAGCGGGGCGCCGATGTGCTGATCATCTCGGCCGACAAGGATTTGATGCAGCTCGTCGGGCCGGGCGTCGCCATGTACGACCCGGCCTCCGGCGAGGCGGGCGCCAAGGGCGCGCGCGAGGAGCGCAAGATCGATGTACCGGAAGTCGAGGCTTATTTCGGCGTGCCGCCGGGCAAAGTCGTCGACGTCCAGGCGCTTGCCGGCGATTCGACCGATAATGTGCCGGGCGCCAAGGGAATCGGCCTCAAGACCGCTGCCCAACTCATCCACGAATATGGCGATCTCGACAATCTGCTCGCCCATGCCGGAGAGATCAAGCAGCCGAAACGCCGGGAAACCTTGACCGACCCGCAAAGCGTGGCCCTGATCCGCGTCTCGAAACAGCTTGTCACGCTCGAGCGCGCGGTGCCGCTCGAAGTTCCGCTCGATGACCTCACGCTCGTGCCCCCGGACGGCAAGGCGCTCATCGCCTTCTTCAAGGCAATGGAATTTTCCACCATCACCAAGCGGGCGGCGGAAACTTTCGAAATGGATGCAAGCCAGATCGATCCCGACCCCGCCTATGTGGGCGAGGCCGGCTGGCGCATCCGCAATCGCGAGCCCCCAGGGGCTGAGGCGAGCCCTGAGGACGTGCTGGAGGAAGCAGCCAAGGTCACGCCGGCGGAGCCGAAACGCAACGCCCGCTATGGCGCGCCGGCTCCCCAGCCGCGTATCGCGACCGGCCCCGGCGAACTCGCCGCGTCCCGCGCCGCCGCGGCACGGGCGCAGCCCCTCGACATCCAAAAATACGAGGTGATCACGAGCCTCGAAGCGCTCGACGCCTTCATCGCCGCGGCCTTCGAGGCGGGCGCGCTCGCCATCGACACGGAAACCTCGGCGCTCGACGCCCTGCAGGCCGAGCTTATCGGCATTTCCCTTTGCACCGCGCCGGGCCGCGCCGCCTATATTCCGCTTGGCCATACAAAGGGGCAGAGCGGTGATCTCTTCGACGGCAGCGATCTTCTACCCGGCCAGTTGCCGGAAAAAGAAGTGCTCGCCCGCCTGAAACCTCTGCTTGAGGATTCAGCCACGCTTAAAGTCGCCCAGAACATGAAGTTCGACTGGCTGATCTTCAAACAACGCGGCATTGTGGTTCACCCGGTCGAAGACACTTTGCTTCTCTCCTATGTGCTCGATGCCGGACGCACCGATCACGGCCTCGATGTGCTCAGCGAAAAATATCTCGGCCATAAGCCGATCCCTTTCAGCGCGGTCGCCGGCTCCGGGCGAAATTTCATCGGCTTTGCCCGCGTCCCCATTGACAAGGCCGCCGAATATGCGGCCGAGGATGCCGATGTCGCCTTTCGCCTCTGGCAAGTGCTGAAGCCGCGGCTTCCCGCCGAGCATATGACGCAGGTCTATGAATCGCTGGAGCGGCCGATGATCGAGGTGCTCGCCCGCATGGAAGAGCGCGGCGTCCTGGTCGACCGCGCCATTCTCTCGCGCCTGTCGGGCGAATTCGCCCAGGACATGGCGCGGCTCGAGGCCAATATCTATGAGCTCGCCGGCGAAAGCTTCAATCTCGGCTCGCCCAAGCAGCTCGGGGACATTCTGTTTGGCAAAATGGGCCTGTCCGGCGCCAAGAAAACCGCGACCGGCGCCTGGTCGACGGCGGCGGGTGTGCTCGACGATCTCGCCGAGCAAGGCAATGAATTCGCCGCCCGCATTCTCGACTGGCGCCAGCTCGCCAAACTCAAATCGACCTATACCGACGCCCTGCCCTCTTTCATCGACAAGGCGACCGGCCGCGTCCATACCTCCTATGCGCTCGCCGCCACGACAACGGGCCGGCTCTCCTCCTCCGATCCCAATTTGCAGAACATCCCGGTGCGCAATGAGGCGGGCCGGAAAATCCGACGTGCCTTCATCGCCGCCGAAGGCTCAAGGCTCATCTCGGCCGATTATTCACAGATCGAATTGCGGCTTCTCGCCCATGTTGCCGATATTCCGCAATTGCGGGCGGCCTTCGCGGAAGGCCAGGATATTCATGCGACAACCGCCTCCGAAATGTTCGGCGTACCGGTTGCCGGCATGCCGCCGGAGGTGCGCCGGCGCGCCAAGGCGATCAATTTCGGCATCATCTATGGCATATCCGCCTTCGGGCTTGCCAATCAGCTCGGCATTCCGCGCGAGGAAGCCTCCGCCTATATCAAGCGCTATTTCGAGCGTTTCCCCGGCATTCGCGACTACATGGACCGCACCAAGGCTTATGTCCGCCAGAACGGCTACGTGACGACGATTTTTGGGCGCAAATGCCATTATCCGCGCGTCAATGCGTCAAACCCCTCGGAGCGCGCCTTCAACGAGCGCGCCGCGATCAACGCGCCGCTGCAAGGCTCCGCCGCCGACATCATCAGGCGCGCCATGATCCGCATGGACGCGGCCTTGGCGAAAGCAAAACTCTCGGCCAAAATGCTCCTGCAAGTGCATGACGAGCTCGTCTTCGAGGCGCCCGAAGAGGAAGTCGCGGCGACGATCGAGGTTGTGCGCAAGATCATGACCGATGCGCCGCATCCCGCTGTCACGCTCAAAGTGCCATTACAGGTTGACGCTAAGGCCGCGCAGAATTGGGACGAGGCGCACTGAAGTAGGGGGAGCGCAAGGTTTGCGAATTCTGGATCTTGTGCGCTGACCTCAATCTTAGGCGTATAATTGCGAATGGATCAATGCCGGTTTTATATTCGGGCATGCAGCATACGCTCTGCACGGCAATATTCGCTCGGGCTGAAGGGGGAAGCGCCAGTCGTGCCTTTGGTTCGGAAACGGAGGACGACATGGTAAAACGGGTTGGCGATAGGATCTTCATCGCGGTCGCCCCCAAGCGGGGCAATAACGACATTGAGGCCGTCGCCAAGGGCGGGATCAATTTGATCATCAACAACCGGCCCGACGGCGAATCCGACGACCAGATGTCCTCGGCGGAAATCGAAGCGACAGCCCGCGCGCTTGGCATGGACTATGTGCATATTCCAGTTGTTCCGACCCAAATCTCCGATGAACAAATCACCGCGATGGCCGAGGCGATCAAACAGGCTGGCGATGGCTATATTCTCGCTACATGCCGGACGGGCATGCGTGCGATGACCATCTTCGCGCTGGCGCAAGCCAAAATCGGCGTGAAACACGAGGATCTGCTAGGGATTGCGAAGACGATGGGCTTCGACTTGATCGAACATCGCGAGAGAATGATCCAGTTGAAC
>DATJTB010000339.1:0-18934 GCA_035503795.1 Methylocella sp.
TTGGGTCCGATGCTCTAATGCGCGAAAACCTCGTCCATGAAGGCCTTGATCTGGGCGACATGTTTGGAAAGAACCCCTGTCGCAGGCGAAGCGGCCGCCGGCCTTCCAGCATAGAGCGGCCGCTTGGCCTTGCCCCCGGCCTGCCCCAGCACCCATTCGAGATAGGAATCAACGAAAGTCCAGGCCCCCATGTTCTTCGGCTCCTCCTGGCACCAAATGACGGCAGCCTCGTTGAAGCGCGCGAGAAACGAGATAAGCGTCTTCAGCGGGAAGGGATAGAGCTGTTCGATTCGCAACAGGTAGATGTTATTGATGCCACGCCTCTCCCGTTCTTCGAGCAGGTCATAATAGACCTTGCCGGAGCAGAGGACCACCCGGCGGATCTTGGCGTCCTCGACGAGCGGCGACACGCCACCAGCACCCAGTTCCGCATCATCTCGCAAAATCCGGTGGAAGGAGGCGCCGATGGAAAATTCATCAAGCTTCGAGACCGCCCGCTTATGGCGCAGGAGCGATTTCGGCGTCATCAGGATCAAGGGCTTGCGGATGTCGCGCTTCAGTTGGCGGCGCAGAATGTGGAAATAATTGGCCGGTGTGGTGCAGTTTGCCACCTGCATGTTGTCCTCCGCGCAAAGCTGCAGATAGCGTTCGAGTCTTGCCGAGGAATGTTCCGGCCCCTGGCCCTCGAAGCCATGCGGCAGCAGGCAGACGAGCCCCGACATGCGCAGCCATTTGCGCTCGCCCGAGGAAATGAACTGGTCGAAGAGGACTTGCGC
Organism: Methylocella sp.; assembly: GCA_035503795.1. Taxonomy (GTDB): domain Bacteria; phylum Pseudomonadota; class Alphaproteobacteria; order Rhizobiales; family Beijerinckiaceae; genus Methylocapsa. The sequence continues at coordinate 777 of DATJTB010000339.1, forward strand.
GCCATTGGCAAAATCGCCGAACTGCGCTTCCCAGAGCACCAAGGCGTTGGGCTCGGCGAGCGAATAGCCATATTCAAAGCCGAGCACCGCTTCTTCCGAGAGCATGGAATTGATGACCTCGAAACGCGCCTGCTCGTCGCGGATGTTGTTCAGGGGCACATATCTGGCCTCGGTCTCCTGATCGATCAGCACCGAATGGCGCTGCGAGAAGGTACCGCGCTCGCTGTCCTGCCCCGAGAGCCGCACCGGAAAGCCTTCATCGACGAGCGCGGCGAAGGCGAGCGCTTCGCCCATCGCCCAATCGATTCCCTCGCCGGTCTCGATCATCTTGCGGCGGTTCTCGATGAGCCGCCGCAAGGTGCGATGCAGCTCGAAATGATCCGGCACGGTGGTGAGGCGCAGGCCGATCTCGACGAGCGTCTCGCGATCGACACCCGTGTGGCCACGCCGGTCATCGTCTCCGCTTGAAGGGGCGGCGCGAACTCCAGTCCAGCGGCCATCGAGCCAATCGGCCTTGTTCGGCTTGAAAGACTGGCTCGCCTGCATCGAGGTCTCGAGATGGTGCCACCAATTGGCCTGCAATCTGGCAACCTCGCCGTCACTCACGACGCCTTCCGCGACGAGCTTTTCCATATAGATCTGCAGCGTCGTCTTTTGGGCGCGAATCTTCTTATACATGAGTGGCTGGGTGAAGGAGGGCTCATCCCCCTCATTGTGGCCGAACCTTCGGTAGCAGAACATGTCGATGACGACGGGCTTGTGAAACTTCTGCCGGAATTCGGTGGCGATCTTCGCCGCATAAACGACAGCCTCGGGATCATCGCCATTCACATGGATGATCGGCGCCTCGATCATTTTCGCCGTATCCGACGGATAGGGCGAGGAACGCGAATAGCGCGGCACGGTGGTGAAGCCGATCTGATTATTGACGATGAAATGAATCGAGCCGCCGGTTCTATAGCCCCTGAGGCCCGAAAGGCCGAAACATTCGGCGATCACGCCCTGGCCGGCGAAAGCCGCATCACCATGAATGAGGAGCGGCAGGACCTTGGTGCGCTCGACCACGTCATGCAATTGATCCTGCTTCGCCCGCACCTTGCCGAGCACCACCGAATCGACGCTCTCGAGGTGGGAGGGGTTGGCGGTCAGCGAGAGATGCACCTTGTTCTGATCGAACTCGCGGTCGGACGACGCGCCGAGATGATATTTGACATCGCCCGAGCCTTCGACTTCATCAGGGGTGAAGGAGCCGCCCTTGAACTCATGGAAGATCGCTTGATGCGGCTTGCCCATCACGGCGGCGAGCACATTGAGGCGGCCGCGGTGCGGCATGCCGATCACGATGTCTTCGACACCGAGCGCGCCGCCGCGCTTGATAATCTGCTCCAGAGCCGGAATCATCGCTTCTGCGCCATCAAGGCCGAAGCGCTTCGTCCCGGTGTATTTGACATTGAGGAACTGTTCAAAGCCCTCGGCTTCGATGAGCTTATTCAGAATGGCGCGCTTGCCCTCCTTGGTGAAGGTGATTTCCTTGCCCGGCCCTTCAATCCGCTGCTGCAGCCAGCTCTTCTCGGCCGGATCGGAGATATGCATGAACTCGATCCCAATGGTACCGCAATAGGTGCGGCGCAGAATCGCGAGCATTTCGGGGATCGTCGCATAATCCAGGCCGAGGACGCCATCGATGAAGATCTTGCGGCCGTAATCAGCCTCGGTGAATCCATAGGCGGCCGGATGCAATTCCTCATGGTCCTTTGGCGGTTCGAGCCCCAAGGGATCGAGATTGGCGTGCAGATGGCCGCGCATGCGATAGGCACGGATCATCATCAGCGCATGGATGGAATCGCGAGTGGCGCGCAGAAGATCGGCGGGCGATCGTAAATCCGCAGCCTTTTCTTTCAGACTCGCGCCGAGGCCTGCGCCGATTTCCGTCCAATTGCCGTCGAGGGCCGAGACGAGCTCATCCGTGCTCGCGCCATTGTACGGCGGCGATTTCCAAGAGGGTATCGGAGCGCCATTGGCAGCCGGCACCGCTGCTTCGCCGAGTCCCGTGAAAAAGGTCTGCCAGGAAGAATCAAGGCTTCCCGGGTCGCGCTGATAGAGGGCTTCGAGCGCTTCAATGTAGGCGGCATTGGCGCCATCCAGGAAGGCCGTCGTGGCGAAGGCTGTGTTCGGGCCGGAACGCCCGCCACCTGCCCCCGAGCCATTGGCGTTTCCATTCAAATCCCGGCGCGCCATCATCCTCTCCTTATGCGTCCGATCAAAAAGCATTTGCCTTTAAACAATGAGCCTGCCGTCGAAGGCTTCGTTCTGCACTGCCATGTGCAGGCTTGACCTACTTGACCCGCGCATCCGGACTCGCAAAGCCCGCGCCTGAGGATATCAATAGTCAGCCGGGACTTCCTAGTCACTCTGCGTTCAAATCCCGATAGGCCATGACAGCATTAGAACCAGCAGCTTTCCTACTCCGGAATCGCGAAGAAATTCTTGCCTTTGCCGTCGCCCAAAGGCCAGTCCTCGTGAAACGGTGCACCGTCCTGCCGTTCTGGCAAGGCGGTGGCGCAGCCTCCCTGATCAATTTGGTTCTCGGGTCAGCAGCTGGGATAATGCCGCTGCCTTTGCCATGAGCGAGCCGCTGGCACCGCCGTTTAATAAGCGGACTTGTCGGCTTAAGCCATAGATGGTCTGGCCGCGGCTGAACTCAAGTGGCGTTTTTGCCGCGCAACAGTTCCGCCAAGGTTTGGCCGAGGCGGGCGGGAGACGGCGCAACCTTGATATCGGCGGCTTCGAGCGCGGCGATTTTATCCTCGGCTGCCCCTTGGCCACCGGCGATGATCGCGCCCGCATGCCCCATGCGGCGGCCGGGTGGAGCGGTGCGCCCGGCGATGAAGCCGACAACCGGTTTTTTGCGCCCGCGCTTGGCTTCATCGGCGAGGAATTGCGCCGCTTCCTCTTCCGCCGTGCCACCGATTTCGCCGATCAGGATGATCGATTGTGTCGCCGCGTCGCCGAGAAACAATTCCAATATCTCGATGAATTCGGTCCCCTTGACCGGATCACCGCCGATACCCACCGCCGTCGTCTGGCCGAGGCCTTCCCGCGTCGTCTGGAAGACGGCTTCATAGGTCAGAGTTCCAGAGCGCGAGACAATGCCGACCGAGCCCGGCTTGAAAATATTACCCGGCATGATGCCGATCTTGCACTCGCCCGCGGTCATGACGCCGGGGCAGTTCGGTCCGATGAGCCGCGAGGCGGAGCCCGAAAGGGCCCGCTTGACCTTGATCATATCGGCGACCGGAATGCCTTCTGTGATGCAGACGATCAACGGAATCCGCGCGTCGATCGCCTCGCAGATCGCATCCGCGGCGCCTGGCGGCGGCACATAGATCACGCTTGCCTCGGCGCCCGTGGCATCGGAGGCTTCGGCGACCGTGTCGAACACGGGCAGGCCGAGATGAGTCGTGCCGCCCTTACTGGGCGAGATGCCACCGACGAGCCGTGTCCCGTAGGCAAGCGCCTGCTCGGAATGAAAGGTGCCGTTCTTGCCGGTGAAGCCTTGGCACAGCACCTTGGTGTTTCTGTCGATGAGAATCGCCATGGCTCAGGCCTTTCCGGCGGCGGCGACGATCTTTTGGGCTGCATCATCGAGATCTTCGGCCGAGATCACGTTGAGGCCCGAACTCGCGAGGATCGCCTTGCCGAGATCGACATTGGTCCCTTCGAGGCGCACGACGAGCGGCACGCTGAGGCCGGTTTCGCGCGCCGCCGCCACGACTCCTTCCGCGATTACATCGCATTTCATGATGCCGCCGAAAATATTCACCAATATGCCTTTGACGTTCGGGTCGGCGGTGATGATCTTGAAGGCCTCCGCCACTCTTTCCTTATTGGCGCCACCACCGACGTCGAGAAAATTGGCGGGCTCGCCGCCATAATGCTTGATAATGTCCATGGTGGCCATGGCAAGCCCCGCGCCATTGACCATGCAGCCGATACGGCCCGAAAGTGCAATGTAGTTCAGATCGTGCTTGGTGGCCTCGATCTCCCTCGGGTCCTCTTCGCTTTCATCGCGCAGGGCAGCGATCTCCGGATGGCGGAACAGCGCATTGTCATCGAAGGAGATCTTGGCATCGAGGCATTTGAGCCGCCCTTCGGCGGTGAGGACGAGCGGGTTGATCTCCAGGAGCGCCATGTCCTTGGCGACGAAGGCTGTGTAAAGCTGCTCGCTGAGCTTTTGGGTCTGCCTGGCCAGCTCGCCCGAAAGCCGAAGCGCCCTGGCGATCCGGCGGCCGTGATGGGGCAGGATCCCGGTTACCGGATCGACGGTAAAATGGGTGATTTTTTCCGGCGTGTGGCGTGCCACCTCCTCGATATCCATTCCCCCTTCGGTCGAGACGACAAAAGCCACCCGGCCTTGCCTACGGTCGAGGAGAAGGGAGAGATAGAATTCCCTTTCGATGGCGGCTGCGGCTTCGAGATAAATCCGGTTGACCTTCTTGCCGGTGGGGCCGGTCTGTGCCGTCACTAGCGTGCGGCCGAACATTTCATTTACGAAGCTTTCGACCTCGGCCACCGAATTGGCCAGCCGCACGCCTCCCTTGGTGCCTGCCTCTGGCTCCTTGAACCGACCCTGACCCCGCCCGCCGGCATGGATTTGGGATTTGACCACAAGGATCGAGCTGCCGAGATGCTCGGCCGCCGTCACCGCATCGGCGGCACGCAGCACCGCAATCCCCTGTGCGACGGGGGCGCCGAATTCCCTGAGAATCGCCTTGGCCTGATATTCGTGGATATTCATCGCATTCTCTTTGCTGCCGGTTCTTCCCTGCCGCACCGCAAGAGAAGCAGCACAGCTTGTTTCGACAAGCCTGCTCCTTGAAGGTCCGGGTCTGATTAGGGTGCCGCCCGATAGCCTTCACTGCGAGCGCCGTGAAGGGCGCACGCTGAAGCGCACGGACAGTGTCGCCTGCTCTTCGCAGGGACGGCACGATAATCGGGTCCTGACCCTAGGCGAGGTTCCGTCCCTATGCCGTTTCGCCCAGCGCTTTTATTTTCTATTTCGCAAGCGCCGGATTGATCGTCTTGCAGGCTTCGACGAGGCCCCGAACCGAAGCGACAGATTTCTCGAACATCTGCTTCTCGGCCGGGTCGAGCGCGACTTCGACGATCCGCTCAACGCCATTGGCGCCGATCACAACCGGCACACCGACGTAAAGATCCGTCACGCCATATTCGCCGTTGAGCTTCGCCGCGCAAGGAAACACCCGCCGTTTGTCCCTAAGATAGGATTCGGCCATGGCGATCGCCGAGGCGGCGGGCGCATAGAAAGCCGAGCCGGTCTTCAGAAGGCCGACGATCTCGCCGCCGCCCTTGCGCGTGCGCTCAATAATCGCATCCAACCTTTCCTGCGTCGTCCAGCCCATTTTGAGGAGGTCCGGCAAAGGGATGCCGGCAACGGTCGAATAGCGGGCCGATGGCACCATGTCGTCCCCATGGCCACCGAGCACAAAGGCCGTGATATCCTCGACCGAGACCTTGAATTCCTCCGAGAGGAAATAGCGGAATCGCGCCGAATCCAGCACCCCGGCCATCCCGACGATTTTACTGGCCGGCAAGCCGGAGGCTTTCTGTAGCGCCCAGACCATGGCGTCGAGCGGATTGGTGATGCAGATGACGAAAGCATCTTTCGCATATTGCTTGATGCCATCGCCGGCGGCTTCCATCACCTTGAGATTAATGCCGAGAAGATCATCGCGGCTCATGCCTGGCTTGCGCGGGACACCGGCCGTAACGATGATGACGTCGGCGCCCTCGATCGCCTCATAACTATTGGCACCGGTGAGCACCGCATCAAATCCATTGACGGGCCCGGACTGGGCGAGATCAAGCGCCTTACCCTGTGGCGTACCCTCTGCAATATCGAAGAGCGCAACGTCGCCAAGCTCCCTGAGCGCGGCAAGATGAGCGAGGGTTCCGCCGATCTGTCCGGCTCCAATCAGTCCGATCTTGCTGCGCGCCATGTCTTATCCTATCTCCATGAAAGGATCATGCCAACGATCAGTCCACCCCTTCTGCCGCAATCAAGCCTGTCCTTTCAACCCCGAATAAGGACGGGTTGGCTGTCACAACCGTGACTTGACTATTATTTCATCAATCTACTCAAGCTTCAATGTCGATTGCCCGTAAAGTTTGGAGCCGTCATCTCCAGAGTGCGAGGATCGATGCCGGATGGCTTTACGAAACTGTGGATATGCCTGACACCTTGATAAGGCGAAAAAAGGGTTGCCAAGCTGTGGGTTATGGACTCGAGTTGAAACCGTTAACGCGGCCTCAACGGTCAGGCTTTTGAAAGCGGTCGAGCGAAGGATCTCCGTCACTGGCGAGATCCATGAGTTCTGGGCGATACACCCTATCATCACGTCGCGGCGTGCGGGAGTCTGGTGGCAAGCAGCGCGGAAGAAACGTCGGCAGGTCTTATAACCCGGAGCCTTGATAAGCGGGATCACCCCTATTCCAGTTTCTCCTCGAGGAAGCGGGCGAGCGCGAAGAGCCGCTGCTCGATGAGCGCCGGGGATTCGCAGACGTAGCGCAGCGATTGGCGCCGTTCCTCGAAGAGGCGCAGATCCCATTCCAATTGCTGCTCTGCGGCCTTCCTTTTCTCCTCGTCCGGCTTCAAGTTCTTCTCACCCGGCTCCCCATGCGCCTTGGTGGTTTCGTTGCGGATTTTCTCGGCCAGCGCCTTCTGTTTCGCGCCGAAGCGCAAAAGCCCTTCAATCACTTGTGCACGCTCTTCGTCGAGCGTTTCGAAGAGGCCGGCGAAAACGGCCGTGAGCTTTTCCGTCTTGCCGGTTTTCTGCGCATTGGCGAAATCCTCGATCGCCTGCTGTGCTTCCTCCAGGGGCAAGCGGCGAGCGGCTGTTTTGAGGACCAAATCGAAAATGTTGCGATCGTCCCGCCAACCGACACTGTCGATCGATGGGCCGGACCAGACGCCTGCGACCGAGAGCCGTCCGACGAGTACCTGCTGGCAGGGCCAGTCCGGATTGGAACGGTTCTGGGCGAAATCTGCAAACGCCATCGGTGTCTCGATCGGCAGCGCCGCCAACGTGGTTAGAAACATGGCCGGGGTATTGAAGGCTTTCCGGCGTGCCTGCTTTGCCCGAGGTCCTTGCATATCCGCTCCGATTCTGGCCGTCTCTGGTTCTCGGGCCTCGTTCTTGCGCTTTTCCGAAAGGGCCGCAAGCAAGCGGCCCCCTGCTCTTTCGGCAGATGGACTGGGTTCTAAATAAAAGATGGTCCCGAACCTGCTCACTATTGCTGGCTTCGATCCGAGCGGCGGCGCGGGCGTGGCTGCCGATCTCAAGACTTTTGCCGCGCTCGGGACCCATGGCACGGCGGTTGTCACCGCGCTGACTGCGCAGAATACGCAAGGGGTTGCGGCGATCCATGTCCCGCCGGCCGGTTTCACGGCGGCACAAATCGATGCGATCTTCAGCGACATCAACATCGCCGCCGTCAAGATCGGCATGTTGGCCTGCGGCGCGATCGTCGAGGAAGTGGCGAAGCGGCTCGCCTTTTATAAGCCCCCCTTCATCGTCCTTGACCCGGTGCTCACGGCCACCAGCGGCGATCGACTGGCCACTACCGGCACCGCCAAAGCCATCGAGCGTCATCTTTTGCCGCTCGTTACGCTGATCACACCAAATATTCTGGAAGCCGCTCAATTGACGGGCCGAGAGGCTCCAACGGATCTCGAAGGCCGGCGCCGCGCGGCGTTGGAACTGAGGAAGCTCGGCGCCAAGGCCGTGCTCATCAAGGGCGGCCATGCCGGCGGGGCGACGTCCGACGACCTTCTGCTCAATGGTGCTGGCTTTGCGCTTTTCACTGCGGCGCGGATTGCGGCCCGCAACACCCATGGCACCGGCTGCACGCTCGCCTCGGCGATCGCCGTCTATCTCGCGCAAGGGCTTGCGCTTGATGAGGCTGTCCGCGCGGCGAAAGCCTATGTCTCGGACGCGATCGCCGCCGCGGATGCGCTCTCTGTCGGACAAGGCCCGGGGCCTCTCCATCATTTTCATACCATGTGGAAGAGGTAATGATCGACGATGGAGGACCTGTTTGCAAAACGCGTCAATTCCTATATGGGATGCTGCAACTGCGAAGAGACGGCCCCGCGTGGGGCGGGCCAGGCATTTTTCAAGAAAAACCTTAACCTTGAGAGTGTGCGGCCTCCCCAACGGCCGGACGCGCAAATTCTTAGGCTTTTGAAATGAAGCTCCGCAACATTGCCATCATCGCCCATGTGGACCATGGGAAAACGACCTTGGTCGACCGCCTGCTCCAGCAGTCGGGCGCGTTTCGCGAAAACCAAAGGGTTGCCGAACGTGTCATGGATTCGAACGAGCTCGAAAAGGAGCGCGGCATCACGATCATGGCCAAGGCCACGTCGATCGCCTGGAAGGACACGCGGATCAATATCGTCGACACCCCCGGCCATGCCGATTTCGGCGGCGAGGTGGAACGCATCCTGTCGATGGTCGATGGCGCGATCGTCCTGGTCGACGCCGCCGAAGGGCCGATGCCGCAAACCAAATTCGTCGTTGGCAAGGCTTTGAAGATCGGGCTGAAGCCGATCGTGGCGGTGAACAAGGTCGATAAGTCTGATGCGCGGCCTGGCGAAGTCATCAATGAGGTCTTCGATCTCTTCGCGGCGCTCGATGCAAGTGATGAGCAGCTTGATTTTCCGATCCTCTATGGCTCTGCCAAACAGGGCTGGATGGCGGATTCCCCGGAGGGGCCCAAGGAGGGCATGGCCCCCCTTTTCGATCTCGTCTTGAAGCATGTGCCCCCACCTGCGACTGGCGAGGGGGGCTTTCGCATGCTCGGCACCTTGCTCGAAGCCAATCCTTATCTGGGCCGGCTTGTCACGGGGCGGGTCTTTTCCGGCTCTGTCAAGCCGGGCCAGAGCGTCAAGGTTCTGGATCGCAAGGGCCGGCTGGTCGAGGACGGCCGCGTCTCCAAAATTCTCGCCTTTCGCGGGATCGAGCGGGCGCCGATCGAGGAGGCTGAGGCGGGCGATATCGTCGCTATCGCCGGCTTCGAGCAATTCAACGTCGCCGATACGCTTTGCGCACAAGATATAGACGAGCCTCTGCAGGCGCAGCCGATCGACCCGCCCACCTTGTCGATGACTTTCCTCGTGAACGATTCGCCGCTCGCCGGGACCGAGGGAGACAAGGTGACGAGTCGCGTCATCCGCACCCGCCTGCACAAGGAGGCCGAGGGCAATGTGGCCTTGCGAGTCGAGGACTCGCCCGGCACCGACGCCTTCATCGTGTCCGGACGCGGCGAGCTGCAATTGGCGATTCTGATCGAAACCATGCGCCGGGAAGGCTTCGAGCTGGGCGTTTCGCGCCCCAAGGTCGTGTTTCAGAAAGACGCGGCCACCAACCAGCTCCTCGAGCCGATCGAGGAAGTGGTGATCGACGTCGACGAAGAACATTCCGGCGTGGTGGTGCAGAAAATGGCGGAACGCAAGGGTGAGATGGCCGAGATGCGCCCCTCGGGCGGCGGCCGCCTGCGGCTCGTCTTCCATGCCCCGACGCGCGGCCTCATCGGCTATCAAGGCGAGCTCTTGACCGATACCCGCGGGACGGCGGTGATGAATAGGCTGTTTCATTCCTATGCGCCCTGGAAGGGCGAAATTACCGGGCGGCGCAACGGCGTGCTCATCTCCAACGACCAGGGCGAGTCGGTCGCCTACGCGATGTGGAAGCTCGAGGATCGCGGCCCGATGATGATCGAGCCAGGCTGCAAGGTCTATCGCGGCATGATCGTCGGCGCCCATACGCGGGAGAATGATCTCGAGATCAATGTGCTGAAGGGCAAGCAGCTCACTAATATCCGCACCACCAGCAAGGATGAAGCGGTGCGCCTGACGCCGCCAATCAAGATGACGCTCGAAAAGGCGCTCGCCTACATCGAGGATGATGAATTGGTCGAGGTCACGCCGAAATCGATCCGCTTGCGCAAAGCGCTGCTCAACCCCAACGACCGCAAGCGCGCGGTGCGAGCGAAGGAAAATGCTTGAGTTTCGTACTCGCCGATCTTTCTGAGGAATATGGGTTTCTCAGCGCAGCCTATTTGGCGGGCGGCGTGCAGACCACGGCATCCTTCAGGACGTAGCAGACCGCTACTGTGCCGTTTTGCAGATCGACCCGGAATACGCCGCCTTCGCCTTGGTGATGTGAGGCGACCAGCGCATATTCGCCAGGCGCCTGGGGGCCGGCGCCTTCTCCCGGTGGATAGCAGAGGGTGACGCCGACCGGCGCCGACTCCTTCACCCCATATTGACAAGCACCGACTTCGCCGGTCGTCTTGTCGAGTCGGTAGACCCGATTGAGGTCGGTTTGCGGCGCCGCCAGAAATTCGTAATTTGCCGCAAGGGCACCCATGCACCCCGCACCGCAAGCCGGACCGGCCAGCAGCACAGCCGTGGCCCGCGACAAAAGCCTTTGCCGGAATCCCATAGGCTGCTCCTCAAACCCGAGCTAAAGTCTCAATCCGCATCCGTCCCTTTATACGCAAGAGGGGACGAGCAAAAGTGTGAAGCGGTTTGCTCTTGGTTTGCTCTATCTCTTTATTTCTTGTGGGTCGGACTGGACCGATCCAGCGAGGAGGTACCCGTCCGCGTCTAGGGGTAACGCTTGACCCGGAGGTTTCTGCCGCTTAAGCCTTTCATCGCAATGCTGCAAAGTTCCTCTCCACCCCTCCTCGTCTTCGATCTCGATGGGACGCTTGCCGATACGGCCGGCGATCTCGTCGCGACCTTGAACGTCATCCTCGCACAGGAGGGACTCGCGGCGATCGAATTGGCCAAGGCGCGCCCTATGGTCGGCGGCGGCGCCAGGCTCTTGATCAAGCGCGGCCTTGAAGCGAATGGCGCAGAGGTGAGCGAAGCCCGTCTCGATGAGCTTCTGGCCGATTTTCTTGCCTATTATGAAGCGCATATTGCCGAGCAGACGATGCTGTTTCCAGGCGTTACTTCGGCACTCGACCGTTTTGAGGCCTCAGGCTTTGCCTTTGCCGTCTGCACGAACAAGGTCGAGCATCCGGCCGTTATGCTCCTCAATGCGTTGGGCATCGCCAAGAGGTTTCGGGCCATCTGCGGCAAGGACAGTTTCGCGGTGAACAAGCCGAATGGGAGGGCGCTTTTGCAGACGATCGCGCGGGCTGGCGGCGACCGTGGCCGGGCGGTGATGATCGGGGATTCGAAGACCGATATCGAGACCGCGCGCAACGCGGATGTGCCGGTTGTGGCGGTCACCTTCGGCTACACCAGTGAGCCGGTCGATCATTTCAAGCCTGACGGAATCATCAGCCATTATGATGAATTATGGGGCGCGATCGCGGCGCTCGGCATCGCCTGAGGAGCACGACGGGGCACAAGCGACGCCTTCAACTGCCTTGACTTGACCCGAGGGCCCTTCATAAAGAGCAATGGCCGGCCTAACCAGGATCGGCCTCCATGCGGCCGGGCGCGTAGCTCAGCGGGAGAGCACTCCCTTCACACGGGAGGGGTCACAGGTTCAATCCCTGTCGCGCCCACCATCACAATTGCATGAAATATAAGGGTTTTTATGAACAGCCAAAGCCTTGGCCCCGCTCGTGGTCTGAGTTGGGGAAGCATGGAGGAAGCAGAAATCGGAATTTCGAGCACTGGACTGCGTCGGCGGCAGTGCTGCTCGCAATGCTAAACTTTCCTCGCAATCGTGGACACCTCTGATAAGCTCTTTTTGAAGCAAAAAGGTGTCTGATGGGAGTCTCGCGTCGTCAATATACGGATGAATTCAAACGAGAGGCGGTTGGGCTTTTGGCGAGCAGCGGCCAGCCGCTGAGCCAGATTGCCTAGGAGTTGGGGATTTCGCGCGGCGCGGTTGCGGGCTTGGCGCAACAGAAGGGCGGGAGCCAGGTGGGATCGCCGCGGCGCCCCACGACGCAGGCGGCGATCCCGATTGCCGGTGCGGATTTGGCCGCCGAGAATGCCCGCCTGCGGCGGGAGAACGATCGGTTTCGCATGGAGCGGGAGATCTTAAAAAAAACGCTGCGCATCTTCTCGGAGCCACGGAAATGAAATTCCGCTTGATCGAGGACCAGCGCAAGACATTCCCGGTTCGCGTCTTGCGATGTGATGGGCGTGTCTCCGGCTGGCTATTATGCCCGGCGCAGCCGGTCGGAAAGCCTGCGCATGGTGGCCAATCGCGCCTCGCTTACCGAGATCCGCCGCCTCCATGTGGCCCATCGCGAGACGCTATGGCGCACCGAGGATCCACCTGGCCTTGCATGACCTGGGGCACACGGCAAGCCGTGACGGGTCGAACGTCTCATGCGTCATCACGGCAAGGGCGCCGCGGCGGTTCCGGATACGTATCACCGATAGCGATCACGATTTTCCGATCGCCCCCAACTGGCTCGATCAGGACTTCGTTGCCGAACGGCCCAATCAGATACGGCTCGCCGATATAACCTATGTGCCAACCGCGGAAGGCTGGCTCTATCTGGCTGTCGTCCTCGATCTCTTCACAAGAAATATCGTTGGCTGGGCGATGCGTGACCACATGCGGGCGGAATTGACCATCGCCGCTCTGACCATGGCGGTCCAGCGGCAAAGCCGCCGCCTGACCTTATCCCACCACTCCGATCGCGGCAGCCAATGCTGCCGCCGATTACCCGCAAGATCCTCAATATAGGCGGGATGATCCAATCGATGACGCCAGCGGCTGCATTCTGCGCTCGGCTACATCACTCCCAATGGGGCAGAACGACCGCTTCAACCGGTGTCCACAATATCGGGGGAAGGTCATTTGACTTGCTTACAAAACCCTGGACTTTTTTCCAATTCCCGTTTAAAGTTTCTTCAGAGAAAATTAGCAAATCCATCGCCTTTGGACGACCATATGCCATCCTGCCGAAATGCAGGACTATAAGCGAGGCAGTCACACGGTATGGGACTGCATGCCATGTAGTGTGGGTCACCAAGTATCGGCATCCGATGCGGGTTGGGGAGGTTGCACGACGCACGCGTGAGTTGCCACGCAAGATGCCCGCTCGAACGAAATGACGATCTACGCAGGTGCGGTCAACTGGGACCATGTGCATAAGCTGATCTCAATCCCGCGCATCTATCTCTATCGCGAGCTGTTCAGTTTCTGAAGGGGAAAAGTTCGCGCAAGCCGCTTTCGGAATATCAAGCCCTCCGGAAGCGATATAGGGGCAAGCACTTGTGGGCGAGGGGCTAGAGAGCGAATTCCGCAAAAGTTGACAGACTTTTGCGACGAGAATTCGCTCCAACTTCGTGATCTTGCGCGATTTCTTATCGCTCGAACGATTCGGTTCGAGCGAGAAGCGCGCTAGTGGGTGGCGTCGAGCGGCAATGTTACCGATGAGGTCTGGAAACAATACATTGAGGACTAGAAACCAGAGGAGCCGGATGACAATTTCAAGGTCGTGTAGGCTGGTCGGCCCAAAGGGCCGATTAATCCCGCTTTCAGGCGTAAGTTGAAGCCACCGCCTTTAGGCGGTTGAGTGTTCACATGTATCCTGACACTCTCAAAGCGGCCCATTTCCAGGCTAGCGCGGTGCTGGCCGTCCAGACCCTCTTGCCCGTTCGCCCCCACCTGGTCGGGAAACTGTGGCGTCAACGCCTCGCGCTCAAAACCGCCGCGGTGCTCGCCCGCCGGCCGGGCGGCCGGAAAATGGCTTGAGGCTTGGCGGTTTTTGGGGAGCCCGCCGATCGTCCTTTGAAGGACGCACGCCTGACAACCGGGTCAGTCGGACAAGAACGGGACCCGATCAGCGAGGGCTCTCGGAGCAAGGGACAAAGGGATTATAACATGGTCGAAGCGACGAATTACGCCGAAGCCGGGATTTCGAAACTTGGATTGGGATGCAGCCGAGTTGGATCCATTTTAACCAAAGGTGGCGACCCGCCCCAAGCTCTCCTCCTGGCTGCCTATGAGGCTGGGGTACGTTTCTTCGATACCGCAGATATTTACGGTCAGGGCGATAGCGAGCGCGTCATCGGCGGCACTGTAGCCCGCCGGAAAGATGTTCGAATCTGTACCAAGGTCGGCATGCGCTTTCCCTTGAAGATGCGCATTCTCATGCCGCTCAAAGAACCGCTGAAACGGCTGGTCGCAGCATCTCCAGCGCTCGCTTCAAAGGTCCGCGCAGCGCGGGGTGACACCTTGCCAACTTGTTTCGAGCCGGCCTATCTTCGACGCGCGATCGAACGGAGCTTGAAGCGCTTGGGTGTCGATCATGTCGACATGCTGATGCTGCATGGATCGACTGCCGAGGAAATCCGTCAGGGCGATGCCTTGGACGCTCTTGGCTGTTTCGCCCGCGAGGGGAAATTTCGAGTGCTGGGCGTTTCCTGCGAGGATCTTCATACAGCGGAGGTCGCACTTGGCAACCCCAAGGTCCGCGCAATCCAGATTCCTTTCGTTTACGGAGATACGAGAGCGCGTGACATAGCGGCCCGTGCCAAGGCGGCCAACATCGAAGTCATCGCGCGTCAAATCCTCTCCGGCAGTGGCGTGACCACGGCCTCGGACCCCGAGACACGTTGTGATGCACTGGCTCGCGTATTCCGGTCGGTTATCGGTTGCCCCGATGTGGCATTCGCTCTCCTTGGCACGACGAGCCGAAGTCACTTTTTTGAAGCCGTTGCCGCGTTGAACGCGACCGAGCCATCCGTCGAGGGGCGATGATCATGCATATTAATAGTGATGTGAGAACTATTCCCGCCGGTACAATTATCGAGATAGAGCTTCTTATCATTGGTGCTGGCCCGGCGGGCAATTGCCGGATGACACGAGCTGCTGACATCGCAACCGAAAAGTAGAAGAGACAATCGTGAGGCCGTCCTCGAAGGAAGGCACATCGGGAGGGCAACGCCGTTGAACGGACGACATTGACTAACGCCCTTCGATCAAGGCCTGCAAATTGTCGTGCAAGTTTGACATGAAACATTTAAATAGAGACCGGCAAATAGCCGTTATTGTTAGCAAAGATCCATTGGACAGAGTTTGGAAGTCAATAATACCGCTCAAGGGTTCCATTGAGATAGGCGGTGCGGACGTTAAGCATTAGCTGAGCGCCTATGGCGCGGCTTCCATCATCACGCGACATTGTGAATCGCCGCTTACGGCTTCCTGATCTCCGAAAGGGGAACGATTCCCCCCTCAGGACCTGCTGCCGCCAAGCAAGAACGCGGCTGCACGCGAACGCGGTATCAAAAATTCCCATTACAAACCTGCATGCACGGGATTCCCGCAGACCGCCTTGCTTTAACGACTCTCGTTCTATCCTCGAAAACCATGATCGGCTCGAAGCCATCGGCACGGATCTGCGCGAGCATTTCGATCTTAACAACGTCATCGTCGCGGTGATCTCCAGCCTCGCGCATGTAGGGCGGGCCATCAAACAAATACTCCATAAGGCCAATGCTCTGTGTGTGTCCGGTATTCATCCGAGCGGCCAGAAACAAAAACCATTGTGTTATGCTCGCCGAGCGCTCTAGCCACACTAATCATGTGAGGGATCGGCGCATCATTAAGGACCGCGCCTAAGTATGCGGCCCGGAGATCGCCGGCGGCGTTGATGGCATTATTAAATGTTGAGAGCCTAATAGGCCATACGACTTTAATTGTTTCACAAGCCATCTCGTCCGTGCATTCTGCCGGCACCAAGCGCAGACCGCGTGAGCGAGTGAGCTGACGGCGGCGAATGCAGCGCGGACAGCATGTTCGAAAACCTCATTCTTATGTTCATCGGTAGTAGACGCGTCTGAAATTATCGGAGAGACTGCTTCCACAATTTCAATTCAACTCAAGGATCCCGCCGTCGTCAATGAACCGATCAGGAGACGCATGCGCCATTCGATCGTCGGATGGCGCAAGCCCGACTCGGGTGGCAAAAACGCCCTTCCGCATCTCGTAGGCCAAACATGTATCGTCCTCCAATTCATACCCTCTGTCCATCGCGGGCGATTTGACACTTTCGACAGGCTCACCAGTCAGGCGCTCGATGATCAGCCGCGTCATGACGTTGGCGCGGGACGCGCCCCATGCGCCGCCCTTTATGCGGGCGAGAGCTTTTGAAATCTGAGCCGCGCCCTGACCGCCAGCCCGCGCCACATTCCATTCCGCTGAATTAGGACATCCCGCGATTTGAAGGCCGCGACCCTTTCAGCGGCCTTCTCAATATAGCCCGCAACCGACTCGTCTAGTTCAGGCTCGCCCTTCTGTGGCTCACTTGAGCCCTTCCCATCGTCATCGGTTGTCGCGGCAAGCCCCGCGCAAGTTTCAGCGTGTAGCGCTGCAAATAGATCGTGGCTGAGCCGATCGCTTGGACGGCGTTTTTGTTGCCAGAATGATCCTCCCCAGCCTCGAGCACAGTTTCCTCGGAATGCCCTCTGGACGCTCTCCAGGAAATCAACAGTAAGGGGACGACATAAAATGTTAGCGAGAAGCATGATTGCTATAATCACTAGTGCTGCCGGTCTAGCATCTGCATCATTTGCGGCATCATCCACATGCCCGTCGTCGTTTAATCCGACCGATCCTGCATCGAGCGGTTTTGATGTTGTGTTTGAGGATACGTTTCAGGGAACGTCCCTTAACCCGTCTAATTGGTGCGCAAACTACCCATCTGCGCCAAGCTGCACTGTGGTAGGAGCCACAACAAACCAAAATCAGATTTCCTCATGCGACCCGGCGAACATAACAGTATCCAATGGGGCTGCGCATCTGTTGCTGACGAATACGCCAAGCACAGATTGGGCCGGCGATCACTACCCAACGACAGGCGCCTGCATGTCTACGGACGGCCCGCAATCGGTACCCGGGCAACCATTGCATGCATTCCAACCGCCGAACACGCCCACCGGCGCTATCTGGGTCGAATCCAAGATCACCTTGCCGGACGCCGGAAATGGCGTTGCTGCAAATGTTGCAAATGAGCCATCAGCCTGGATGAACGGCGTTACACCTGGATATAGGATTTGCATCCCTGGGTGGCCAAATTGCGGCGAAATCGATTACGCCGAATTCTATACCGGCCCATTCGGTCCAGGTCTAAACGGCGGCGATTGTACAAGCTATCATCACGATCCAAATGATTATCAGTTGGCGCTTTCCGTTGTCGGACAATCACAGGCGCGCACAACGTGCACTGGTACTGGTATAAAGCTGTCGGGAACTCATTACTATGGCGCGCTTTGGACCAATACGGAAATATCATTTTACGTTGACAGACAAGTGGTTTTTACCACGACAAACATGAAGCCGAGCAGCCCAATGTATCTGGTATTTTTCAATATCGCAGATCGAAGGACGGTAAACGTGTTCCCCTCGACTATGGACATCCATAGTGTTTATGTGTGGTCGCATGACTAAATTATACGGGTAAGCATGATTGACATCAATGCGTTGCGTGAGAAGAACGCTGCACGCTGGAAAGTGGGCACGCTCACCCGTCATCTGCCGGAACGCCTTGTGACCAAGGCGCTCGCCAATCAAAGCTCTTACAAGGATATTGCCGATCGCTCCGGCATGGGTGGAGGTGCATGGCTCTTCATCGCCTCTACCCATTAGCGAGAATGCGGGCAGGACTTCAAGAAAAGCCTTGCGCAGGGCGACCGTTGGGATGAGCGCTCGCGCCACGTCCGGTCGGCAGGGGCCCGTTCAAAAGCTTCGAGGACGCCGCGGTTGGCGCTCGTGAACTGCGCCCAGCATGCCGCGTGGAACCGGGATTGGACCAGAATACCGACGACATAGCTGAGCCCCCGCGAAGTGATGTCCTCATGCAAACTCGAATGTTTACCATAGCCGGCATCGAACAGCACCACGCGCAAGCGCCCGGTTTGGCAAGCCCAGCGAAGCTGTCCGAGCGCGATCTTGGGTTTGGTCCTGAGGATGATGTCCTCGGGCACGCCTGCCTTTTCCCGGCGCGCCGCATCGTCCGCCCATCCCTTGCGGGAAATAGAGTTGATAGCGAACTGGCAAGCTCGCATGGCGATTGGCGATCGACAGCTAAATCGTCGCCTGCCAATTGTCCTGTTTGCCCAGCTGTCCGTAATATTGCCGCGCGACCCC
>DATJTB010000340.1:0-9810 GCA_035503795.1 Methylocella sp.
ACTGTTAGCACTGGAGCATTTTCAAGCGAAGGGAACACCAGTCCGCGTGACGAAAATGCGATGAACCAAAACTCCAGAATCGTGCCCGCTTTGATTGGAGCGGACGAGATTCGGGCAAGAGACAAGATGACCAAGATTCAAGCAAATTTTGCGCCCGGATGGGGACCCCTCGGGGTGGCTTTGGCTCTCCGATCAGCCCGGATGGCGGGAGGGCCGGCCTTCCTTGTCGAAGAAGGGAAAAATACCGGCCTTGAAACTTTCCGCCATATGCCGCGCCTTGGCCTGGGCTTTCGCCGCATGGGGTGGCGGCAAGGTGGCGCTCGTGGTCTCCTCGAAGAGCTCGAGCCAGCGGGTGAAATGCTCGGGCTCGACGGGCAGGGGACGGTGCAGGGGGAAGGGGGAGCTGTTGTAGCGATTGGTTTGCAGCAGGACCTTCGACCAGAAATCCGCGATCACGCGCAAATGATCATCCCAGTCCTTGACGGTGGAATTGAAGATGGGGCCGAGCAGGGTATCCTGGCGCGCCTTGGCGTAGAATTCGCGCACGCAGGTTTTGATGGCTTCCTCAACTTCGCTGGCCGATGGTTCCGTCACCTCTTCATCCTTCCTGTTTTCGCGCCTGTTTCACGCTATATAGTGATTTTATAAAACTAGCTATTTTACCAAGCAAAAAGAATACCGTAACCAGCAACGATAGAGCTTTGAGCGCGGGGTTTGACCGATCGGGGCCTGGAATCGGACAAAAATGTTTCACGTGAAACATTTTGGTAAGGTTTGGCGACTTGATCGGACAAAACGCGCCCTCGATCCTCAGGGCTCGGCTTGCTGCATTTGATCAAGGCGGCGGCCCGGCGCATGGTCTTGCCGTTCTGCTTCTGATTCGGACGCACCCCAAAGGTTTGGCTCATGGGAAAGCATATGACGCCGCCGGCCCCACCGCCCGGGGGCAGCACGGAAAATGTCAAGCTACGCGAGGCGCTCGAGGCGCGCTATCTCGCTTACGCGCTTTCGACCATCATGGACCGGGCGCTGCCCGATGCGCGCGATGGCCTGAAGCCGGTCCACCGACGCATCCTCTATGGCATGCACATCCTGCGGCTCGACCCCGGTGCCGCCTTCAAGAAATGCGCGAAAATCGTCGGCGATGTGATGGGCTCCTTCCATCCGCATGGCGACCAGGCGATCTATGACGCCCTCGTCCGTCTCGCCCAGGATTTCGCCTCCCGCTATCCGCTGATCGACGGTCAGGGCAATTTCGGCAATATCGATGGCGACGGCGCCGCCGCCTATCGCTACACCGAGGCGCGGATGACCGACTTCGCCCGCCTGCTTCTCGAGGGCATCGACGAGGATGCGGTCGATTTCCGCGACAATTATTCGGGCGATCAGGAAGAGCCCGTCGTTCTGCCCGCCGCTTTCCCGAACCTGCTCGCCAACGGCGCGCAGGGCATTGCGGTCGGCATGGCCACGTCGATCCCGCCGCACAATCTCGCCGAGCTCTGCGACGCCGCGCTCCATCTCATCACGCATCCGAATGCGACGGCCGATCGACTGCTCGAATTCGTGCCGGGGCCGGATTTTCCGACCGGCGGCGTTCTGGTCGAGCCGACCGCCTCCGTCGCGGAGGCTTACCGGACGGGCCGCGGTGCCTTTCGCCTGCGGGCGCGCTGGATGAAGGAGGAAGGTGCGCGCGGCTCCTGGAGCGTCATCGTCACCGAAATCCCCTATCTGGTGCAGAAGTCCAAACTCATCGAGCGGATCGCCGAATTGCTCAATGAGAAGAAGCTGCCGCTCGTTGCCGATATCCGCGATGAATCGGCGGAGGATATCCGCGTCGTGATCGAGCCGCGCGGCCGCGCCATCGATCCTGAAATGATGATGGAGCAGCTCTTCAAGCTGACCGAGCTTGAAAGTCGCTTCTCGCTCAATATGAACCTCCTCGCCGATGGCGTCGTGCCGCGCGTCGTCTCGCTGAAGGAGGCCTTGAGCCAATGGCTCGCCCATCGCCGCGAGGTGCTGCTGCGCCGCAAGCGGCATCGCCACGCAGCGATCGAGCATCGCCTCGAACTCCTCGCCGGCATGCTCATCGTCTATCTGAACCTCGACGAAGTCATAAGAATCATACGCGAAACCGAGGATCCGAAGGCGGAATTGCAAGCCCGCTTCAGCTTGAGCGAGGTGCAGGCCACCTACATTCTCGATACAAGGCTCAGAAGCCTGCGACGGCTCGAAGAGATAGAGCTTCGCCGCGAGAACAGCGATCTCGCCAAAGAGAAGGAGGACATCGAGGCATTGCTGGCGAGCGAGGCGAGGCAATGGAAGGCGATTGCCGCCGAGATCCGCGAGCTCAGGAAGAAATATGGGCCGGAGACCAGGATCGGCCGCCGCCGCACGAGCTTCGGCGAACTGCCGGCCATCGCTTTCGAGGATCTCGCCGGAGCGATGATCGAGCGCGAGCCCTTGACGATTGTCGTCTCGGAAAAGGGCTGGATCCGCGCCCTCAAGGGCCATGTCGAGGATCTTGACAGCCTCGCTTTCAAGGGCGACGACCGTCTTTTCACATCCTTCTTTGCCGAGACGACGTCCAAGATCCTTGTGCTTTCGAGTGACGGCCGGATCTTCACCCTCGAAGCCGCCAAGCTGCCGGGTGGGCGCGGCCAGGGTGAGCCCATCCGGCTGATGGCGGAGATCGCCGAGGGCGCGACGATCAAGGCGGTCTTTCCCCATGTGGCGGGGAGCCAAATGCTGGTGGCCTCAAGCGCGGGACAGGGCTTTCTGACGTGCCAGGATGAAATGGTCGGCGGCACCCGCAAGGGCAAGCAGCTGCTCAATGTGGAAAAGCCCGCGACGGCCGCGCTCATCGCCGAGGCGGCGGGCGATCATGTGGCGGTGATCGGCGAAAACCGCAAGCTCCTCATCTTCCCGCTCGACCAGCTTCCCGAGCTGTCGCGTGGAAGGGGCGTTCGATTGCAGAAATACAGGGACGGCGGGATCAGCGATGCGAAAATCTTCTCCCTCTCAGAGGGCCTGAGCTGGAAGGATTCGGCGGGACGCAGTTTCAACGTGCCCGCCCGCGATCTCCGCGATTGGATCGGTAACCGGGCTGAGGCGGGCCGCCTGCCGCCCAAGGGCTTTCCGAAAAACAACAAATTCGGCTGAGTTCGACTGAAGCCGGAAGGGTGCGTTCTATTCTGCCCGTTCCCAGCCATTCATGCCGAGCCTCTCCTGCGGCTTGAAACGGGCCTTATAGGACATTTTTCGTGAGCCCTCGACCCAATAGCCAAGATAGACATGCGGCAGGCCGAGCGCCTTCGCGCGCGTGATATGATCCAAGATCATATAGGTGCCGAGCGAGCGCCGCTGCGCCTCGGGCACGTAGAAGGAGTAGACCATGGAGAGGCCGTCGGCGAGGAGATCGGTGAGACAGGCGCCAGCCAGGGTGCGCTCCCCACTCTCTCGCACAAGGCGGTATTCGACGAGCCTTGTTTCGACATGGCTATCCTCGATCATGGTCGCATAGTCGATCGCCGTCATATCGGCCATGCCGCCGTCACCATGCCGCGCGTCGAGATAGCGGCGAAAGAGCGCGTATTGTTCCGGTGAAGGATCAGGCCGCGTGACGGTTCCGGCGATGTCGCGATTGAGGTCAAGTATTTTGCGAAAATTCCGAGAGGGACGAAATTCCAAGGCCTTGATGCGCACCGACACGCAGGCGCGGCAATTTTCGCAGGCCGGCCGGTAGGCGATGGTCTGCGAGCGGCGAAATCCCGATTGGGTGAGCTGATCATTCAGCGCGGTCGCCCTGCGGCCGATCAGATGGGTGAAAACCTTGCGCTCCAGGCGGTTCGGCAAATAAGGGCAAGCCGAGGGCGCTGTCAGGTAGAACTGGGGTGCATCGCGCGGTTCTCGCGTCACGGCTGGCCTTGCCAAGTCTCATAGGAAAGCCCGGCGCCTTGGAGCTCGATCCGGCGGCGCGGCGGCTTAAGGAATTTCCACCCATTTGAGGGTCTTATCCTAGAGGCCCGCCAATTTTTGGCAAGAGCGGCCCCTTTCAACGTCCAGTGCTCCCTCCGGCCCGGATTTACCTAAAACGCCGTGTAACGATGACACCGGCCAACATATCATGCAAGCATCTCTTGTTCGGACTGACCAGCGAGACCAGAAAGACCACGGGGAAAAGGGCGCTGACATAAAAGAGGATGGCATGAACGGCCGCGTTGAGGAAGGGCACACTTGCGCCGTTCGTGAGCCGCACTTCAAGATCCATCGCGGCCATTCCTGGTGTTGCCATGCGATATCCGGAAATCGTCAGGCCATTGTAGAAAAAAGCCACGAGAGGGAAGAGCGGTGGCAGGATCAGAAGGGACAAGCCGAAGGTCAGGACGGCAAGCGCAAGCCAAAGGGCGAAGGACAGAAGGCTGACGATGATGAAATCGACGCCAAGCGCCAGGATCCGCCGTGAGCGGACAAAGGCCAAAGCTGCGGCCGGAAGATGCGGCTCAATGAATATGGGTTCCTGAAAGACCGGTCTACCAAAGCCTCTTTCCCAATTGCTCATCGGAACGATCCTCATCCGCTGATCAAGAGAAGCAAAGCCTAAAGCATTTTCCAGCGAAGTGGGCACCATTTCGCGTCGAGGAAATGCGACAAAACAAAACGCTCTTGATCGGGACCAACCAAAGTGTGAAGCGGACTTGACGTCCAATCAGGCGAAGGTGGACTTGCTTTATCCGCTTTTCAAGCTTTGCTTTTGTCCGGCCATTCCCTCCGCTCCGGGTCACCTGATTCGACAGCCTTTGCCTCGAATTTTTGTAGCAGCATGCGGACGAAGTCGAGCCTGCGAATCGTGTCGTCGGAAGCCTTACCCGCCATAACGAAGGATTCAAGCTCGATGAGCCGTTCCTTCAGGACTTCGGTCAAGGTCCTGGTTATTTGGCTTTCCATTTCGGACGGAGCCATGGCTAAATCCCAAGGTCAAATTCAATATGAGAATCAAACAGCTTTGGAAATTTTCCGAGTCTCTTATGCCTACAATTTTATATGGCCTTATCAACAAACGAGCGCGTTGCGAGGACCCGGTCATGTCTGGGGGCATGAGGCCGGCTTTCAAGGCAACGTCTCACGAGAGCGTCCGTCGGTTATGTGCGAGGCCACACGGCCTTGCTCTAACTTCTTGATCTTGCGCTATTTCTTATCGCTGGAACGATTCCGTTCGAGCGGAAAGCGCGCTGGCCCGCTATTTTTCCTGATCAGCGTCTCCCAGGAGAAGATTTGTCTCTTGTCCGGACGGGAGACCGGCTCACCCTGGGATCAGTGCGCTTCAAAAGCAACACGGGCGTGCGACCCATCGCAATAAGGTTTGTTTTGCGACGCGCCGCATCTGCAAAGGGCAACTCTGGTCATGCGGTTGATCGTTCGACCGGTACCAGAAATGATCTCGACGTTGCCGGAAATGACGAGAGGACCATTAGGGGCTGGCGTGACCGTGAGGGGTCCGGCACGCTCAGCAAGAGCCTGGCTCTCTGCTGCCGGGGGTTCACCGGTTGCGACAAATCTCCCGCTCGCATGGGCTCCGTCGCAAAACGGTTTGTTCTTGGATTGGCCGCACCTGCACAAAGTGGCACGATAAGAGACCGGGCGGTCCCCAATCTTTATTTCTGCATGGAAAGCCAGAGGACCATTCTCGCGCAAGGTAATGAGATTGACACGGGGCGCCGTCTCCCCTTCACCACCATCGGTGCGTTGGATCGTAATCGCGCCCGAAGGACAATGATGGGCAACCTCCAGCAGGGCGCTGGGCGACGCGGCGTCCGGATCGATCCACGGCCCTTGAACATTTGCCTTGAAAACATCCGGCTGCCGCAACACGCACTGCCGTGCATGGATGCAGAGTTTGCTGTCGAAGCGAATAGCGGCTTTTTGCCCAGCGACATATTCAACCGTGTCATCAGCCATGTCATTCCCCTTTGAGTGCGGATTCAACCGAACGCTAGACGCCCGTGACCGGCACGGGCGCGGAAAGAGAAGCCGGGGGTCTCACCTCATCATCGGCACGACCACCAATGGCTGGAGGTCACTTCACCATTGGACCTCCTCAGGCGAGAATAGAGCATTGCGAGAACCCATGGTGCCGTGATGAACTTTTTGGTTCTGCCCTTCACCCCGGTCCGCGAACCATGAAACTCCAGATTCAGGCTGGCCTCGCGGGGTTCGCCAAGGCGGAGTCAGCTCATCCAAATGATCGCTGCTAACTATTATAGGTCCCGACCCTAGTGCTCCGATACACTCTAATTGAATGGACCAATAGTGTTCGAGTTTACTCCAGATATAAAGCCAGCGTTCCATGTCATCCTCGCTCCTGAGCTTGCCGAAGAGCGCGAGGATCACAACATTCAGCCAGTTCGTCATTCCTTACAAATTCGCTGAAGCAGTGCACTACGCCCCTGGGCTTGTGAGCCGATCTGCGATCGGGCGGGCGAGCGTCAGGACAAGGCTGGCCAGGATCTCGACCTCGTCGAGGCCGGCGTATGGCAGATGGGCCGGAAAATTTTCGGCCATCCTTTGTGCATCGGTGGCGACTGCGACAATGTGGGGATCCTCCGGATACAGCCAGGGCTTGCCATTGGCCGCCCGGTGTACCTCGATCTTGACAAGCGGGTCGCGGCGAAAGCCTTCGATCAGAAGAAGGTCGACAGGGCTCAGCCTTGTCAGCAGTTCGGCCAAAGAGGGTTCGGGTGCGCCGCGCAATTCATGGATCAGGGCGAAGCGCCGCGCCGAAGCGACGAGCACCTCGCAGGCGCCGGCCTCCCGATGCAGAAAGGAGTCCTTGCCCGGCTGGTCGATATCGAAATCATGGTGCGCATGTTTGAGGGTCGAGACGCGAAAGCCACGCGCGCTCAAATGGGTGATGAGCTTGACGATCAAAGTCGTCTTTCCGGCGCCGCTCCAACCGGCAAAACCGATCACCCGCATGGCCTCCGCCTTCTCGTGTCCGGCTCGCCGTCCTTAGATCACGCTGCGTTTGGACGGAACCGTCCAAACGCAGATCAGGTGATCGATTCCAAAAATTTAGAGCATGCTTTATGCGAAAAACCGTTGCCACTTTTTCGCAGCATGCTCTAGTGCGCTTCGCAATAAAATTTGTCGATCGTGAAACTGCCATCCGGTTCGATCTCGAAGTGTTCCGTTACCTCCCGCGCCATTTGCGCCTGCAGCGCACGGATCGCGGCGGCTTGGAGAGCGGGGGTGGCGATGCGCGCGATCCAGCTGGCAAAATCGAGCCGCAGCCGCTCTCTGATCGGCTCATGCGGGGTAAAGCCCGCGGTCATGAGCAGCGCACGCCATTCATCGATCGAATAGTCGCGGACATGCGAGGGATCGCGCAGCAATTCGACGCACTGCAGAAAGGTGTCAAGCAGGGGGTTTCCCGGCGCGACGGTGTCGATGAAAATCGCGGCGCCGCCGGCTTTGAGGACGCGCCCGGCCTCGCGCAAGGCGGCCCGGATGTCCGTCCAATGATGCGCGCTGGTGCGGCTGATGATGAAATCGAAAGCGCCGTCCGCGAAAGGCAGATCCTCGGCAGGCCCTTGACGGCAGGTGATATTGGCGAGGCCGCGCTGCGAGGCGATCTTGGCAACGGCGGCGAGCATGGGCTCGCAGAGATCATAGGCGACGACCTCGCCCGTCTCAGCGGCGGCGCAATAGCTCACATGGCCGCCGCCGCAGCCGAGATCGAGGACGCGCGCCGCTCCGTGGCCATGCAGCCGGGCGGCGATGCGAGCAAGGTCGGCGCCTTGCGCATGGACGGGGCTTGCGACATAGGCTTCCGCCTGTGGCCCGAAACTTGTCGCGACGAGCTTTTCATGCGTTTTCGTCATCGGCGGCCTCACGAGATCACGATGATTTTGGGGTGAGCCGACCCGAAATCATGAAAATGATTGATTATAAAAAATTAGCGCATCGGACCCAAAAGTGGTAATCGGTTTTGGGAAAAATCCGATGCTCAAACAGATGTTAGAGCGGGAGTTGAGCGAAAAACCGGCATCCACTTTTTCGCATCCCGCTCTAAGTCCCGCGCAGCGGATGGCTTCGAGCCTCAAATATCCGCTTATCGAGAATGAACTCTGTATCTCATATTCCGTGCGGCCGCTCGCCTGCCGGGGCCACGCGTCCAATGACAAGGACGCCTGCCGAAAGGCGCTCGCTGGCCGCTCTTGCGAAGTGCCGATTTCGGCCTTGCAGCTGACGGTGCGCAGCCTTGTGCAGAACGCCCTGCAATCAGCCCTCAGGGACGCTCATCTGGCCTGGGGCTGCTATGAGCTGAATCGGGCGCTCACCCCATCGCCTTGACCGACACCTTCAGCGAACGAGCTTGGATGGCCGTGACGTTCAAGCCCGTTGCAGCCCGCAGAATCCTCGCTCGAAACGTCTCGCATCGTGTCATCGAGATTTCGATAAACCGCATGAATGACATCGCGTCAGCTTCGTTCATTGCCACGTCGATATGATTCATCAAGCGCTTGGCTGAAAATCTCGTTCTCGGATTGGTTTCCCTCGTATTGAGTTGAGGTCTCATCGCACTGACGTGGAAAATGCCGCTCGAAATGCGGTGCAACTACCGACCCCGCGTCTCCAAACGATCGGACAACCGCCTCCAATGTTCTGGCTAGCTTCTTTGCCCTATTGAGCTTTTCAATGAAGTCATCCTCGAACGGAGCTGTGCTCTCGAACGGAGCCCAATAGAAATACTCATGAACGGCCCGTGTAATTTTGCCTTGAGACCATCATCAAACTTTTTGCCATATGAAGTTTCAAAGGCCTTCCACTCATCGCTCGTCGGGTTCCATTTGGCGGGCACGCCAAGTGTTCCTGAAATGTTGAGCCGCTTGCGACGGCTTTTCCTTGCCATGGAACCGTACGCCCCGTAGCCCTTTATGTCCTGAATGTATCGCGTAGCCATCTTGCAAGTCGGGTCTGATCGCTGATGATATCGATCTCTGGCTCTGCCACACGGTCGAAGCCGTGTTTTTCAAGCAGGTCCAACACCCGCAAGCTGCGATTGGCCGGGTTGATCACGCTCATCGCTTTGGTTGCGATCTCAATCGCAAGCGTGCGGGACATCTGCTTTGACTTCATGGCTCTTATGCTTTCAGGTTGCTCGCCAACGGAATGACCTTGGCCCCGTCGCGCATCTCATCGATCTTGTCAGCCCACCAAGCCATCATGCGCAGCCGCTCATCCCAATGTTCCGCCCTGGCGTAGGCCCGGCGGATGCTGTCCGCGTCGGTATGGGCGAGCTGCGCCTCGACGGCATCCGGGTTCCATAGGCCATTCTCATTGAGCATCGAGCCTGCCGACGCCCGGAAGCCATGCGCGGTCATTTCCCAGCACCACTTGGCTTCGATACCAACACATATACCAACAGATTTCGCGGAGTCTCATGGACGTTCGCGAACAAACGCGAACGAATGAAGCCCCGATCTGCGGACGCTTGCGAATAACCATGGAATGATGCGGGGAATGAATATGGTCGCGGCCGATCCCGCAGTTTATTTATAAGCATTTGATTGTAAATAAACTTTATTGCGAGATTTTCTGAATATACCAACGCAAATACCAACAAGCTCTCATCGCTTGGCTGATTATTCCAAACTGGGACGCTATGCAGGTGGTGCACTCGACCTCATTCCTGGTCCCGTCACGTGGTGCGGCCTGAGCCATGTCTGCGGTAACCGCCTCCAGGACAAGATCAGCTTCGGCGAGC
Source organism: Methylocella sp. (assembly GCA_035503795.1). Lineage (GTDB taxonomy): Bacteria > Pseudomonadota > Alphaproteobacteria > Rhizobiales > Beijerinckiaceae > Methylocapsa. The sequence goes on from DATJTB010000340.1 coordinate 9,764, forward strand.
TGGAAAGGGTAGTCATTTGAGCATGAGGCTTCCCAGATGAATGAAAA
>DATJTB010000341.1:0-3299 GCA_035503795.1 Methylocella sp.
AATTTGGAGCGAATTCTCGTCGCAAAAGTCTGTCAACTTTTGCGCAATTCGCTCTAGATTGCCGCATTTGTAATGATGGGAATGTCAATAAACAAGACGGGATCGCAGCTGAAGCCATGAGACACACGGCCAGTCGAAACCGAATGAAGGGGCCTTGATGCGGCATTGCTTTCGCGCCCGCTCCAGCTATATTCCCGCGCCACACGCTTCGCCACGCCTCTCTCGGGCCGTCAGATGGCGTGCGCCCAGACGAACCCGTTGCTCTTATTGGATATTAAGCTAAAGGCTCACGGCTAGCGCGCTTTCCGCTCGAACGGAATCGTTCGAGCGATAAGAAATCGTGCAAGGTCAAGAAGTTGGAGCGAATTCTCGTCGCAAAGGTCTGTCAACTTTTGCGCAATTCGCTCTAACGCCAACGAATTGGGGAGAGAACTTGTTCACATCTGCTTATGCTCAGGCGTCGGCTTATGCCCAAGCACCGGGCCCCGGACCGGGCGGACCGGGCGTACCGGGCGCGATGGACATTTTCGTCCAGGTTACGCCTTTCGCCATTATCTTTGTGATCGCCTATCTTTTGGTGATCCGCCCGCAACGAAAGAAGGCCAAGCAGCATGAAGACATGCTCAAGAATACACGCAAGGGGGATAGCGTGGTCACGACCGGCGGTTTGATCGGCAAGGTCACGCGGGTGGTCGATGACTCCGAGCTCGAGCTGGAGATCGCGCCGAACGTGAAAGTACGCATCCTGAGAGCCAATATTTCGAACGTGCGGTCGAAGACCGAGCCGGTCAAGGAATAAGTCGGATGGCGCTTCCACGTGCCTGCACTGTGATACGGGAACCGTTGGCGCTTAAGAATGCGATAAATCGAAGAGCCGCAAGTTCTGGGGCAGCGGCTTGAACCGGATGAGAATGGCAGGAACATGCTGCGTTTCCAAAGCTGGAAGATTGTCTCCATCCTGGCGATGATAGCCTCCGCTGTGCTTCTGATCGTCCCGAGCCTGCTAAGCCCAGCCCACCGCGAAACGCTGATCGCGCATCTGCCGCACTGGGTTCCAGCCCGCGCGCTCGTTCTCGGCCTCGACCTGCAAGGCGGTTCGCATGTGCTTCTGGAGGTGGACAGCAACTCGGTGATCAAATCGCTGGTCGATAATCTGCGCGACAGCATCAGGCGCACATTGCGCGAGGAGAAGGTCTCGATCACTGGCGGCATCGGCGTCTTGCCGCGCGGCGTGCAATTCCGAATTGCCGATCCAGCCGAACGGGCGCGCGTCATGCCCAAGCTCAGGGAATTGGCAGCGAGCTTCGGCACGGGCCTCTCCGGAACGGTCGGAGCGCCGTCGTTCGATGTCAATGAAAACGACAGCGGCCTCATCCAACTGACGGTCACCGAAGCGGGCATCGACAGCAGGGTCCGCCGCGCGGTCGAGCAATCGATCGAAGTCCTGCGCCGCCGCGTCGACGCGCTCGGGACCACGGAGCCGAACATCCAACGCGAGGGCGATGACCGCGTCCTCGTCGAGGTGCCGGGGCTGCAGGATACAAGCAAACTCAAGGAAATTCTCGGCACGACGGCCAAGCTCGAATTCCGCCTGGTGGCTGACCCCGGCGCCGACCCGGCGGATGTGGAATGGCTCGATCAGGTGGATCAGCCAAACAAGCTGCCGGTCGAGAAAAGGGTCATGGTACAGGGTGAGGATTTGATCGATGCCCAGCCAGGCTTCGACAGCCGCACGCAGGAGCCGGTCGTCAATTTCCGCTTCAACATTCGCGGCGGCCAGCGATTTGGCGAGGTCACTTCCGAAAATGTCGGAAAGCTCTTCGCCATCATCCTCGACGGCAAGGTCATCTCCGCCCCGCGCATCCTGAGCCCCATCACCGGCGGATCGGGCGAAATCTCCGGCCGCTTCACGGTGGAAGCAGCCAACAATCTCGCGATTCTTCTGCGCGCCGGCGCACTGCCCGCCAAACTCACCATCGTCGAGGAACGCACGGTTGGGCCAGGCCTTGGCCAGGATTCAATCGATGCCGGCAAGCGCGCCGCCTATGTCGGGGCCGCCCTCGTCGCTTTCTACATGCTGATCACCTATGGGATTTTCGGCGTCTTCGCCAATATTGCGCTGGCCGTCCATATCTCCTTCATCTTCGCCGGCCTCGTGCTGCTGGGTGCAACGCTCACCCTGCCGGGTATCGCCGGCATCGTGCTGACCATCGGCATGGCGGTCGATGCCAATGTCCTGATTTATGAGCGCATTCGCGAGGAGGCGCATCTTGGGCGCTCGATCATTTCGGCGCTCGATGCCGGCTTCAAGCGGGCCTTCGCGACAATCGTCGATTCCAATGTCACCATGTTCGTCGCTGCCGCCATCCTGTATTTTCTGGGATCGGGGCCGGTGCGCGGTTTCGCCGTTTCCATGGCGCTCGGCATTTTGACCTCGATCATCACGGCTGTGACCATGACCCGCATGATGATCGCGCTCTGGTATCGCTACAAGCGACCGACAAGCTTGCCGATTTGAAGTCGCCTCAAGAACGCCGCGAGGTCTCTCGACCAGCGGCGGTAAAGGGATAGAGCGTTCAAATGAAACTTCTGCGCCTGGCGCCCGAAAACACCAGATTTCCATTCATGCGGTTTCGCCGCGTGAGCTATCCTTTCTCGGCACTCATGTCGATCATTTCCGTCCTCCTCTTCCTCCATATCGGGATGAATTTTGGCATCGATTTTTCCGGCGGCACCTTACTTGAGTTGCGTGCCAAGAACGGCATCGCCGATACCGGACAATTGCGGGCGATGGCCGAGCGCCTCAATGTCGGGGATATTGAGGTCCAGGGCTTTGGCGGCGAATCCGATGTCACCTTGCGCTTCGGCCTGCAGCCGGGCGGTGACGCCGCCCAGCAGATAGCCGTCAACCGGGTGAGAGAAGCAATCGGCGAAGGCTATGAGGTCCGCCGCGCCGAGGTCGTCGGACCGCGTGTCTCCGGCGAGCTCGTCCAGTCCGGCACGCTTGGTGTCGTCATCTCGATCATCGCGGTGTTGTGCTATCTCTGGTTTCGCTTCGAGTGGCAATTCGCGATCGGTGCGATCATTGCGACCATGCACGACCTTCTGCTCACCGTCGGCTTTTTCGCTCTCACAAGGCTCGAATTCAACACGACTTCGATCGCCGCCATTCTTACGATCGTCGGCTATTCGCTGAATGAAACCGTCGTCGTGCTCGACCGGATTCGCGAGATGATGCGCAAATACCGCAAGCTTCCGACGGATCAGCTCATCGATATTTCCGTCAACGCAGTGCTGCC
>DATJTB010000342.1:0-3996 GCA_035503795.1 Methylocella sp.
ACTCTTTCCCGTAGGGCCGGCTCGAAGGGGATATCGCCACGCATGGCGCGCTCTGTTATGGCCGCGATTGAAGCCAGTTCGCCAATTTCGGCAGCGAGTTCATCCAGGCATTCCTGCTCGATCATGGTTTTATCCATGTCGGCTAGGAGCAGTTTCTTCCGCCGCCCTTCGGCCTTCTGCACGACAATATCGAGGGGGACGAAATCAAGCGCCGCCCGCAGCCTGTCCTCTATGACTTTAAGGCCCTCCAGCTTCGCCGGGATGAAAGGAATTTCGGCGGCGATGCCGGGGTTGAGCCACTGCGGCGGCCCTGGATCATCCAAAATTTCGCACGCCTGTCGCAAATTGCGCTCAGTCAGGATCATCTGCGGCCTGTAGCCAATCAGTGTTGCGACATGCAGCATAGGTGGTTGACTCCATTCAGCCAGCCGCCAAAGGTTTGGCCTTGGCGGCGCATGCGTTCAGTGATATTTTAGGGTATAGACTGCAAGCATGCGAACTGGTTTTTGGCGAAACTGATGTTCAAAGAAGGGACCATTAGACCTCAAAGCGGGGGTGGGTTCACACCAATCCTTTTTCTTTTTTCGTGATTTTCGCCTCGCAGCAAACCAAGACTACAGAAATTTGAGGACGGACACATAACCGCGCTGCGCCAGCGCACCAGCTTTTTTGCCGCGCATACTGCGAGGCAGTATGAAAATCTTTCAGGTGATTGCCTCGGTCAATCCAGAAACGGGTGGCCCTTATAAAGTCATCGTGGTTTCGTTCTTGGAGAGCAGATTCGACGCTGAGGTCGCATCGTTCGCGTCGCCCCTTGTATGGTCGTTCAGCGAGGGCCGCCTCATCTCCCACACCCGAAAAGTCTTTTCACCACCGAAGAGGAGCACCAGCTGCGCGCAAGCCCTTTTGGCCTTTCCGCAGGCACGATAGCCTCTTTGCATCAATGCACAGGATGTGATGGGGGCGACGGAAACGCAGATCGCCGAGGCCGTGGCCTGCGGCACGCAACCTTGACGACAGATAAGGTCCACACTTGGCGTGAGGTTCTATCGAGTGGCGCGGGCCTCGTTGCATTCGCCGGCATCATCGGCTTGCTCGAAGGGTTTCATGCCTTGCGGCCGGCAGAGCGAAAGGTCATAGAAAGCGCGGTCCCGTCGGGGCTTTGTGGAGAAATTCGCGATTGGCGACAAGGGGGTCAAGGCTGATGCAAGCTTTACGGAGGGAGGTAGGGCATGAGTGTGCTTGACGCGAAACGGGCGAGGCCGCTTGAGGGTGGTCCAACCTACCCGTTACGCCATCGCCTCTTTCGCCTTTGCTGGGATGTGACGTGGTTTCTGCTCGCGGCCTGGACACCGCCGCCATTGCGTGGCTGGCGACGCTTCCTGCTCCGGCTTTTCGGTGCCAAAGTCGCGCCGACCGCCATTATCTATGGCGACGCCCGGATCTGGTATCCGCCAAACCTTGAGATGAAGGATCACTCGATGCTCGCCCGGAGGACATTTGCCTATACGGCCGATCGGATCACGATTGGGGAATATGCGGTTGTTTCGATGGGCGCCTTTCTCTGCACCGCCAGCCATGACATCGAGGATCCTTATTTCCAAACGATTGTGCGGCCGATCACGATTGGCCAGCGTGCTTGGATCGCCGCCGAAGCTTTCCTTGGCCCAGGAGTCAACGTCGGCGAAGGCGCGGTGCTCGGCGCCCGCGGTTGTGCCTTTCGCAATCTTGAAGCTTGGACGGTCTATGCCGGCAATCCAGCGCGTGAGCTCAAAGGCCGCAAGCTTCGGGTTTTGGAAGAAGAAGCGGGGAAAGTAGATTGGCCGGGACCCAGTGCATCGAGCCCAGGCGTCAGCTAAAGCGTGTCATTCCTGGTTTCGAGGCGCTGTTCGTTTCAGCGAAACGTATTATATCTCTGTCCTTTGCTGGACGATTGTGTTTTCATTCCTCAAAAGGGATGGTTTTGGCAGTCTACCCCGCCACGGCCAAGACGCCTTGCGGCGGCGTTGATCCATAGCGGGGAGGCGGGCCTATAACGAGTGCAGACAAGGGCCAAACAACACACGGAAGTTCAAGAGAGATCCCTTGAGAACAGTTTTTGTTCCGGCTCTAGGCCACGAGGTTTCGACTCTGGGATTTGGCTGCGCCTCTCTCGGTTCCCTTGTTTCGGAATCGCAGGGGTTGCGGGTGCTCAACTATGCCTTCGAGCGCGGCATTAGCTGGTATGATGTAGCGCCCGCCTACGGTTTTGGCGAGGCGGAAGGAATCCTCGGGAAGTTTCTGGCGGGCCGTCGCGACCGGGTGGTCCTGTGCACGAAATTTGGTGATCCGCGCCCGACAATTTCCCCTGTCATTCGTCATCTACGGCCCATGCTGCGGACCCTGGCAAAAATGCTGCCCCCTCTGAACGCTATCAGGAGAGGCCAGCGGATCTGGAGGGAGCGGCTGCACCCGGAACAGATCGAAGCTTCAGTCATCGAAAGCCTGCGGCGGCTCAGGACGGATCATATCGATGTTCTGGCTTTGGATGACCCATCACCTGAAGATTGCGTCAAGGAAGAGGTCCTGCGCGAATTGCAGAGAGTTCTCGATAGGGGCTATGTGCGCGCCATTGGCATCGCGGGAGAGCCGGAGGCGGTCTTGGCCGCAGCCAAGGTGCCGGACCTCTATAAGGTTGCCCAGCTCGCCGATGATGCCTTCTCACAGACCCTCGCAGGCGTGAAGCGGAGATTGGCCTCCGGCCATCCGCTTTTCTTTGTCACGCACAGTGTGTTCGGCTCGGGCGCCCATGAACGCCTCTCGCATCTCCTCGTTGGAGACGGCGGCCGCCTTGGGGCTCTCGCTTCCCAGCTTGCCTATGGCCCGCCCTTCATGGCCAATGAGATGCTGCTTGACTATGCCTTCGCAACCAATCCGGAGGGTGTCGTTCTCACCACCATGTCCACGCCGAGTCATATCGATATGAATTGCGCACGGGCTTCGCGCGCGCCGCGCAAAGACATCGGGCCGTTCATGCAGAAATTTGTCCTTCCCGCCGGCCTATAAGTTCCGCCCGGATTTGTCCGGCGGGCTCGTGCGGGTGGCGGTGATGGCTTCAAACCATGTTCAAGGCCGACATGTAGAGTTCGAGAATGGCTTCCCGTTCCTTGCGATCGGCATGGTCCTCCTTGCGGATTTTGATGATCTGCCGGACCGCGCGAACGTCGAAGCCGCGCCCTTTCATCTCGCCATAGACATCTCGGATATCGTCGGCAATGGCTTTCTTTTCTTCTTCGAGCCGTTCCACCCGCTCGACGAATTGCTTCAGCTCCTGAGCCGCGACACCTGTTTTGGCTATATCATCCATGATGCCTCAATCGGTTCGGCCGCTGTCAACGGCGTTCGCAAGAGAAAACCGCAATGGCGGCTCGCCTGGATCACGCTGCGTTTGGACGGAACCGTCCAAACGCAGATAACGTGATCGATTCCAAAAAGTTAGAGCATGCTGCGAAAAACCGTTGCCACTTTTTCGCAGCATGCTCTGGCCCGCGTCAAGCCGGACGCGTCCCGCTATCCCCGCAATCCTGTCATTCGCGGCGAGCTCGGGGGCGGAAAGCAGGGGGGTTAAAGATGGCGTCCTGTTCGGCTGGCGAAAAAAGCCGTTGCGTGGAGCTCGGACTTGGCGAGAATTGGTCGCATGAGCCGCGCGAGCCGTGTGGCGAGCGCCGAGGCCGCGGTCTCGGTGGCGGCGAGATCCTGGCGGACCTCGATGAGGAGGCCGGCAAGGCCCCGCCTTGTGACTTCCTCGTCCAAAGTGTCTCCCCTTAGCGCCCCATCATAGGGCTCATTGTCGCCGACGCAAAAGCCGTCGCCTAAAAGCGTCGTGATGAGTGGGCTTGCAAACCGCGGATCGCTGTCCCAAAGGATGCCGACTTCCCAGGGCCGCGCCTGTCCTCTCCAGGTCGGGGTAAAGCTGTGCACGGAGACGATGGCAGGCGGGGGCCCTTCCTTGAGCAT
>DATJTB010000343.1:0-18578 GCA_035503795.1 Methylocella sp.
AAGAGCACCCTTTATCGACGAATATCTTTAAGCCCTGCTTCTGTACCTCCGTAAGCGCCTTGTTGTCTCCTTTCAACCAGCGGTCAAAAGGGGCGTCAGGCGTGATCAATGTCGCTTCGAAAACAGCAATGGCCTTCCCGATGTTGTCATAGACAATCGGATCAGCCTCGCCAGGAAACGCCTTTTTGAACGCATCAACATAGCCAGGAATGCCTTTGAGCTGCTCAATGGCATGCTCTTTAGTCATGCCCATCTCAATAGGATTGACGATCGGACCGCCTGCTTGCTCCTTGAGATCAGCAGCGCGCCCATCCCAGAATTGCGCCTTGTTAAAGACGGCGGTCAAGACTGTCGGAGCCTTGCGGCCGCCGCGTTGCCAATTGTGACCTATAGATGTTGAGCGGCCGTCGGAGCCGCCCATTCCGATGACGTGACACGTGCCACAGCTGATGTTGTGGCTCTGAGAAAGCCGCGGATCGAAGTAAAGCATCTTTCCGAGCGCCACCTTTTCAGGTGTTGCCAAATTGCCTGGTGCCTGGCAGAGCCGGTGGCGTCTGCGGAATTGGTTCAAACAGGCCCTTCACTTGATCGCGGCGAGGATCGGCCGCAATTGCGCCGTGGGTCATGAGGAACGCAAGAAACAGCACAATCATTGACAGACGCATTTTCGCAATCCAATCCTAGCTGCCGTTATGATCTACAGCGCACTTAAGACCTGACTGCTATGATTCATGACTTCGGGGAAACGACCAGGGCGGCTACTTATGTTATTGAGGCTATCAATCCTGGCTACGCAATGTAAGAGACATCAGGACAAGACAAAGTCTCGGGGCAACCATTATAATGCTCATGAATTTATGATTCATGACGGTATAGAAAAATACCGCATCAATTATGAGAGGTAAGCGGGTTGCGTTTGGTACTTCAGCCATTGCTAACCCTCGTGAATTCGAGCTAAATCGACTCCCGTTACTCACTTCCCTGAGGATTTTGGAATTCATCCGTCGCGCCGTCAGGCGGGTTTTTCGGCGCACTCCAATGTCGAGTTTCACCACGACCTAGCGATATCTTTGCGAGTAGGCGTGCGAGGGTGCCGGCGGATCGAAGAAGCGAAACGCGAAAAGCCCGACGAGAAAGCCGCCAATATGCGCCTGCCAAGCCACGCTTTGCCCCGCGGTCAGCGGCGTGGGAAAGGCCCCAAAGATGAAATTGGCGAGAAACCAGAAACCGAGAAAGCTCACCGCGCTGCGATCGGTGAGAATAGAACGCAAAGGGAGCGCCGGCTGCCGGTAGGTGTAAGTCTCATCCCAGCGTTCGGCGAAGCCCAGCGTTTGGCCGAGCGGCGCACCAGGCTGGAACACGAAGCGGGTCGCCGCCGCCATGACGCCGGAAACCGTGGCCGAGGCGCCAACGATCGGCTGCAGATCGGTCATATGAGTGAAATAATGCGCCAAAGCCCCGGCGACAGCCGAGACGGCGCAAAAAATCAGGAAGCGGCCTGTACCGAAGCGCCGGGCAACGGCCGAGCCGAAGGCGGCGAACCAAAGCGAGTTCATCCCCACATGCAGCCAACCACCGTGCAGCAGAGCGTAGGTGATCACTGTCCACCATAAGGGCCTGCCGTCGCCGAGAAAGTAGCGGGCCGCCTCGGCGCGAAATTCGTCGCCCTCGGGAATGGCATTGAAAGCCTGTGTGACACTTTGCGGATCGAAGGCGAAAGTGAAACGCCCCGGCACGAAAGCGAGGTGCCCAAGAATCTCGAGCTCCGTTTCGGGCGAGACGAATTCAAGAAGCCCTTCGATGGCGAAGAGCATCACGACGATCCACAGGACAATCGGCGGCAGATTGAAGATTCGTTCGTGTCGGCGGGGCATGTTACCTTAAGCGAGGGAGAAGAAAATGCGTCTCTTCCTGCTTAGCGTTTCGGAAGCGGCTGCGCCAGCCCCTTTCCGGATCTGGGCAAGCTTGGCTCAACGCACGACCAAGCACGAAAGGATCGTAATGCACAAGGGGCGGCTTGAAGCTTTTACCGATGGGGTGATCGCCATCATCATCACCATCATGGTGCTGGAGATGAAAGTGCCGCAAGGTTCGGACTTCGCCGCGCTATGGTTGAATGTGCCCATTTTCCTTGCTTATGCGCTCAGCTACATCAATGTCGCCATTTTCTGGAACAACCACCATCATGTGCTGCAGGCCGCCGAGCATGTCGACGGGCGCGCTTTATGGGCGAACCTGTTTTTACTGTTCTGGCTGTCGCTCGTGCCCTTCGTCATTCGCTGGATGGATGAGAGTGAATTCGCGGCTTTGCCGACGGCGGCCTATGGGTTCGTTCTCGCGATGGCGGCGATCGGCTATCTTTTGCTGGAACGGACACTGATTGCCCGTAACGGCGCCCATTCACGCCTGGCACAGGCCGTCGGGAGGGATTGGAAATCGAAATTTTCCTTGTCCACTTATGGCGTGGCCATCGGACTTTCCTTCCTCAGTGTCAAACTCGCGATCTGCCTGTATGTTTTGGTCGCGCTCCTCTGGTTCGTCCCAGACCGGCGCATCGAAAAGATGATTTGAGGCGCCATTAGAGCACGAAGTGGATACCGGTTCGCGTTGAGAAAATGCGACAAATCAAAAAGCTAGAGCCGTTTCCCGATTCATAGAAGCGGGAAACGCTCTGGTCAGCACATCGAACAAATGAGTGTTAAATCGGAACCTCAACACCGAGGAGGCTCATCAAAGCCTGCTTGACCTTGGACATCAAGGCCGGCCTGATTTGTCCCAGGCGTTCAGCGTGACGCGCTTCGATCGTTGCGATCTTGCAGGGCCGGATGACCGATGGCGCGGGTAAGCCAGCCTTCTGATACTCCTTGCCAAGACTGCGAGCTCCCTTCCAAGATCGATTTTCCGCGCTGGTAATCATCATCACGAACAGCAATGCGCCGTCCTCGCCGATTCCTCCTTTAGAAACGACAAGGGCAGGCCTGCGTTGGCGCGTCGGTTTGTCTTTATATGGGAATGGAACACGAATGACATGCCCTTGCTTAAAGTCCTTCATAGGCTTTTCGATCGGCGGCGCGGTTCCACTCCGAGCAGGTTGCAAACGGATCGTCGAGCGGTTCCGCACGTGCCTTTGTCAGGATCACGCGTTTCTCTTCTATGACATAGAAAAGTTCGTCTCCCTCACGAAGATGCAAGGCTGAGCGAACGGCCTGGGGAATGGTCGTCTGCGCTTTCGATGTCAGCTTGCTTGTGATCATGGTGTCTTCCAGGTCGTGAAAGGATTTTCCTTACCGTGAGGAATTTTCTTTCTGTTTCAAGGGTGTTCCCCGTGAAGCCGTTGCAAGATTCGGTGGCTGTGGAGGCTCCTGGTCCCTAATTGCTGTTCTTGGGGGAACCTGGCCTCCGCGAGCAGCGTCCCAGCGATGATGAGTTATGCTTAATTTGAGGTTAACGAATTGATTTGCGCTGACCGCGAAGCCCTGACACTCTGGCCTAATTGGTGCAATGCGCCATCAGTCAAGTAAAACTTTGCGCGGTTTCGGCCTGAGGGGAGGTCTGCAAACTCAAGATCCAATCTAAAGGGAACCCATCATGATCCTGGCCGGACCTTTTCGCTTATTCACCGCCACGCTCATTGCGGCGGGTTCAATAGAAGCCGCAATGGCCGAGGCCCCGGTCGGCACACCACAGAGCGTCGATGGGGTCTACGCGGTGGATATTGAGACCCGGCAAGGGGATTGTGACAAGAACTATCATTGGAAGATCGCTGTGTCGGGCGGCCGAATCCGCTCGATTGGGGACTCACCGATGGCCGCCAGCGGCCAGATCAACGGTCTTGGCAATGTGGCCTTGGCGTTTCAGCGATTCGGCCATGTTGCCACCGCGACCGGCAAGCTCGCAAGGGGAGCGGGTTCAGGAACCTGGAGCTCGGCAACGCTGCAATGCGCTGGTTCCTGGCACGCGACCAGATAAGGCTGGCTAGAGCGGGATGAGTAAAAGTGAGAAGCGGTTTTGCGCTCGCATCCCGCTCTCAATTACGAGATTCGATAACGTTTCATGATTTTGGATCGATTCGATTCCAAAACATCGTGATCTAATGGTTGCTCATGGCGGGCTGTGATTGAAGAGGCTCACCGCCGACGAGTGCGGGACCAGTGCTCCAGCCAAGGCAGCAAGGCGGCCACAACGAAAAAGGTCAGCTCATAGCGCCCGGTTCGCAGAATGAACAAAGCACCGAACACGACGAAGGCCAAACTCAAAATGACGATGGCTGCCTTACCCGGTGTCATGGACCACGCCCTTTGTACCCTGGAGGCTGCGCGAGCTCATCAGGACCACGTGCCTTCCTCATTGACAAGCCCTAATCGTTGATCTCCAACGAGCCGCTGCAGCATCGACAGGAGCGCCGCGGGCGTCGGAACATGATAAAGGGCCTTCGTCAACCCCGCATCGCCGATCCGCACCGAATGCCCCCCCTGGGCGTTGATGAAGGCAAAGCCACTTTCATCCGTCAGATCGTCGCCGAAAAAGATCGGCCTGCGGCCGAAAAAAGGGGGTACGGCCAGGAGCGTAGCAATGCCTGTGGCTTTGTCGGAGCCACGGTGTTTCAGCTCGGCGACCATTTTGCCGGGCTGCACGGAGAGGTCGCTCCCCTTGGCGAGGCTTTCGAGAAAAAGGCCGACCTCGCCGCCGTATTCCGGCGCCTGACGGAAATGCACGGCGATCGCCTCCCCCTTGTCTTCGAGCCGGAGGCCCGATCTTGCCGCGACAAAATCCGCAATCGCCGGCCGGACCAGAGCGATGGCGGGATTGTCTCCCCGGCTGAGGGATCCATTGGGATACCGGCATTCCATTCCGTGCAAGCCGATACTAGGGAAGGTCAGAGGCTTGAAGATGCGGTCGATGTCGTCGATCCGCCGCCCGCTGACGAAGGCCAGTGCGCCATTGGCAGCGCTCATGAGACGCAAGAGCAAGTTCCGCAAATCATCATCCGCAACGACATCCTCAGGCTGCGGCTTGATGTTGAGAAGGGTGCCATCGACATCGAAGAAATAGGCCGTCGCCGAGGGCGGCGCGAGCCTTTGCAGGTCGACGGCTTCAAGCCACTTCGGTTGGCCGGGCACTCTACCACACGCCGCTATTGGGCATGGAAGCCCAGGGTTCGGCCTTGGGCAGCGGCGCGCCCTTTTGCAAAAGCTCGATTGAAATATTGTCGGGTGACCTAATGAACGCCATATGGCCGTCGCGTGGTGGCCGGTTGATCGTCACCCCGGCTTTCATCAGCCGCTCACAGGTGGCGTAGATATCCTCGACGGCATAAGCGAGATGGCCGAAGTTGCGCCCGCCCGTATAGGTTTCCGGATCCCAATTATAGGTGAGTTCGATCAAAGGGGATTTGAGCCGGCCGGCATGATCGACGTCGCCGGGCGCGGCGAGGAAAACCAGAGTGTAACGGCCCTTCTCATTGTCGACCCGGCTGGTTTCGACAAGGCCAAGCTTCTTGGTGTAGAATTCGAGCGATTGCGCCAGATCCGTCACACGGACCATGGTATGAAGATATTCCATGACAAAATCCTAAAGATGCGCCTCTTGATGTTCGAGCAGGGCGCAATCCGCGCTGCGGTCTCTAAAAATAAGTAAGGCGGTTTTAGATGATCGGGAAGGCTCCGGGGAGCAGGGAAAATGCCGCAAGGCCGGTCCCTGTGAATGGATTCCGGCGGCCCGATCTTGCCGCGGGCCGCCGGAGTCGCCCAATGCTTGGATTTGGACTTGAAGCGCCGGTCAAGGCTGCGGCTCCCGCTAAGCCGGTCGGGGAGGCGCGCCATCATCTCAAGGAGAAGGCGGCGCTCGCTTCCGTCGTTCTGAGCTCGCTTCTAACGTTCACCAAAGCGGTTGCGGGGCTCGCTTCGGGCTCTCTCGCGGTTCTCTCTGAGGCGGCCCACAATCTAGCCGATGTGGCGGCGACGCTTCTGACCTATTTCGCCATAAGGCTGGCCAATAAGCCGGCCGATGATGAGCATCAGTTCGGCCATGCGAAGATTGAGGCCCTGGCGGCGCTCCTCGAGACGGGTTTCCTGTTTGCCCTTGCTACCTTCATCGCAATCGAGGCTTTCTCGCGGCTCTCAGCGAAGATCCAAATCGATGCCAGCCCGATCGTCTTTGTGGTTCTGATCGGCTCGATGATGGCCGATCTGATCCGCTGGCTTTTCCTGCGCAAGGTCGCGGTTTCGACAAAGAGCGACGCGCTCGCCGCCGATGCCTTGCATTTTTCAAGCGACATTGTGGCCTCCGGCCTCGCCCTTTGCGGGATCCTCGCCGTGGTTCATGGCTATCCGCAAGGCGACGCCTTGGCGGCCCTGGGGCTTTCTGTGTTCATTGGAGCCGCCGGTTGGACCGTCGGCAAGCGAACGGTCAGCACGCTGGTCGATACAGCGCCCAAAGGATTGGGGAACGAGATTCGAGCGCTCGTGCAATCGGTACCCGGCGTGATAGCAATCAATTCGATGCGCCTGCGCCCGGCTGGGGCGCAAGTCTTCGGTGACCTCGCGATAACGGTGTCGAGGACCTTGCCGCTCGAGGAGGCCGCCGCGATCGAGGCGAAGGTCGCATCCGCCATCCTTGCGCGTTTTCCTGATGTCAATATCACGATCACGACGCACCCCGTACCGCTTAATGACGAAACGATCCTCGAGCGCCTTCTTCTGATCGCTGCCAAGCGCCATGTGCTCGTCCATCACGTAACCTTGCAGGAAATCGACGGGCGGACCTCGATCGGCTTCGATATCGAGGTCGATGGCCATATGACGCAAGGCAGCGCTCATGAGATCGCGAGCGGGTTGGAGCAGGCGGTCCGCGAGGAGCTTGGATCCGAAGTCGAGGTCGATAGCCATATCGAGCCCATGGAGTCGCAGCCGGTTAAAGGCTTGCCGGCCGCCGAGGAGGTGCGAGCCGAGATCGCGTTCGCTTTGGCGCGCATGGCCCGAAAGGCCGGATCGCTTGAAGATGTGCATAATGTGAGGGTTCGAAATACCCGCGAGGGCTTGGTCGTCCATTATCACTGCCGGGTTAAACCCGAGCTGAGCGTCGCCGAAGTGCATGATTGCGTGGATGAACTGGAGCGCAAAATGCGCGAAGACCCTCGAATCGTCCGGATCATCGGACACGCGGAGCCCCTGCGCAGGTGAAGCCGCGCGGTTAGAGCGGGATGAGCAAAAGCCCGCTCTAAATTACAAGGATCGATCACGTTTCATGATTTTGGATCAATTCAATCCAAAATCATCGTGATCTAGCCTAGGCTCAAGGGTTTATCTTGATCGAGAGTCTCGCGATGCCAGAGTCGGCCCGACGCCGGCTGCCATCCGAGCAATCTGGATCCTACTCGGCGGCCAACGAAGGGGTTATTTAGCTCTTTGGGGCTTTTTCACCGGAAGCGAGGAGCAGGCGAATGAGCTCGGCCTGGCGATGGGTTCCCGTCTTCTCGAAGATTTTCGAGAGCTGCGATTTGGCGGTCGCCCCTGAAATGCCGCGCCGCTTTGCAGCAGCCCCGCGTCCATCACCCTTGATGATTTCGGCAGCAAGACGGGATTCCGCTTCCGTCAGGCCGAAACGATGCCGCAGATGCCGCTCCTTTCGTCGCTGGTCGAGGTCCGGGTCTCTCACTGTGACGATGGCAGCAAGTGCACCGATGCCAGCCCAGGGAACCTCGGCCAGCTGGGCTTTGGCGCGAAGAGGCGTCACCGTGACCCGAAGAGGCGTGCGTTGCGCCGTCCGCAAGACCAGGATCTCCCCGCCGGGGCCATTGGGCGAAGTGAAATGGCTAACACAGCTCGCGATGAGGTGTTGCAATCGATTGGGCTGACCGGCCGCTGCCAGATAGCCATTCTCGACAAAAAGGCCATCACGGTCATCAAGCAGCGCCTCGGCAGCCTCATTCGTGCAGATGACTCGACTTGCCGCATCAACCAGAAGAGTGGCTTCTGACAGGCTGGCGACGCGTTCTGGCATGAGAAGACTCTTCATTTCCGATTGCCAGAGCTGACGGTTGAGGCGGATCGACCTTCTGAGATGTGGCAGAGCCGCCTTGAAGATCTGGATTTGCCTCTCGGTCAAAGCGTCCACGTCCGGCGCATTGACCATATAGGCCAGGACGGAGAAATTCTCCTCGATCACAAGATTAGCTCCGCCCGCAGCGAGACCGCGTCCGGACGGCTTCCACCATTCGTTATAGACCGGTAGGGCGGCGTATTCTTCGCGCGGAATGAGTTCATCGAGCGTATAGAACTCGCCAGCTCGCCACGCGGTGGTCTTCTGCCAGAGCGGATTGTGAAACCGCCAATAATTGCGGTAAGCAGCGATCAAAGCCGGATCCGTTCGCGGCGCCAGGCTTGCAAAAGTCCCAGCCTGAAGATTCCGCGAGGTCATGCTGACCTGCGCTGATCCCATTCGATCGGCGAGACCAATCAGAACGCTCGGCCATAGATGGCTGTCCAGCGCCGCCTCGTAAATCAGGTCGATGAGCGTATCAAGACCACTGTCTTTTTGCATGCCCTGGCCTGCTCAGTTGTTTTTACAAAGCGAAAGTTCGGGTACTTCAGCGAAATTTGGCAATTGCATTCCCTTGACCTCAGGCGGCCTGGGACAGCGCAGGAATGCAAGCGGATGATCCTCCCTATGAAATACGCATAGCGATAACATGTCATATATTGATAATTGATATTTAATCATATTTGCAACTGAGTTTTGTAAATCATTTCTTGAGGTGCAAAATTATGACCTATTCTTTCTGTCATCCGCTTCCCCGTTTTTTGCCGATTTGAGCCAAAAGCCATTCGATGAATGGCATCGAGCCCGCATGGTCGATGGCTTTGATGGCGGATGTTTACGGCAAAAGCGCGAGCGGCATGGACCGTAGAGCTGAGCGGCGTCCCTGAGGAAATTTCGGCCAAGGGCTTGCCGGCTTGAAGAGGGCGACAAAATAATGCTAGGAAGCCTCATGGAGTGGCGGCTGGTCCTGCGTGATGCACCGACCTGAACGCACTCCACAAAAATTAAGCGCCGGGAGGATGAAACATGGCGAAGCCGGCCCCACCTCAAAATCGCGTCCGCATCAGAGTCCTGGATATGGTCCTGGTGGTCGGGGGCTTCTTGGGCATCATGGCTTTCAACCGGATGAGCATCGCCAGACTGGAGCGCTCGCTTCCGAATGCCAACAACCAAATCGTCGGGGAATGGAAATCCACCAGAGGGCCCGAACATCTGATCTTTCGGCCGGACCGGTCCTTGAGCTTGATCGTCGAAGTCCCACCCGAAGCGCAACCGGCCCCAACCCAACCGCCTTCGCCACCGGCCATGTCGGGCGAGCCTTCGACCCAAGCGGCGGATACGGCACAGACCCCGAGGGAGGCGCCCCCGATCGTCGGCAAATACCAGCTCTCAGAAGCCGGTAAAATCTATTTGCAACTCTCCAATGGGAAAAAATACACAACGACGATCCAGCCGATCAATCGCGATCGCTTCGATCTGATCGATTCCGACACGGAGGGCGTGACAACTTACGAGAGAGTGCCGCCCTCCAAGGGCTGAAAGCCGGATTTGGCTTTGCCGCATAAGGCTGCCGGCGCTGATGGCCAAGGCTTTGATCGGTTAGGCCTCGACAAGCCGGAACCGCTCGTGTAGATCGAGCCGTCGCCGATGCACGGCCGCGCCAGCCACGACGGCGGTTCAACGCAAATCCAGCTTGGTCGCGTTTTGAACAACGCGATCGCGCGGCATTCCACACCATTCCTTCAGCGGGAAGGATTTTCGGGCCGGTGGCGGCGGAACCGGCTGTCGTTAATATCGAGCATTGGGCTGAGGCACATGAACATCATTGCTGAACTGGAAGCGGAACAATCCGCCAAGCTTTTGACCGGCAAGACGATTCCGCCTTTTCAGCCCGGCGATACCGTGATTGTCAACGTGAAGGTGAAGGAGGGTGAGCGCACCCGCGTTCAGGCCTATGAAGGGGTCTGCATCGCGCGCAGTGGCGGTGGCCTCAATGAGAGCTTCACCGTTCGCAAAATCTCCTACGGTGAAGGGGTCGAACGCGTCTTCCCCATCCATTCGCCTAACGTCGAGTCCATCAAACTCGTGCGGCGTGGAAAAGTCCGCCGGGCCAAGCTCTATTACTTGCGCGACCGGCGCGGCAAATCGGCTCGCATCGCGGAAAAAATGGAGACGCCGGCTGCCAAGGCGGCACGCGAAGCGGCAGCGGCTACCAGCTCGACGGCCGGCAAGTCGAAGAAACCCGTGCCCGCCGCCGAGTGAGCCTTTACTGACCTTTCTTATGCCAGCGGCCCGTTCAAAATCCAGCGATGACCGAACGGATCGCGAAAGGTTGCGACCCGCGTCCCCCAGAAGGAGTTCATCGGACTCGTTTCGCCCTTGCCGCCGAGCCGAGTGGCATTGGCGAAAATCTCGTCGACTTTCCCGGCCTCGGCAAATTCCAGGCTGACGGAATTGGCGGCGAGTTCCCCGGGGATCGGCGCCCTCGTCTGGCCGAACTCGGGAAAAGCATCCGCCAGCATGACCGAGCCGCCGTTGATCTCAAGCTCGCAGTGCAGGATCCGTACGGCGTCGAAGGCCGGCATGAGCGCCTTCTGCTTCGCGCCAAAAACCGAGACATAATAGGCAATCGCCGCCATGGCGGGGGTAACCGTCAAATAGGGCGCAACGGGTGGGCGCATGAAACCTCGCTCAGAAGCTCTCGACGAATTTGCTCGGCAAACGCGGGTGCTTCCCCCGCCCTTTCTTGCCGCTAAGAACGGCCACTCTAAAGCGTTTCCTGTTTCTATCGAATCGGAAACCGGCCCTAGCTTTTTGATTTGTCGCATTTTCTTAACGCGAACCGGTATCCACTTCGCTGGAAAACGCTCTAAATGATGCTTTAGCGGAAACCACAAGCCGCGGGAGGAGAGATTAAGCAAGATGGCCGCGCCGCGCACGCTTTACGACAAGATTTGGGATGACCATCTGATCGAAACCAGTGCGGATGGCACCTCGCTTATCTATATCGACCGGCATCTCGTCCATGAAGTGACGAGCCCGCAGGCCTTCGAGGGGTTGCGGCTTTCCGGCCGGCGCGTCCGAGCGCCGCACAAGACGCTGGCCGTGGTGGATCACAATGTGCCGACGACCGACCGTTCGAAGGGCATCGAAGATCCGGAAAGCCGCATCCAGGTCGAATATCTCGCCGCCAATGCGCGTGACTTTGGCCTTGAATATTTCGATGTGCTCGATCCCCGCCAGGGCATCGTTCATATCATCGGTCCGGAGCAGGGCTTTACCTTGCCGGGCGCGACCATCGTCTGCGGTGACAGCCACACCTCGACGCATGGCGCCTTTGGCGCCTTGGCGCATGGCATCGGCACCTCTGAGGTCGAGCATGTGCTGGCGACCCAGACTCTGATCCAGACCAAGGCCAAGAATATGCGTATCCTTGTCGAGGGCGAGCCGGCCGAAGACGTCAGCGCCAAGGATATCGTGCTCGCCATCATCGGCGAGATCGGCACGGCGGGCGGCACTGGCCATGTGATCGAATATGGGGGGCAAGCGATCCGCGGCCTTTCCATGGAAGGGCGGATGACCGTCTGCAACATGACGATCGAGGCTGGCGCCCGCGCCGGGCTGATCGCGCCGGATGAAAAGACTTTTGCCTATCTGAAAGGTCGTCCGAAAGCGCCGAAGGGCGAAGCCTGGGATGCGGCGCTGGCCTATTGGCGGAGCCTGCATTCGGATGAGCAGGCCATCTTCGACAAGGAAGTGCGGATCGATGCCGGCCAGCTGCCGCCGCTCGTGACCTGGGGCACGAGCCCAGAGGATGTCGCAACGATCACTGGCAGGGTGCCGAGCCTTGAGACTGCACTGAGCAGCAGCAAGCGCGCCTCGATCGCCCGCGCACTCGACTATATGGGCCTGAAGGGCGGCGAGAAGATCACCGATCTTGCGGTCGACCGCGTGTTCATAGGATCCTGCACCAATGGCCGCATCGAGGATCTGCGCGCCGCGGCGAAAATCGCGGCCGGCAAGCATGTCGCGGCCTCGGTCAATGCCATGGTCGTGCCTGGGTCTGGGCTCGTCAAAGCCCAAGCGGAGGCCGAGGGGCTTGACGCGATCTTCCGCGCCGCCGGCTTTGAATGGCGAGAGCCAGGCTGCTCCATGTGCCTGGCCATGAACCCGGATCGCCTCGCGCCCGGCGAGCGCTGCGCCTCGACCTCGAACCGCAATTTCGAGGGGCGCCAGGGTTATAAGGGCCGCACCCATCTCGTCTCGCCGGCGATGGCGGCGGCGGCGGCGATCGCCGGCCATTTCGTCGACATTCGCGACTGGCATTGAAGCCCTTCGCAAAAGGGCCGGCCACAAGGTTTTGAAGTTTCTAGAGCGTCGGACCCAAAAGTGGGAACCGGTATTGGGAAAAATCCGATGCTCAAACAAAATGTTGGAGCGGCGGACCGATTAAAATTGATCATCCGCCGCTCTAAACTGAACGATCTTGTGGCAGACATCCAGACACCCGGACGTTGGTGGGATCGCGCCTTGCGTCTATTTGGCTCGACTTCATCAAGGCTTTGCTGCACAGCACCTGTCTCTCCAGTTTTCGAAAGCTTGAGATGAGCAACCGTCTTGTTCGTTCAGTCAGGGTTATGCGGGGCAAGGGCTTCGATGATGCGGCAGTCGGCGATGGTGTTGTGCTTGCAGCGCTTAATGACGTCGGCAAGTTCGTCACGCAGCGCGGTCAGATCCGCGATCTTGCGCTCGACTTCTGCTAGGTGTTGGCTCGCGATCACGTCCACTGCTTCGCATGAGCGGTCGCGCTGATCAGCGAGTTCCAACAAGTCACGCACCTGGTTGATTGAGAAGCCGAGGGCCCGAGCCCGCCGAATAAAGCTGAGCCGCCCGAGATGGTCGTTGTCATAGGATCGGTAGTTGCCGTCGGTCCTTGCCGGAGCCGGCAGCAGGCCGATCCGCTCATAGTACCGGACGGTTTCCACTTTCGTATCAGTCCGCTTCGCGAGGTCCCCGATGGTCAGTCGTGACATGGCTTGACCCTATAGTGACTACAGAGTCGATATAGGGGGTCACATCGTATTACGCGAGGTGACAATATGGCTGGCTGCTGCCATGACAACTGCTCATCTTCCACTGTGAAAGAACCGGATAGCTCCCGCTGGGGCCACGTGCTATGGATCGCGTTGGCGATCAACGGAGCCATGTTTTTGGCCGAGATTGCAGCAGGTGTGGCGGCCGGGTCAGCCTCGCTGCAGGCGGATTCTATCGATTTTCTCGGAGACTCGGCCAATTATGCGATCAGCCTCGGAGTGGCGGGGCTGGCGCGGACCTGGCGAGCCCGCGCCGCCCTCCTTAAAGGATGGTCCCTCGGTTTGCTCAGCATCATTGTCCTCGCCTCAACCGTCTGGCACGCGGTCGCCGGCACGTTTCCACAGGCGGAGGCTATGGGCATCGTTGGCGTCCTCGCTCTCCTCGCCAATGCCGGCGTGGCGCTCATGCTCTACCGCTTCCGCGGCGGGGACGCGAACATGAGGTCGGTCTGGATCTGCTCCCGGAATGACGCGATCGGCAATTTCGCCGTGCTCGCAGCCGCGGCCGGTGTGTTCGGTACCGGCACCGCCTGGCCGGATCTCATCGTGGCGTCAATCATGGCCGCTCTGGGCATGAGTGGTGGCTTTCACATCATACGGCGGGCACGCTTCGAGCTGCGCGGTACCCCCACCTCGACTCTAGCGCAAGGGCCAGTACAAGCGAATTGATCGAGGGCGGATTCAGCGGGAGATTGCGGACGCAGCGTCGGGAATCCGATCCACTTTATAAAATAGCCGCGGTCTATACATATGACGACTCAAGTGGGTGCATCACGGCGAAAGCAAGCGGGCCGTGCTTCTGACCTGCCTTAGGCGTCTTTCGCCATATCGCCCCGCGCGAATGGCTCTATTCGAGAATAACCAAGGGCGATCACCATGCGGCAGATTTGGATTGAAAAATTCGGCCCGCCGGAGGTCCTCACCCTTAAGTCGGCGCAAGATCCCGAGCCAAAGCCCGGTGAGGTGCGCATTCGCGTCGAAGCGAGCGGCGTCAATTTCGCCGACATCGTCGGCCGGATCGGCCTTTACCCGGACCTGCCGCCCCTTCCCGTCGTGCCCGGCTATGAAGTCAGCGGGCGCATTGATGCGGTTGGCGCAGATGTTGAGGAAAGCCTTGTCGGCCGCAACGTCTTCGCCCTGACACGTTTCGGCGGCTATGCGGATGTCGTCTGTGTCCCCACACAGCAGATTTTCACTCGCCCTCCCGGCATGTCCGCCTTGGAAGCGGCGGCGCTCTCCGTCAATTACCTTACCGCTTGGCAGCTCATCGTCGTCATGGGCGGCCTGAAGCGGGGCGAGACCATGCTGGTCCATTCCGCCGGCGGCGGCGTTGGCATTGCCGCCACGCAGATCGCCAAGCATATCGGCGCCACGGTCATCGGAACGGCATCGTCCGCCAAACATGACGAATTGCGCGCGCAGGGCGTTGATCATCTGATCGACTATCGAACCGAGGATTTCGAGCGCCGGGCGCGGGAGATCACCCAAGGGCGGGGCGTCGAACTCATTCTCGATGCCGTCGGCGGTGCTTCTCTCAAGAAGGGCTATCGTCTCCTGGCGCCTACCGGCCGGCTTGGCATGTTCGGCATTTCATCGGCCGTGACGGGCAAGCAGCGGCGCTTCATCGATCTCGTTTTGCTGCTCGCCCGGACGCCGTGGTTTCAGTTCAATCCGACGGCGCTCATCAACGCCAATAAGGGTGTCTTCGGTGTCAACGTCGGCCATCTTTGGGGCGAGATCGATCGCATCCGCGGCTGGGGCGACTCTTTGCTTGAACTTTGGAAAGAGGGCGCGATCAAGCCGAAGATCGCGCAAAGCTTTTCCTTCGAGGAGGCCGCCGACGCGCACCGCTTCATGGAGGAGCGCAAGAACATCGGCAAAGTGCTCCTCGTGCCTTAGCCTGACCCTAGGGCTGGTTGGGAGCGGTGTATTGGGTAACGCCGATCTGCGTCGCCCAGGTGCCGCCGGCCTTGGCATAGGCACCGGCAATCCAAACGCTCGGCGTTGCGGGAACGCCCGCGCCATATTCCACCTTGGCTGGCGCAGCCGCGGTGTAGCGGCCCCAATCGAGTCCGTTATAGGCGGCCCCGCCTGTCGCGAATAGCAGCCCGCTATCGAAGAAAACATTACCAAATAGGTATGTCGCCCGCTCCATTACAAAGCCGAGGCTTGGATAGCAGGTGTTGCAGCTTGGTCCCGAAAAGTTGAATACAATGGTGGTATTGCCTTCGAGGTCCGGCTGCACCGCCGGATAGTAATAGAAATTGGGGCTGCTGCTCAGATATTTATAATCGAGCGTCTCGGCCTGGACCATTCGGGGACATTGGCCGGCCAAGGCGCCACTGCAATTCGGATCGTCATTGCCGAGGAAGGGCGCGATCCTGTAAACTTGGATATCCGACCAAGTGTTATCGCCAGTCGTCAAGGCCGCGAAGAGTTGTCCCCCGCTGTAGGTCACCTCTCCTGTGATGCGGGTGTCGAGCGTGTCGATCGAGTTCGGAGCGCCGGGCTGGCTCGCCTGAGGCGGTAGGTAATAAGTGAACGATCCGCTTATCTCCACCGACAGATCCGGGGGGTAGAGAGAACCCTCCATCCATCCGAACGGGTTCGACAGCGCCCAGACCACCAGGCCGCCGCAGCCATTGACGCAGTTGCCGCCGCCATAGTTGATGTTGAAGGACCCGACGAGAAACTCCGCCCGCGGGTTGTCGTAGGGACTCCAGACATTGGCTGGCTGCGTCGAATCGGTATATAGGCCGGACACCTGCATGCCGGTGAGATACCAGTAGCTGAGCGGTTTGCCGGCATAGACCAGTGATTTCGGCAGCAACACCCACTCTTCCCATAAATAGAGTCCGCAGCACGCGCCCGGCATCGGGAAAAGGTTGGAAGCCACATACACCCCTTGCCGGTCCTGGCCGAGGCGGATGAAATCATTGAGGACCTGGTTTTGGCTTGGAGTCCGAAACCGATACACGTACCATTTGCCGGTGGGATCGTCGGTCTGGCTCACCGCCACATCGTAATAACTGTTATTGGCAAGGTCGCTATCGCCGAACGCCAGGATGAAACGATGGTTGTAAAAGTCATAAAGGGCACGAGGGTTGAATACATAAGTGTCGGCCGGCAGCCCCGCGAAGGTTTGCAGCGACTTAGGCCCCAAGAGCCTTGCCCCGGCTGCGGACCATATTGAAAGACAATCCTGATTAATTTGCAGGATCGGTTCGGCACCGTCGCCGACCGCCAGCGCCTGATCGGAGGGAGCTGCATTACCGCACTGGCCTTCGGCGTTCCCGGCGAAGCTGCGCTGTGCCGCGCTGGTCTCTGGACTTATGAGCGGATGTGGCGGCGCGGCCACGACCGGCGCCGCTTCCGTCCCCGCCCGCTGCGCCGCGGCTGCCTTACGCTCGGCATAGACGGAAGCCGACGTGCCGGTGAGCGGGCTGCGTCGAACGTTAGGCCTAGCCGCAACATCGGTGGCGCTCACATCTGGGAGTGTCCGCAAATCGACCTCCCGGCCGGCCACCGGCGCCGGACCATGAGCGCTGTGGCCAAGGTTGAAATTTGCGGCCTGCACAGGGTTTATCCCGGCATGCAGGAGCAGCACAACGGTCGCCAGTATCGCGGTGCCCGCCACCGCTCGCAGGATCTTAGAGAGTGTCCAGATGTTATCGAGTCGGCCCCCATCCGCCCTGCTTCGCAGGGCACCTTCCCCTATAGGGGAAGGATATCCCTCCCCTGAAAGGGGAGGGTGGCTCGCGAAGCGAGACGGGTGGGGTGTGCGCCACTTGGACATGCGAATGTCTCCTGCCCCTCGGTTATGGCTGGTTGGGCGCCGTATAGGCCACGGCATCGATTTGCGTGCCCCAGAGCCCGCCCGCTTTCACGAATGCGCCGGCAAGCCCCGCGCCGGAGGTGGCGACGGCCCCGCCATCCGTGTAGCCAACACCGGTGGGCGCCGCGGCGCTGTAGCGGCCCCACGGAAACGATTTGTAAGGGGCCTGGCCGGCCGCGATCAGCCACCCGTAGTCGGCAAATCCGCCAAGCGTGGATGTTGCCCGCTTCGAGACATAGGCGAGGCTCGGATAGCACGAGAAGTCGCAGCTTGGTCCGGACCCGGAAAAGTTGTACACGGTGAATACATTGCCATCGAGGTCGGGCTGCGGCACTGGGTAGAAGGCAAAGTTGCCACCGTAATCGATACGGCTCTCGTCAAATGTAGAGAGATTGGTTATCAGTGGGCACAGATACTGGTATTGGCCGGTGCAACTGGTATTCTCATTGCCGAGCCCCGGAAAGAGGCGGTAGACGAGAACGTCGGACCACGGCGGCGTCGAGGTGGAGTCGGCGGTCGTCAACGCCGCATAAAGCAGACCCGATTTATATGACACCTGCCCGGTGATGCGGGTGTCAAGCGTCTCAATCGAATTCGGCGCGCCGGATTGGCTCGCATTGGGCGGCAGATAGTATGTGCTGGTGCCGGCGCAACAAGAGACAAACACTTCCGGGTCAGGCCCGCCCTCTATCCAGCCGAACGGATTGGAAACAGACCATATATAGAGACCGCTGCAGCCATTGACGCAATTGCCGCCGCCATAATTGATGTTGAAGGATCCGACGAGAAACTCCGCCCGCGGGTTATCATAGGGGCTCCAGACATTGGCGGGCTGCGTTGAATCGGTATACTGGTTGTTTACCTGCATGCCGGACTGATGCCAATAGCTACTCCCCAACGTCCCGGCATAGAGGCGCGACTTCGGCAGAAAGAGCCATTCCTCCATGAGATAGGCGCCAAGCACGCCGCCGGTCAGATTGAACAGGTTCGAGGCCACGTAAACCCCTTGCCGGTCCTGGCCGAGGCGAATGAAATCATTGAACGCATTGCCGCGCGTGGGGGTCAGGAACCGGTAGACATGCCAGCTGCCTGTAGGGTCATCGCTCACGCTCACCGCTATGTCGTAATAGGAGTTGTTTTTGAGGTCGCTGTCGCCGAAGGCGAGGATGAAGCGGTGGTTGTACCAATCGTAGATCGCCCTTGGGCTGAACACGGCCTCGCTCGCAGGGAGCCCAGCGAAGGCCTGCAAGGTCTTGGGTCCAATAAGACGGACGCCGGCCTGTGACCACACCGAAAGACAGCCATTGTTGACTTGCAGGATGGGCGCCGCGCCATCTCCGATCGCCAGCGCCTGATCGAAGGGCGTTTTGGGCGGGAGCTTACCGACGCAATCGCTCTCGGCGTTGCCGGCAAAGCTCGCACGCAGCGTCTGCGGTGTGAGGGAGGCCGCGGCCTCATTCACTGGGCGGCCGGGCGTCATCGGCGCTGCGCGGGGCGCGGTGCCGCCGCGGCTTGCGGCAATGGCTTTGCGGGCCGCGTATTCGGCGGGCGTCGAACCGGTGAGCGGGCCGAGCTCGACGAGCGGGCGGGCCGCGATGTCCTCGGCTGTC
>DATJTB010000344.1:0-5918 GCA_035503795.1 Methylocella sp.
GTTTCATGATTTTGGATCGATTCGATCCAAAATCATCGTGATCTAGCAGGATGTGGCATTTGGCCGAGCACTTCACTTCGAAAGGCGCGGCGCGAGAAGCTTCCGGGTGCGATTGCGATCTCGGCTATGCGTCACGCGGCTGCGCCGTTTCATGTTCAAAGACCGTCGCATCCTCCCACGGCGGACCAAAGACAAGCGCGAGCGCTTTGCCAAGCTCCTCAGTCCCAAACGGCTTCTCCAGAACAGCCCGACCCGCATGGCGTTCCGGAATCTCCAAGCTGTAGCCTGTGGTGAAGATAAAGGGACAAGCGCGTTCGCCGAGCTGATCGGCAACCGTATCAATCTTTTCCGCGCCGAGATTGACATCGAGGATGGCGCCATCGATCGGCTCGCGCGCGATCAAATCAAGCGCTTGCGAAATATTGGCGACGGAACCGGCAACCTCGAAACCAAACTCGGACAACATCTCTTCCAAGGCAAGCCGAATGAAAGGCTCATCCTCGACGATCAAAATCCGTTGCCTTTTGGGTCCAGCCTCTTCCATAACGGCGGCAGCTCCCAGGTCCGACCACTCTAGCTCGCTTCACTCGGCCGTCAAAGCCCGTAACAATGTAATATTTTTCAATCTTTCATGATTCGATCTTTCATTGTCCAAGCTTTTCTAGACCTTTGCTGCCTTTGCTTGGCCACAATTGGGCAAGCGCCGCTACGCCCACCCAAAGCCAGCCCATGATCAATAGCGTACCGCCGATGGGCGCGGCCATGGGAAACAATCGGCGTCCCGTAATGGCAAGCAGAGCCAGATCGCCGGCAAACAGGAAGCTGCCGAACAGGAACACATAGGCCGCCCACAGCCAGGCACGGCCGTGCGGAAGCGAAACCGAAAGCCCGCTCAGGGCCAGAACCGCGCAAGCATGAAGCAACAGAAAACCTGCTGCGATCGTCAGCCGCCCATCGACCACGAGATGTGCGGCAATAGCGGCAAGAATGACGGCGCCCGCCCCTGACAGTCCAGCCAGCGCAACCGCTGCGAGAACGCCCCTGGGCCTTTCGGCTGAGAGACCTAATCCCTCCCCGTCCTTGCTCACTCGACACTCGCCTCTTTGATTTTCTTGCTGTGCTTCGGTTTCAACCGTTGCAGCCTAGGCCAAACTTCAAGCCGCTTCGAGAACCCAACCACCTAGATCACGATGATTTTGGATCGAATTGATCCAAAATCATGAGACGTGATCGATTCTTGTAACTTGGAGCGGGATGCGAGCGCAAAACCGCTTCACACTTTTGCTTATCAGCCTCATCATCTCATTAATTTCACTATTGTGCATTTTTATCCCATTCAAATGCGGTTGTACTTTGACCGTCGATCGGAGGCTTGCCGATGCAATTGCGGCACAAATTCGGTTTCGTCCTGCTGACTTTCACGGCGCTTACAACTTTCGGCTACGCCCAGGAAAAGGGAACGCTTGAGCCAACACCGCTTCCGCCGCTCGCTCACCCCGACGATCCCAGAACCCCGGCCAAAGAGCTCTTTGGCCGGCAAGTGGTGCCGGCCGCGCTCGCGGCCCGCACAATCGGCTTTTATTCACACGGTTGTCTGGCGGGCGGAGAGGCGTTGCCTGTCAACGGTTCCGCCTGGCAGGTGATGCGCCTTTCCCGCAATCGCAATTGGGGCCATCCTGCGCTCATCGATTTCCTGGAACGCTTCGCCCTGAAGGTGCCCAAGGTCAGCCACTGGCCCGGCATTCTCGTCGGGGACATGTCACAGCCGCGCGGCGGCCCGATGCTTTCCGGCCATGCCTCGCATCAGATCGGGCTTGATGCCGACATCTGGCTGACCCCCATGCCGAATCGCGAGCTCACCCGCCTCGAACGGGAGGAAATGTCGGCCGCCAATATGGTCCGGCCGGACCGGCTCGATGTCGATCCAGCCAAATGGACTCCGGACCATCTCGCCGTCATCAAGGCCGCCGCTCAGGATCCGGCGGTGCAGCGGATCTTTGTCAATGCGGCGATCAAGAAGGCGATTTGCCGGGAAGCGAAAGGCGACCGTTCCTGGCTCACCAAGGTCCGCCCCTATTACGGGCATGACTATCATTTCCACGTCCGGCTCGCCTGTCCAGCTGGGGAAGAAGCCTGCAGGGAACAAGACCCAGTGCCTCCAGGAGACGGTTGCGATGCCTCGCTCGCCTGGTGGTTTTCCGATGAGATTCTGCACCCCAAGCCTGGCCCGCAAAAGCCGACGACGCCCTTGACGCTCGCGCAATTGCCCGCGGAATGCCGACAGGTCCTCACAGCGCGCTAGATCACGATGATTTTGGATCGAATCGATCCAAAATCATGAACGTGATCGATTCTCGTCATTTAGAGCGGGATGCGGGCGCAAAACCGCTTCACACTTTTGCTCATCGCGCTCTAATCGAAGGAGCGTCAGCCTGGCGCCGAGCTTGGTTCGCTCTACCTCAGCTTTGGCGGGCGACAACGACCAAACGTTTGATTTGACCATTTTGATAGGCTTGCAGGAAGGCACCATAATCCTTGAAGGACACACAGCCGTTGGAGGCTCCATTCGGGCCAAGCATGTAAGTATGGGCGAGGAGGCCTGTCCTTCCGTAGAGATTGCCGTTAGCGACAGGAATCAGACGCAAAGCTGCGACGCCGTGGAACAGCTGCTCGCGCGGTTGCAGCTCATAGACATTCGGTGGCGTGGGCCCACGCATCGGTTCTTGGACGTAACGCGGATCGTCCAACATGCTGCCGAGACCGGAATGCGCCTCCAATCTTCTGCCATCCGGCATGTAGACCGTGTGAGCGGCAATATCATAGACGGCGGTCCACCGGTCATAGCGGAGTAGGGGAGTGATAGCGGTGCGCCGCGCCGGGCCAACGGCTCCGTCGTCGGCGGGGGCATAAGCGAGCGCCTGCTTGGGACTTTCGAACAGGCCGCCGAAAAACCTTTGGAAGAATGTGCGATTGTCAGAGGAGTCGGCGGACGGGATGGCGTTTGGGTTGTGCTGCGCAAACCGGCGAACGGGCGGCAAAGAAGCCAGGCTCGGGCCTTTGAGCGGAGCCAAGTCAGTGGGACGCGGGACAGGCATGGGCGCGTTTTCACCAAATTGGGGAAACGCCGATGCTGGTGCTGGCTCTGTCTTTTGTTCCTCCGCGGCGGCAATGAACAGCGCCGGTGAGTTCGGCTTCGGATTTGATTCAAGCGGAATGTTTTGCGTCATCCAAACCGGGTTCTGGTCCGCGAAAGCTCGCGGGTCGACCAGTTCGCCGTAAGGATCGGAGACGAGGGCGACGGCCGATCCAGCGTCCGGCTTTTCGACAGTCGTGGGGCCATGAGCCGGAAGCCGATAGAGAATCCAGACACCAATCAACGCGCTGAGAGCAAAAGGGATGGCCGTTTGAATGGCTGGCGAAAGAACTCGTGAAAATAAACGGCCGCGCTCAGCTGGAATGATTTCAAGACCTGTATTGATCCCTTGTAGCATTCTTCCTAATCATCTCAAATTGCGGTGCCCTTGGGCCAGCATCCTCCGTGGCGCGGCGAGGCGCGCGCTCAACCACAATGGCTGCCTAAGGAAACCCACCTTCGCTGAAGTCGCCGGATGGCGTACCCTGCTTTGGTGGAACAGCATTGCGGCGATTTTGCGTTGTTGGACGTGGGAACGATGAAGAAACAGGTAACCAACAGGTGGATTGCAAAGTCATAAAAGGCTGTGCATGAAACGCATGACATGAGCCAAATCTGAAGCAGCCGGAACGCTGGGCGACCTGTCGATAGAGTTCGGCGACTCGGGGCTCTGCCGAACAGCATGAGGTCACAGCCTGCTTGTCTCGGGCTGACGAAATTGTCATGCCGCCCGCTGCCGATATTTTCGATCAATGTGGTTTTGTTCGAACTGGGGGCTAACAGAAAATCTCAGTCTAGCTACAGCATTTTCCAGCGAAGTGGACACCGGTTCGCATATCGCTGGCGATGTTTCGCAACAGCGACATCGATGTGAAAATGAGACAAAACAAAGATCTAGAGCTGTTTTCCGATTCCACCGGATCGGAAAACAGCTCTAGTTAGCGATCGTCTCTTGTGCATTCGCTGATCGGAGCCTTGGTCATCTCACGCCTCCGCTCGAATTCGTTCAATGCCACACGATAGATTTCGTCATCGTAAACCGTGAGATCCTCAAGCGCGGAGGCGAGCCGCGGCGTCATGGATACTGGCTCGGCCCTTGAAAATCGTGCGTCGAACTCAGCAAACTCATCCGTAACATGAATCTTTTTTATGTATGGGGGGAGGGGAAGATTGAGCTGCTTGAAGATAAGCTTGGCGGACTCGTCAAAATGCTCGGTGATTCCTATTCCATCCAAGGCGAGAACCTGCCGTTTCGCCCGCTCCAACGCTTCTGGCGCGATCTCGTTCATGCCGAAAGGTTCTCCGAGCCCGGGATAGGCGAAGGATAGGCCGAATGCTAAAAGATAATTATTGAAAGCTTCTGGCTTGTTCCGCACCTCCGGATGTTCAAAAAATTCCTCGGCCGTGAATTCATTGGCCAAGCGGACGAACATATTGCACGCGAATTCATCGCACAGCTTGTGTGCCCGATGAAACCTGTAGAATGAAATAAGTCTCGCACGCGGGTTCCGGAACAATGAAATGGTTTTGATTCGGTGTCTCGGAATGAATCGCGTCGAGAAATAATCGAAATGACCGGAATAGAAATCAAACTGCCCAAGTTCCGCCATGGAAAGGAGATGTAGGTTGTTATCGGGAATGGGACAAATTCGATCACTTGCGAAATGCGGCTCCAAGAGCGCATGAAACGCCTTTCCGGCTGTTTTCTGAAGATGGATAAAAACGACGGTCTCACGCTCCCACGATGCATAAGGATGCTCGCTGACCACGCTGACCACCAATTTTAGATTGAGCAATTCCAAGCGGGCATGCTCAGATTTTGGATCGCGGCGCAGGCATTCCTCATAGGCTTCCGCCGCCTCATTCGTTCGGCCTTGCAGCTTCAAGGCATGGCCGAGCTGCAAATGGGTATCGGCTTCCTGCGGCGTGATCTCGATGCTTTTCCGGTACGCCGCTTCTGCTTTGCTCAGATTGCCGGACTCCTTGAGGGCATGACCGTACTGAACCCAAATCGGCGCCAAGGAGCCATCCATGTCGAGCACCTCGCGATAGAGCCGCGCGGCTTCCGGCCAAGCGCAGGCAGCGCGGGCGGCGTCCGCCGCGCCGATCGCCGCAGCCACTTTGGCCGCGGACCCACCACCAAGGGATGCCAGCCATTTAAGCACTATGCGGGTTCCACGATGCGAATCACAAATTCGATGTATCTCAATGCCGACTGACTAAGAAAGCACTAAATAGGCTCGTCGAGAAAATTAAGAATATGCAAGGAGTCTCCCTGACAGACGATGTCATATTCCAGGACAAGGCAAAGGGCGCGACCGCACGCGCCTCTGCGCCGCTTTCGGCACGCCGGTTTCGATCCACGCGCCCGTGAAGGGCGCGACCAGGCGCGAGGCTAAGCGCCGTTTTCCTTGGGAGGTTTCGATCCACGCGCCCGTGAAGGGCGCGACGTGGCGTTTGTTGCCCAAGGAGGCGTACCTTGCTGTTTCGATCCACGCGCCCGTGAAGGGCGCGACATGGCTAGCGGGTCAGGATGGTCCTCCTCATTGTTTCGATCCACGCGCCCGTGAAGGGCGCGACCAGTGACGCAATCCGGCATGGTTTGAGCTGGGCGGTTTCGATCCACGCGCCCGTGAAGGGCGCGACTCAGGCAGCGATGCCAGTCGCCGTGAATCACACGTTTCGATCCACGCGCCCGTGAAGGGCGCGACGTTGCGCGAGAGAATCGAGAGCGTCGGCGCGGATGTTTCGATCCACGCGCCCGTGAAGGGCGCGACGCGAGCAT
>DATJTB010000345.1:0-4378 GCA_035503795.1 Methylocella sp.
GTCCGGGACGGATGGGCGGGTCAAGGCCTTAAGCCGCGCAAGCGGGCGCGCCAAGGCGCGAGCCTTGACGCGGTCAGCCGGCCCGGACCACAATTCCATCATCAGATCCACCTTGACTTCCAAGACAGTCGCTGAGGAGCCCGCGCAAGCGGGCGTCTCGAAGGATGAGGGGACGCACTGATCCCGGCTGTTGCCGAGATCAGCATGAAAGATGTTTCCTGTCGGGCAGTCTCGACAGGAAATGCGCCGTCTCGAAGGATGAGGCCAAAAATGGCCTGAATCCAAACTGACCCTAGCATAGATCACATCTTCAACAGCCAGCCATGCCGCGCCATTTCGATCCGACACTCGTGAATGATCCTTTTGACGATCCCGGACTTTACGTGGATCTCGCATTCGAGCGGCGTGCCCTCCTTTTCGATCTTGGCGACATTGACGGGCTTGCTCCCCGTAAGCTCCTGCGTATCAGCGACGTCTTTGTTACGCATCGGCATATGGACCATTTCGCCGGCTTCGACCACTTGCTTCGGGTGCTTCTCGGGCGGGAGAAGACTGTCGGCATCTACGGACCGGCAGGCCTTATTGATGCCGTCGGGCATAAGCTCAGCGCCTACAGTTGGAATCTGATCGAACGCTATGAAGGCAATCTCGTGTTCCTTGTGACGGAAATGGATGAGGCCGGCCGCCTCAGCTCTTCGCGGTTTTCAGGGCGGCGCCGGTTTGCGCGCTCGCAGGGAGAAACAAGGCAAAGCGATGGGGGGCTTCTGCTTCAGGAGCCCGGCCTTCAGCTTCGCGCGATGGCCCTTGAGCACGGAGAAGTCGTGCTTGCCTTTGCCCTCGAAGAACGGGCTCACGTCAATGTGTGGCGCAACAAGGTCGAGGCCATGGGACTTTCGATCGGTCCATGGCTTCGGACCTTCAAGGATGCGATTCTGCGCGGCGCGCCCGATGAAACCTTGATCGATGTCGAATGGCGGGACCGGCCATCCGGCAAAGCTGCGGCCCTCCCCCTCGGCCATCTCAAAAAGGAGATCATGAAAGTCACTGCTGGCCGCAAGCTCGTCTATGTCGTTGATTGTTCCAACACGGATTCAAACGTTGAAAAAATCGTCCGGCTTGCGAAAGATGCCGACATTCTTTTCATCGAAGCGACATTTCTTGATGCCGACGCGGCGATCGCGAAGGCGCGCCACCATCTGACCGCGCGGCAGGCCGGAACAATCGCGCGATTGGCCGGGGTCAAGCGGCTTGTGACGTTGCATTACTCTCCCCGCTACAGGGGCATGGGCGAGCAGATCGCCGAGGAGGCACGAGAAGCATTCGTGGCTGGTTGAGAGTCAAGATGCCTGGCCAAGCCGAAATTTGCACAATCATGATCTAGCTCAATCCTCCATGGAAAAAGACCGGGCAATCTGCATGACATCTGCGACACACGCCCGACGAGGCGGACCCTGAGACAGGCTGAGAAGAAGAGAGGATGGCATGAAGCCTAAGCACCAGCCGACCAAGGAAGATTGGGCCAAGCTTCCAGCCGCTTTTCGCCGCGTAAGGCTCGAACTGGCACGCGAAAAGGGTCACCCGGAGGGGGAAGCAAGCATGGGCTACACGCTGATCGTGCCGCTCGACGAAACAGGCCGGATCGATGTCGATCTCTGGCAGAGCCATCGCGATTACTGGCGCGTCGTCCGCTTCCGCCCCGGCGAGACGGACGATATCGGGCATCTCGTGCGCAAGGGAGGCGGCGCCTGGGCCTTCCGCTATGATATTGGCGGTGAGCTTGCCGATGAAACCGGCGTTCATTTCAGTTCCGACCGTTTCCTCATCGGCGACTATCTGTCGATTGGTGAGGAAGACGGTCTGCACACCTTTCAAGTCGCCTCGGTCGAGCCGGTTTGACGAACGGGATCGTTTAGCTCGAAAGGCCCAAGAATGGAGAAAGCAAATGGATTGCGTAAACCTCTCGGCGTGATCCCCCTCTGGATTTTTAGAACCGGTCATGTTTCATGATTTTCGATCGACTAGGCACACGGAGTTTTCCATGTCTTATGCCACTCTGCTGGTTGTTTCCGATCTCAATCCAAAAAGCGCCAATCGGCTGAAGATCGCCGCCGATCTCGCACAGCGGTTCAAGGCGCGCGTCATCGGCATCGCCGCGCAGGCCGTGGTCCTGCCTCTCTCGCTGGCCCAGAGCGATGCCTTTGCCGATGCAGATGTCTGGGCGCAGAGCCAGGCCGAAATCGCCAAACTCCTGCAAGAGATCGAGGAACGCTTCCGCGGGGCTTTCAAGGATCTCGGGACTCCCATCGAATGGCGCTCGGAGGTCACGGAGCCCGTGCCTTTCATTGCCCGGGAGAGCCGGGCCGCCGATCTCATCATCGCCGGCAAGGACCTTGATGACACTTTGCTCGATCCTTCCGATCTCGTCCTTCAGGCCGGCCGGCCGGCGCTCCTCATTCCGAACGAGACCGAGAGCCTGAAGGCGGAGCGTCTGCTCATCGCCTGGAAGGACACGCGCGAGGCGCGGCGTGCCATCCATGACGCCCTGCCTCTTTTGCGTCAGTCGCAAAAAATAATCGTCGCGGAAATCGATGAGGACGAAAATCCGGCTGCCGCGGCTCGCCGTGTCGCGGATGTCGTCGCCTGGCTCGCTAGTCATGGCGTGAATGCCGATGGCGTCAGTGAAGCAGCCACCACATCTCCCGCTGCCCAACTCGACCAGATCGCCGCCCGTGAAGATGCCGACATCATCATTGCGGGTGCCTATGGTCATGGAAGGTTCCGCGAATGGGTGTTCGGCGGGGTGACACACGATCTTTTTCTAAAATCGTCACGGACGCAATTCTTCGCCCATTAGAGAATCGGACCCAAAAGTGGAAACCGGTTTTGGGGAGAAGGCTATCACGATGAAAGGCATGGTCTTTCATGAAGCCGGCCGACCGCTCACATGGGAGGATTGGCCGGATCCCCTCCCCGGCCCTGTCGAGATCAGGGTCCGGGTCGAGGCCTGCGGCGTCTGCCGCACCGACCTTCATGTCGTCGATGGGGAGCTGCCGAACCCTAAGCATCCAGTCATTCCTGGCCATGAAATCGTCGGGCGGATTGATGCGGTGGGCCAAGGCGTTGAAGGCTTTGCGATCGGCGCGCGGGTCGGCATTCCCTGGCTCGGGTCAACCTGCGGCGTCTGCCCTTATTGCGCGAGCCAGCGCGAAAATCTCTGCGATACGCCGATCTTCACCGGCTATACGCGCGATGGCGGTTTTGCCACCCAGGCCATCGCCGATTCGCGCTATGCCTTTGCCTTGCCGGAAGGTGCAAGCGCCGCTGCTCTCGCACCTTTGCTCTGCGCGGGTCTGATTGGCTGGCGCTCGCTCAAGCTTGCCGGGGAGGCGAAAAGGCTCGGTCTCTACGGCTTTGGCGCGGCGGCCCATATCATCGCCCAGGTTGCCCGAAGGCAGGGCCGCGAGATTTATGCCTTCACCAAGCCGGGCGATGAGGCCACCCAGCAATTCGCCTTGCGGCTCGGCGCCGTATGGGCCGGAGGCTCGGATGAGAAGCCACCAGAGCCCCTTGATGCGACAATCCTCTATGCGCCGGTTGGCGGGCTGGTGCCGCTCGCTTTGGCAGCATTGCGCAAAGGTGGCACTGTCGTGTGCGCCGGCATCCACATGAGCGATATTCCTTCCTTCCCCTACCGGCTGCTTTGGGAGGAGCGCGAGATCCGCTCGGTCGCCAATCTCACCCGCCAGGACGGACTTGATTTTCTCGCCTTCGCGGCTGGCGGGGGCATCGCCACCGAGGTCAAGACCTATCCGCTCGAAAAGGCGAATGAAGCGCTGGAGGATTTGCGGGCCGGACGCTTCGAGGGGGCGGCCGTGCTGCTGCCACCCTCGTAAATCACTGAAAATTATGGGTAGGCTTTGTCGGCCCCTTGGTCGTGCTGGACAAAGTAGACGTCAAGGTCACGCGGACAATGTGAACGATATACAAATGGCTGCGCGGACCCTCCTGATCGGCGTAGCGCATGAAAATCACATAGCTGCCGAAGGTGGCGCTTCGGTAGTCGGGCCCGATTCACGCCGCGCGCGACCTAAAAGGCCTGGCAGTCGCGCCAGCCGTTGGTAATAGTCGGTCATCTGGTCGATGAAGGCTTCGGCGGCGGCGCGGCTGGCGTTCTCCCTCTCGATGAAGGCCGAAATACCCGCGATGTCGCGGCGAGCGGTCGTTCGGAAGACGAGGTGCGACACTCATGATTGTGTGCAGTCGGATCGAGATAGGCACGGGCAGAGCGGCGTACATCGTCCACGCTGAACGCACCGCCCTCGGCTTCGGCGGCTTCCAACTCGCCACGAAGCTGGGACATTTTGGTGTAGTTCACAGC
>DATJTB010000346.1:0-5407 GCA_035503795.1 Methylocella sp.
GAGATGGCAGTAGTAAATGTTCAGCGCCTGCTGGGCGATCAGCCCCTTGTCAGTGGCAACGGTGCCTTCGCTCTGCTTGACGATAAATACTTGATCCTCGTACTGCTGGCGCGCGATGGAGTTTTGCTTCGCGAGAGTTTGGTAGCGCACGAGGTCCGTCCTCGCCTGATCGAGCACAGCCTGGTCATGTACCAGCTGACCCTCATACTGCTGTTTGAGCGCCACATAAGGCCGGTCGTCGATCTGAGCGAGGAAATCGCCCTCCTTGACGATCTGGCCTTCCTTGAACCCGACCGACATCAGTATCCCGGCGATTTGGGCTTGCACGGTAACGGTCGCGAGCGGCGTCACCGTGCCGAGGCCGGACAAAATTTCTCGGATGTTGCCTTTGACGACCTTGGCGGCGCCAACCGGGATCGCTGGCGTCTCCTGCTCCCGGCCGGTCCTTTCTC
The DNA here is from genome assembly GCA_035503795.1 of Methylocella sp. Lineage (GTDB taxonomy): Bacteria > Pseudomonadota > Alphaproteobacteria > Rhizobiales > Beijerinckiaceae > Methylocapsa. The sequence continues at coordinate 453 of DATJTB010000346.1, forward strand.
CGGTAGTCAGAATACGCCAGAGCGCGAAGCCGGCGAACACAAGAATCAACAGAACGACCAAGAGGCGCAGCGAGCGTTTCCTCGCTGCGGGTAAAGAGGATTGAATTTCCGCACCGCTCGCGTTGGCCAATCGACCTATCCTCCCGACTTCCTGGACGTTCGGCCCCATGGGAGTAGGCGCGCGGCCGTCGAGCCGCCCGCCTGGACATCTGTTGGAACCCGCAAACCGGAATCAACAGGAATCCAAGCATTTAGAATAAGGTTTTAGAATAAGATATTGCGGTAAATGCGGACGTTAAGTCTTGTTAAGATTTATTGCCTCATCCTTTGCTGCGGACCGCCGCGCGCCCTTCCGAGTCGTGCAGCCTTTTCCCACACGCCGCCCATCCTGCTGGGGAATTCGGTTACCGAGACTGGCGATAAAGGTGGCGAAAGCTCACCGCATGCTGTGGAAAGCCATGCAGCAAAAACGCGAGTCGCTCCCGCTCGCCGGCCTCGGAAACCTCGAACTCAGGTCCATTCGCCGGCAGGAGCAGACGGTGGACGCCCCCTCCCCTTTTTCGGCGTCAAACACCTGCTGCCCTCCTATGCCCGAATTGCTTCATTCATCTTCTGCGTGAGATCTTCAATTCGCTGCGCCGCTTCGCCGAGTGATCGGGTGATTGTCTCGGTCCACTCCGGCCGCGTCGTGGACGGCGGCGCCGCCGTGACCTTAAGCTGGTTGATGTCGGCTTCAAGCTCACGGATCCGTTCATGGGCCTCCGACCATTCGTCGGCGAACGAGATCGCCGCCATGATGGTCAGCCGCTGGTCGCCAATCTCGCCAAACCGTGCCTTGAGCGTCGTGATCCTGGCATCGACGAGCGAAGCCAGATCAGAGAGGCGGGGTTCCTCTCCTTCGTCACAGGCGATGCGGTACATTTTTCCGGCAATCGTCAGGGCTAATTCCGCCATGTTTCCCTCTATTGAAACCGGAAAGCCTATCCCGGCCGCTCATCACCCATCTCGAGTATCCGGCTCCAACGCGCTCAGAACCGCGCGAATATGATGGCTCGCCTGGCTCAGCCTTCGATGCACTTCCTCATTGGCAAGATCAAGGACCTCCGACCGGGCGACCGCTGCGTCTAGCTGCGCCGCAAGCCGCGCGCGTTCCTCCTTGATCAGGGCGTATGCCTCGACGCGCTGACGTTCCGCTTCGGCCAACCGCTGATGCGCCGCCTCCAGCCCGTCAAGCGCGGCGGCAAGCCGGCGGAGCGCCAGATCGAGCTCTTCCGGGAAAGCGCTGGATAAGGCTTGGTCTCCGGGCATGGCCGCAAGAGCTTTCATAGCAAGGAGCGGAGCTGCGTATTGGATCGCGGCAATAGCAAATCCCCAAATTCAACGCTGTAACCGGACTTTCAACCGCGAAAAGCGGGTCGTCTGAAAAAATTTCGGCGCCGGTCGACAAAACCGGCGTCTCGCGCTAAGGGATGGCAAAAGTCCCGACACGCCGCGACTAAAGAAAAGTCGCGGCGAAATCATTTTAACCCCAGCCGCAGGACGCGGTCACGCCCACAAGGACTACAGGCGAAGCCTAGGCACAAGCCTTTCCGCTTTGCCCATAGCCTGCCGGACGGCTCTGAAGTGCGTTAGTAATACACCCACGCACGAGCAAAGCCATACCGGCACGGCACAGTCTCGGGACGGAAAGGGTGAAACGAAATGGCACTGTCCCAATCTGAAGTCCAAACGTCTGGCCCGAAAATCTCGCATGACGAAATGGCGAATGCCATTAGGGTGCTTGCCATGGACTCGGTGGAAAAGGCGAAGTCCGGCCATCCGGGCCTCCCCATGGGCGCGGCCGATCTCGCCACCGTGCTCTTCACAAAAGTGCTCAAATATGACACCGCGGCGCCCGACTGGCCGGACCGGGACCGTTTCGTGCTCTCCGCCGGACATGGCTCCATGCTGCTCTACGCTCTGCTGTATCTGACCGGTGAGCCGCATATGACCATCGAGCAGCTGCAGAGCTTCCGACAGCTCGGCTCCCTCACGCCCGGCCATCCAGAGCATCCACACACTCCAGGCGTCGAGACGACTACCGGCCCGCTCGGTCAGGGCCTGGCCACAGCAGTCGGCTTGGCGCTTGCCGAGCGCATGCTAAATGCCGAATTCGGCCCGATCGTCGATCACCATACCTATGTGCTCGTCTCCGACGGCGACCTCATGGAGGGGGTGAGCCAGGAGGCGATCGCGATCGCTGGCCATCTTAAGCTCAACCGTCTAACCGTCTTCCATGACGAGAACCACATCTCTATCGACGGGCCGCTCGCGCTCGCCGATTCCGTTGATCAGGTGAAGCGGTTCGAGGCCGCCAATTGGAAAGCTCTGCGCATAGATGGACATGATCCGACGGCGATTCTCGATTCCATCCTCGAGGCGCAGAAATCCGACCGGCCCACCCTCATCGCCTGCCGGACGACCATCGGCTTCGGCTTGCCGACCCGCGCGGGCACCTCGAAAGCCCATAGCGATCCGCCCGGCGCTGAAGAGATCGCCGGCGCAAGGGTTAAGCTCAACTGGCCATATCCGCCCTTCGAAATCCCTGCCTCCATTCTGGACGCCTGGCGAGAAGCCGGCCGACGCGGACGGCTTGCGCATGGGGACTGGAACGCGGCCATGGACAGACTCCCCATGGAAGTTCGCCAGGAGTTCGAGCGCCGCCTACGTGGCGATCTGCCACCTTCATTGAGCGAGGCTCTAGCGGCCTTGAAGCAAAAGCTCGTCGCCGAGCCCGCCACGCTCGCGACCCGCAAGGCATCGCAAAATGTCCTCGAAGTGCTGGCGAAAGCCGTGCCCGAGCTCATTACCGGCTCGGCCGATCTCACCCCTTCGAACAACACCAAGGTCGCGGCGACACGGGAGATTTCTCCCGGCTCCTATGGCGGGCGCTATATCCATTGGGGTGTGCGCGAGCATGGCATGATGGCGGCGGTCAATGGCCTCGCCCTGCATGGCGGTTTCATTCCTTCCGGCGCTTCCTTTTTGACCTTCACCGATTATTGCCGCCCCGCGCTGCGTCTCGCCGCCTTGATGGATATCCGCACCATCGGCGTCTTCACTCATGATTCGATCGGCCTTGGCGAGGATGGTCCGACCCATCAACCCGTCGAGCATTTGGCGGCTCTGCGCGCCATTCCCAATCTACTCCTGTTCCGCCCGGCGGATCCGGTCGAGACCCTCGAATGCTGGCAGCTCGCCCTCGAAGCACGCGATACGCCCTCGATCCTCGCTCTGACGCGGCAAAATCTGCCACCCGTGCGCAAAGCGCTGCACGAGGGCAATCTCTGCGCCGCAGGGGCCTATGAAATCGCCGGGGCGGTCGGTAGTGCGGAGCAAGTGACGATCTTCGCCTCGGGCTCTGAAGTCTCGCTCGCGCTCTCTGCACGCGATCTTCTGGAAAGCCGCGGCCTTGCCACACGAGTTGTCTCGGTGCCCTGCTTCACCCTTTTCTTCCGGCAACCTCTGTCCGAACGTCGGAGAATCATCGGGGACGCGCCGGTCAAGATCGCCGTCGAGGCTGCTGTCCGGCAAGGATGGGATGCCTTCATCGGTCCGGAGGGGATCTTCATCGGTATGAGTGGTTTTGGTGCTAGCGCCCCCTATTTGGACCTTTACAGACATTTCCAAATCACGCCAGAAGCGATTGCCGAAGCCGCCCTTCGGCAGGCCGCCGGTTGACGCCTGGCGGCCTCGAAACAATAAACCAAGCTCCAGGGTCAGGAGAAAAAATGGCGATCCGAGTCGCAATCAATGGATTTGGCCGCATCGGCCGGAATATTCTGCGGGCGATTGTCGAATCCAATCGCAAGGATGTCGTGATCGTCGCGATCAATGATCTCGGCTCGGTCGAGACCAACGCCCATCTGCTGCGCTTCGATTCCGTGCATGGCCGCTTTCCTGGCGAGATCAAGACTGGCAAGGATTTCATCGACTACGGTGCGGGCGAGATCAAGGTCACCGCAATCCGCGACCCACATGAGCTGCCGCATGGGGCGCTCGGCGTCGATATCGCACTCGAATGCACCGGGCTGTTCACATCGAGAGAAAAAGCCGCCGCCCATTTGAAGGCTGGCGCAAAGCGCGTGCTCATCTCGGCGCCCGGCGACAATGCCGATCTCACCGTTGTCTATGGGGTCAATCACGAGAAGCTCGGTCCCGAGCATCTCGTCGTCTCCAACGCCTCCTGCACGACCAATTGCCTAGCCCCGATTGCCAAAATCCTGAACGAGGCAATCGGCATCGAAACCGGCTTCATGACTACGGTGCATTCCTATACGGGCGACCAGCCGACGCTTGACACCTACCACAAGGACCTCTACCGGGCGCGCGCCGCGGCGCTTTCGATCATCCCGACGACGACGGGGGCCGCCCGCGCTGTCGGCCTCGTGCTCCCCGAGCTCAAGGGCAAGCTCGATGGCGCCGCGATCCGCGTGCCGACACCCAATGTCTCGGTCGTTGATTTCAAATTCGTCGCCAAGCGCAAGACGAGCGCCGAGGAAATCAAGGAAACCGTGCGGAGCGCCGCGAGCCAGCAGCTGAAGGGCATCCTGACCTACACGGAAAGCCCCAATGTCTCCTCCGACTTCAACCACGACCCGCATTCGTCGATCTTTCACATGGATCAGACGAAGGTCCTTGACGACACCTTTGTGCGGGTCGTCTCCTGGTATGACAATGAGTGGGGTTTTTCAAACCGCATGGTCGACGTCGCAGCCGAGATGGGCAAGCTCCTATGACCAAGGACGCTCCGTCAACCCCCTACCGCACACTTGATGGTGTCGATCTCGCTGGCAAGCGCGTGCTGGTCCGGGTCGATCTCAATGTGCCGATGGAAGATGGTCGCATCACCGATGCGACGCGCATTGACCGGGTGATCGCCAACATCACGCAAATCGCGAAGAAGAACGGCAAGG
>DATJTB010000347.1:0-8593 GCA_035503795.1 Methylocella sp.
ACGTCACATACCAAACTCGATTGCGACAATGCGCCGAAGGCTCGCCTCGGCTATCGTCGGACGCTTGTCACGATGTCCGTGCTGCGGCCAAGCCGCACCCAAGCGACGAACCCAAAAAAGATATATGACGCAGTAGTGCTAACAGGTGGCTCCATAACCGCGCTGATTTGAAATTTGCGGGGCGGCACCGGTGTCAGCACCGCCCGCCGCCATGTTCAGCCGGCGACAGCAACCCTGAGCAGGCGCGCGCGGCAACGCGCTGACATTGGCTCTGACATGCTTATCAAACCGCAACCGCGTCACGTTCTGCCATTTGCGGAGCCACAATCGATCCCGGATGATCCGACCCAAGCGCGCGTGCGCTCATAGGCTGCGCGACACGGGCGTCCGAACACCGCTTCGCAATTCATCAGTGATCACCTACCCAGGCGAGCACTCAAGCCGCCTCTCCAACGTCATGCGGCAGGGTCGAGTCAAGGGCGATCAAGCTGATCATGCGTCCATCAGTTGCGACTATGCCGCTGACGAAGTCCTTGGCGGCCTGAGAGGCGACCTCTGGCGTCGGTTGCATGAGATTTCCACTCATTGTGGGAATCTCCGAGAGGCTCTCGACCAACAACCCAATCGTCTGATTGTGGATTTCTACGACAAGAATGGCGTGGTGGCTTGTCGGCTCGGTCGGAGAGAACCCGAGCCGCGCCGCGAAATCTATGATCGGAAGCACTTTGCCACGCAGGTTAATTACGCCGCACATGTAGCTTGGCGCTTGAGCAACCGGCATAGCCGGCGTCAATACCCGGATTTCCCTCACCAGCATGACATCGATGCAGAATTCCTGGCCGCCGATCAGGAAGGTGATCATTTCGCGTTTCATGGCACCATCTGCGCTGCTAGTCCTTGCCATCGGACTTTGTCTCTTCTTAGGCCACGCTGTGGGGGATAACTCAGCCTAGGCTTGAAGAAATTGGCGTTGCTCTCACACGGAAATGTATCAGACTTCCTGCCAACTTCCGTCTTTCCTGACTGCGCCACCATTTACGACAACCGCCTTGGGCGCGTCCCGTGCCGACCGAGCTTGTGGCTTACCTGCATCCATGCGGGCACCGACAGACGCCTTAGCCTGGGACCGGAACGCGTGAGGCGCGGCTTCTTGCAATTGGCGGCGGATGGCGTTGTCGTCATTTGCATGCTCGATCTGGAATTGACCGATCAGCTGCGACAGTTGATCGGTCTCCTGCGAGAGCGCCTGGCTTGCCGCCGTTGATTCCTCGACCATCGCGGCATTTTGCTGGGTTACCTGATCCATCTGATCGACGGCCGTATGGACTTGCTCCAGCCCCGTCGCTTGCTCCTGAGCCCCCGCCGCGATCTCGCCGATAATCTTTTTGATCTCGGCCACCTGCCCTATAATCCGCTCAAGCGATGTGCCTGTCTCGGCCACGAGCTTGACCCCGTGGTCCACTTGCGTCGTTGAAGCCGAAATTAGCGTTTTGATCTCCTTGGCGGCTTCGGCGCAGCGCTGCGCAAGCGCGCGCACCTCAGAGGCAATGACGGCGAAGCCCCGACCGGCCTCGCCGGCCCGCGCTGCTTCGACGCCCGCATTCAATGCGAGGAGGTTGGTTTGGAAGGCAATCTCATCGATGACGCTGATGATTTGGCTGATCTGTCCAGCCGATTTGGCGATCGCGTCCATCGCCTCCACAGCCTGGCGCATCACAAGAGCGCTCTTTTTGGCATTCTCGTCGGCTGCGGCGACAAGCTGACGCGCGTGGTTGGTGCCCTCCGCCGATTGCTTCACCGTCGCAGTGATTTCACCGAGCGCCGCAGCCGTCTCTTCAAGACTTGCAGCCTGCTGTTCGGTTCTGCGCGAGAGGTCATCTGCCGCCAAAGATATTTCCTGCGACCCTGAATGGATGACGTTGGTGCTCGCGGCCACCCCCTGCATTGCCGCTTCGACTTGTTCCATCGCTGCATTGAAATCCACTTGCAATTGACCGTAGGTATCGGGCAATTTTTCTGTGATGCGATGGGTCAAGTCTTTGGCCGCCAGTCTGGCGAGGCCAAGGGCTACCGCATTAATCGCGACTGTTGCCTGCTGCTTGGCGACTTCTTTGGCTTCTTCTAGCGTCTCGAGATAAACCGAAATCGCCAGATCCATATCGAGCATCGTGGCCTTCACGAGGGCCGACAACGCCAGAGCGACGCCCTCTGGACGGCCCTTCGCAAGTTGGAGAAGACGCGGCCACTGCTCTTTCACCACCACGTGAATTAGTTGCTCAATGACCAGAGCATAACCGCCGATATACCAACGCGGCTCCAGGCCGATTCGAGCATGCGTTTCGCCAATCCTGCGCACTGCGCTCACATATTGATCGCTGAATTCGGCGCCTGTGATAATTTTCCAATGTCGCTCTTGATGGCCTTGCGCCGCTGTCATATGGCGGTCGTCGGCAAAGAATTTGCGCGTGGTGGGTGTAGCCTTGACCTTGTCGTAGAAGGCTGCAAGCGCGGGACCAATCGCTTGACTGATCAGCGGTTGCAGCTTCTTCAGGACTGCACGCGCTTCTTGATCGATCCCCATGAATTCAAGACGTTCAGTCAGATTCTGTTGGCTGCGAGCCGAGTCCGCCATTATCGTGTGCCGCCAAATTGATTGTTGAGAATCGGATTTGCCTGATTTTTTGTTACTGTGGGGTTGGATAGTTAAGGAATCGGGTAAGGTGACCGGTCAATTTTTTGTGGAAGCCCTGAAGAGCGGCACCCCAAGCCGGTGCTCGCCGAAGCGGACGAAGCAGGCCGGATCGGCTTTCAGCATTGCTCGGCGGTATGATGCGATCTTGTGCGGATCGATGGCGTAGTGGTGAGCGATGTCAGCGTCTGCATGACACGCCCTTCTCGACGAAAGTCCCGGTCAATGGTGAGGCCGTGCATGTGCGCATAACCGGCGACGATGCAACGGCACCAGCTTTTCTGGCGATATGGGCCGAACAAACCGCAGAGAGGCCGAGAAGATCGAGCGCGAAAAGCGTGATGCACTAAAGAGCGAGTATGCGAAGACTCGAACCTTCGCCGATTCGTCCATGACGATCGATGAAGCATGCGGGAGATATTGGACCGAAGTTGGCGCCGCGAGCCACCGCGATATAGATTGGTACTGCCAATTTATCATCAGGCATCTTGGCGCCGATAGGCCGATACGTGACATAACCGACGGCGATGTGGCGCGACTTCTGGCAGCGCGGCGCAAAGAGCTTGTCAGCTATCCGAAGATGATCGCTGGCAAGAAAGCCAAAGAGCGCACACCAAAGCTTGTCAGCAATGCGACCGTCAACCGGAGCGTCATCGATCCATTGCGGCGTATCTTGAGACGCGCAGCCGTCGAATGGAAAGAGCACGTCCCTCATTGATTGGGCAGAGCATCGCCTGCTGTACGATCTGCGGCTCGGCTATTTCGCTGACGGACTAGCTGATACGACGAGCGTCCTCGTTCACCTCGCGGCTGTAGCTCAATGGTAGGGAAGCAGCGTTCCAAGCCGAATACGAGGGTTGGATTCCCTTCGCCTGCTCCAATCGCTTCCTACAAATTTCCGGACCGGCAACCGCACATCGCTTCAGCCGGCTGGCCCACTGTGCATGAGGCGTCATATCCGAAAAGCTCGGACCATCGCTCACAGAGAAGATTTTCCAGCCAGGAGGGTTGACTGGCAGGATCGGCGCGATTAAGTTCCGCCGACTTCCGACAGGCTGTAGGTTTTGCTTCCGGAGCGCCGAGTTCCGGACTTAATCGAACCTAAACGCTGTCAGACCCAACGGTTCATTGTTTTTAGGCTGATCCGAAGCAAGCACGGAATCTTCGGATTAATGGCACGAGCGCGGTTCTGCCGCGGTCCTCTGCTGGTTTTCAGCGCCGGAGGCCCTCGCGGGCCGAGGGCGAGTTGTCGTTTGTCTCGGCACCTGTTCGTGGGTTGGCGCTGACAAGCTGACGGCAAGCTTAGAGTGGTGACCGGGTGAGCCTTTCGAACGACTGAATGTTGCCCGCAATGACTTGCGAAGGATTTCGGAAAGTATTTTTATGCCCACGATCAGCCAGCTGATCCGCAAGCCGCGGATCGAAAAGACATATCGCGAGAAGGCCCGCCATCTCGGTGCCTGCCCGCAAAAGCGCGGCGTCTGTACCCGCGTCTATACGACGACGCCGAAAAAGCCGAATTCCGCGCTGCGCAAAGTTGCGAAAGTCCGGCTGACGAACGGGTTCGAGGTGATCGGCTATATCCCTGGCGAGGGCCATAATTTGCAGGAGCATTCGGTTGTCATGATCCGCGGCGGCCGGGTGAAGGACCTGCCGGGTGTCCGCTACCATATCCTGCGCGGCGTGCTCGATACGCAGGGCGTCAAGAACCGCAAGCAGCGTCGATCCAAATATGGCGCCAAACGTCCGAAGTAAGTTTTCAAAGGTCTCTGGGGTTTTGGGGTGGCGTCCCTTTTTGAACGCTGCGGGCCGGAGAACGATTGTTTGGTGAGAATGGAGCCTTAAGTCATGTCGCGCCGCCATAGCGCCGAAAAGCGGGAAATCATTCCGGACGCCAAGTTCGCGGATGTCATTGTCACCAAGTTCATGAACTCGATCATGCATGATGGCAAGAAGTCGATCGCGGAGGCGATTGTTTATGATGCCTTCGACATCATCGAGCAGAAGCTGCGCTCTGAGCCGCTTTTGATCTTCAAACAGGCCTTGGAAAATGTCGCGCCGGCCATCGAGGTCCGCTCCCGGCGGGTGGGCGGCGCCACCTACCAGGTTCCGGTCGAGGTCCGTCCGGAGCGCCGCCAGGCGCTCGCTATCCGCTGGATCATCGCCGCAGCGCGCGGCCGCAATGACAAGACCATGGTCGACCGGCTCTCGGCGGAATTGATGGACGCTGCCAACAACCGCGGCAATGCGGTCAAGAAACGCGAAGACACGCATCGGATGGCGGAAGCCAATCGCGCCTTCTCCCATTATCGTTGGTAGGAAACTCGACTATCTAATGGTTTTCCGCCAGAAGGAACAAGCTCATGCCCCGTAGCCATCCGATCGAGGACTACCGCAATTTCGGCATCATGGCCCATATTGACGCGGGCAAGACGACGACGACCGAGCGGATCCTTTATTATTCTGGAAAATCACACAAGATCGGCGAGGTCCATGACGGCGCCGCAACCATGGACTGGATGGAGCAGGAGCAGGAACGCGGCATCACAATCACCTCTGCCGCGACGACGACGTTCTGGAACGGCAAGCGCCTCAACATCATCGACACGCCCGGCCATGTCGATTTCACCATCGAGGTCGAGCGCTCGCTGCGGGTGCTTGATGGCGCCGTCTGCGTGCTCGATGGCAACCAGGGGGTGGAACCGCAGACTGAAACGGTTTGGCGGCAGGCTGATAAATATAATGTGCCGCGCATCGTCTTCGTCAACAAGATGGACAAGATCGGCGCTGATTTCTATCGCTGTGTCGAGGACATCAAGAACAAGGTCGGTGGCCGGCCGGTGTGCATTCAGCTGCCGGTCGGCGCGGAATCCGATTTCAAGGGCATCATCGATCTGGTGCGGATGAAGGCTGTCGTCTGGGAAGACGAAGCGCTCGGCGCCAAATATGCCGATGCGGAGATCCCGGAGGACCTCAAGGCCAAGGCCGAGGAATACCGCCATATTCTGATCGAGGCAGCGGTGGAACTCGATGATGATGTGATGACCGCCTATCTCGAGGGGACGGAACCCGATGTGCCGACCCTGAAGCGGCTGTTGCGCAAGGCGGTCCGCGACATTGTCTTCATCCCGATTCTGTGCGGCTCGGCGTTCAAGAACAAGGGAGTCCAGCCCCTCCTCGATGCGGTCGTCGATTTCCTGCCCTCGCCGCTGGATCGCGGCGCGATCAAGGGGGTCGATGTGGAAACGGGCGCCGAGGTTTTTCGTCAGCCAAGCGACAGCGAGCCTTTTTCCATGCTCGCCTTCAAGATCATGGATGATCCTTTTGTCGGCACCATCACCTTTGCCCGTGTCTATTCGGGCCATATCGAATCCGGCACGACCGTCCTGAACTCGACCAAGGAGAAAAAGGAACGGATCGGGCGCATGCTGCTCATGCATGCGAACAATCGCGAGGACATCAAGGAAGCCTTTTCCGGCGATATCGTCGCGCTCGCCGGTTTGAAGGACACCCGAACCGGCGACACGCTTTGCGATATCAATAAGGCGGTCATTCTGGAGCGCATGGAATTTCCCGATCCGGTCATCGAAATCGCCATCGAGCCCAAATCCAAGGCCGATCAGGAAAAGCTCGGCGTCGCGCTTTCCAAGCTCGCTGCGGAGGATCCCTCCTTCCGCGTCTCGACCGATCCGGAATCCGGTCAGACCATTCTGAAGGGCATGGGCGAACTCCATCTCGACATCAAGGTCGATATTTTGAAGCGTACTTATAAGGTGGACGCCAATATCGGCGCGCCGCAAGTCGCTTACCGCGAGAAGATGACCCGGCGGGTGGAAAAGGATTACACGCATAAGAAGCAGACCGGCGGCTCGGGACAATTCGCCCGCGTCAAGATCATCTTCGAGCCGACCGAACCCGGCTCGGGGTCAAGCTTCGAAAGCCAGATCGTGGGCGGCGCCGTGCCGAAGGAATTCATTCCCGGCGTCGAGAAGGGCGTCAACTCCGTCCTGGGCTCGGGCGTTCTTGCGGGCTTCCCGGTCGTCGATGTCAAGGCGACACTGATCGACGGCGCCTACCATGACGTCGATTCCTCGGTTCTCGCCTTTGAAATTGCTGCCCGGGCGGCCTTCCGCGAGGCCTTGCAGAGCGGCGGCTGCGTTTTGCTCGAGCCGATCATGAAGGTTGAGGTGACGACGCCTGAGGATTATACCGGCGCCGTCATGGGCGACCTTCTCGCAAGGCGCGGGCAAGTCCAGGGCCAGGACATGCGCGGCAATGCGGTTGTCATCAATGCGATGGTGCCGCTCGCCAATATGTTTGGCTACGTCAATCAATTGCGTTCCTTCAGCCAGGGCCGCGCCAATTACTCCATGCAATTCGACCATTATGAACAGGTCCCCGCGGGCGAGGCCGGGAAGATCCAGGCCAAATACGCCTGATCTTTGCGTTCGGGGCGGGTGAAAATCCTAGAGGAGCCGGATTATGGGCAAGGAAAAATTCCAGCGGACGAAGCCGCATTGCAATATCGGGACGATCGGACATGTCGATCACGGCAAGACATCGCTGACCGCTGCGATCACCAAGGTCCTGGCTGAGACCGGCGGCGCGACCTACACCGCCTATGATCAGATCGACAAGGCGCCGGAAGAAAAGGCACGCGGCATCACCATCTCGACCGCGCATGTCGAATATGAAACCGAAAAGCGCCATTACGCCCATGTCGATTGCCCCGGCCATGCCGACTATGTGAAGAACATGATCACCGGCGCGGCGCAGATGGACGGCGCGATCCTGGTCGTCTCGGCGGCGGATGGGCCGATGCCGCAAACCCGCGAGCATATTCTGCTCGCCCGCCAAGTCGGCGTGCCGGCGCTCGTCGTCTTCATGAATAAGGTCGACATGGTCGATGACGCAGAGCTTCTCGAACTGGTCGAACTCGAAGTCCGCGAGCTCTTGTCGAAATATGAGTTTCCCGGCGATGAAATTCCGATCACCAAGGGTTCTGCTCTTTGCGCCCTCGAGGGCCGCAATCCGGAGATCGGCCATGATGCTATTCTGAAGCTGATGCAAACGGTCGACTCCTATATTCCGCAGCCCGAGCGACCGATCGACCAGCCGTTTTTGATGCCGGTCGAGGACGTGTTTTCGATCTCCGGCCGCGGCACCGTCGTGACCGGCCGCGTCGAGCGTGGGGTCATCAAGGTCGGCGAGGAGGTCGAGATCGTCGGCCTGCGTCCGACGGTCAAGACCACGGTCACGGGCGTTGAGATGTTCCGCAAGCTGCTCGATCAGGGCCAGGCTGGCGACAATATCGGCGCCCTTTTGCGCGGCACCAAGCGCGAGGATGTCGAGCGCGGCCAGATTCTCTGCAAGCCAGGCAGCGTGAAGCCGCACACCAAATTCAAGGCGGAGGCCTACATCCTGACCAAGGACGAGGGCGGCCGCCACACGCCCTTCTTCACCAATTATCGGCCGCAATTCTACTTCCGCACCACCGACGTGACTGGCGTCGTGACTTTGCCGGCCGGCACCGAAATGGTCATGCCGGGCGATAATGTGACGATGGATGTCGAGTTGATCGTACCTATCGCGATGGAGGAAAAGCTGCGCTTCGCCATCCGCGAAGGCGGCCGCACGGTTGGCGCCGGTGTTGTCGCCGCGATTACGGACTGATTGCTCCGAAATGAATGCTTCCGGGCCGTGCCCCGCGTGCCTCGGCCCGGAAGAGGCAAGTAAAATGAGGATCGGCGGCGGCCGTCTCGGGCGATGTTCGAGTTGGCCAGCAGGATTGGGCTGAGATGAACGGTCAAAACATTCGCATTCGCCTCAAGGCATTCGATCACCGAATCCTCGATTCCTCGACGAAGGAAATCGTGTCGACAGCAAAGCGGACGGGCGCCCATG
>DATJTB010000348.1:0-8409 GCA_035503795.1 Methylocella sp.
TGGAATCATATTGGCAAGTCGACCAGGACAGGACGATGTCATCCATAGTTCAGGAAATACCAGCCCTAGACCAGGATGAAACGGGCTCCACCACCGCCCCGAGAACCCCGCCCCGATCTCCCTTGCACGTCGGTATCATCATGGACGGAAATGGACGCTGGGCCGCGCAAAGGGGTCTGCCGCGCCTCGAAGGTCACCGCCGCGGGGTCGAGGCCTTGCGCGTATCGGTGCGAGCCGCCATCGATTTCGGGCTTCGCTATTTGACGGTCTACAGTTTTTCCATGGAGAATTGGAACCGCCCCGTGGAGGAGGTTACCGACCTTATGGGGCTGCTTAAACGCTTTGTCCGGGATGATCTCAAGGACCTTCGAAAAGCGGGGGTCAAGGTCAAGGTGATTGGGGCGCGCGACAATCTTAAAGCCGATATTCGCGCGCAGCTCGAGGAAGCTGAAAATTTGACTCGGGAAAATTCGCGCCTGACTTTGCTTGTCGCCTTCAATTACGGCGCTCGACAGGAGATCGCTGCAGCGGCGCGGTTTCTCGCCCAGCAAGCGGCGGCTGGCCTGATCAAGGCTTCCGACATCGACGAGGCCCTGTTCGCCCGCCACCTCGATACGGCCGGCATTCCGGACCCTGATCTTATCATCCGCACCTCCGGCGAACAAAGATTGTCCAATTTTCTGATGTGGCAGGCCGCCTATTCTGAATTTATTTTCCTGCCCATGCACTGGCCGGACTTCAATCGGCAGGCTTTCGCGGCAGCCTTGGATGAGTTTTCAGGCCGCGAAAGGCGCTTCGGTGGGGTCACGAAGCCATATAGGAGGCCGTCGCGCTGACCCGGTCGCGGTGATTGGGATTAGGCCAATCCAAATCCTGAATGGAGATCGTGTCCTAGGATTTGAGGACCGAGCACAATTGGTTTTCATCGTGCTGTCCACAAGACTTAAATTCACCTTGATGCGCCCGCGCTGTGCCCATCATGCCCAATAATGCCGCAAGGCTGCCAGAGCCAAAGACCGCAGGTCAAAGGTTTTTCACCCGTCATGGCCTGGCTGATCTCTTTCCCCGTGCGGCCTCCGCATTGGCGCTGATGGCGGCGGCTTTTTTTTCCGTTTGGCAAGGTGGGCTCGTCTTTGATCTCATCTGGTTGGCTGCGAGCATGGCCGTCGCCTACGAATGGCAAGGTCTGATTGCCGCTCCCCGCCTCCGCTTGAGGCAGGCTCTCGTTTGCCTCGCGCTTGTGCTTGCCGCATTTTTTGTCGAAAAGACTCAGTTCGGCGGCGCCTGGGCCATCCTGACCGCAGCTGCCGCTTTCGCAGCCGTCGCGGCGGGAGCCGAGCGGCGGGTCTGGGCCTTTGGCGGGGCTCTCTACGCTGGCGTTTTTTTCAACGCCCTTTCCTTTCTCGAAAGGTCGCCGGAATATGGCGCCGGTTGCATTCTGTGGCTGTTCGCCGTCGTTTGGGGTACCGATGTCTTTGCCTATTTCGGCGGACGTCTCATTGGCGGTGCCAAGCTCTGCCCACGGATCTCGCCCGCCAAAACCTGGTCTGGCACACTGACAGGCGTGACGATCGGCGCTATTCTTGGCGCGCTTGTCGCGCTCATTACCGGCCAAATGACGGAAGGGTGGTTCTTTCCCTTGTTTGTAGAGGGATTTGTCGTGGCGTCCGTTTCGCAGGCCGGCGATATTTATGAATCCTGGATCAAGCGGCATTTCGGCGTGAAAGATTCGAGCCGATTGATTCCCGGTCACGGCGGCTTTATGGACCGCCTCGATGGCTTCATTGCCGCCACCGTTTTTGTCGCCTTGTTCGGGACGCGTCTCGGCGGAGGTTCCATCATGCGTGGATTATTCGGCTGGTTTTGATGGATTCTTTCAAACGTGCGCTGTCCTGTCCTTGCGGCTTTGCAGGCCGCCGGGCCCAATTTTTGTAGGGAAAGCGCGAATGGCACTTTGTTCGATCATGGGTTGTGCTGCGTGTCAGAAAACGTCCTAAATTCTTGAATCGAGGCAAAGAGGCGGATGAACGATTTCCTTCAGTCGGAGCCGGGACGCCGCGAAAGCCGGGAGGTCCGTAGTGTGGTCATTCTGGGGGCGACAGGTTCGATCGGCCGCTCGACGGCCGAGATCATTGTGGGGGCAAGTGGCGCCTTTCGGGTGGAAGCCGTTGCAGGAGGGCGCGATCCCTTGGCTCTCGCTGAATGCGCAGCGAGCCTCGGTGCCAAATTTGCCGCCTTAGCCGACCCTGCCGGCTATGCGGATTTGAAAACCGCTCTTGCGGGAAGCGGAATTGAGCCGGCCGCTGGCGAGGCTGCGGTGGTTGAGGCGGCTTTGCGGCCGGCCGATATCGTCATGGGTGCTATTGCCGGAACGGCTGGCGTGAAACCCACTTACGCGGCTCTGGCTGCCGGCCGCTTGGTTGCTCTCGCCAATAAGGAATGTTTGGTATGCGCTGGGGGCCCTTTTATGCGCCAGGCCATGGCTGCCGGTACGCGGCTTTTGCCTGTCGATAGCGAGCATAATGCGATTTTTCAGGCGATGGGAGAGGCCACGCTCGATGCGATCGAAAAGATCACAATTACCGCCTCGGGCGGACCATTTAGGACATGGACGGCTGAAGCCATCGCAAAAGCAACCCCTGAACAGGCGCTGAATCATCCAAACTGGGTCATGGGACCGAAAATCACCATTGATTCCGCCGGGCTTATGAACAAGGGCCTCGAAATCATCGAGGCCCATTATCTTTTTGGGATCGACGCCGCGCGCCTCGACGTGCTCGTCCACGCGCAGTCCGTTGTCCATGGCCTTGTCGCCTTCACCGACGGCTCGGTCAGCGCAGGGCTTGCCGCCCCAGATATGCGGGTGCCGATTGCCCATTGTCTTTCCTATCCGAAGCGAAGCGCGACCACAGCCCGTCGGCTCGATCTGGCTGCGGTTGGCCAGCTGACCTTCGAGCGTCCGGACTTCGACCGTTTCCCGGCTTTGCGTGTCGCTCTTGATGCTCTGCGCGCGGGTGACGGCCTCCCCACTGTCTTGAATGCCGCGAATGAGATCGCGGTCGAGGCTTTTTTAAGCCGGACCATTTCTTTTCAAGACATCGCCCTCGTGGTCGAGCAGGCCTGCAATTCGGCACTTGCCGATGGTTTGGCGAAAGAACCGGAAACGGTTGCTGATGCTTTGACGATGGACCAAGCCGTTCGAGAAAAGACACGGGCGGCGCTTTCCAAGCGTGCCGCCTGACCTTGGCACCACTTAGAGCGGGATGCGAAAAAGTGGGTACCGGTTTTTCGCTGAAATCTCGCGTATCAATTTTTTAGAATCGATCACATTTCATGATTTTGCGTCGATTCAATCTAAAGTCTTCGTAACCTAGAGAGTCAGGAGGCAGATTGGCTCCCGGTCGGACGATCGTGGGATGACATAATCAAAATGCAATATAATTGTGGAACGAGCCAGAATTAAATTTTGTTGAAGTTTTCAATTGCATGACTTGCTTTTTTTCATAGGTGCGGCAGCTTCTTGTCGCAGCCTTAACGAAGCTGAGCCAGAAAATCATGGCTAGGCAAGGCTCCTCGATAAAGTTAAAAAAATCGCCAACTTTGGCGCATAGGTTGCTAAGGCATTTTCTCAATGCTTACTTATATATTGAAATGAAACTCATCAAGACGCGAGACCCTGTTCGCTTGAATCGGGCAGGACACATACTCAAGTTCAGAATTCAAGAGCGTGTCGGCAAAGAAGTATTGGGCAAAGTCGAGCGTAATGCCGAACTTTTATGGAAGGCCGATTAGGAGCTAAAATGTCAATTCTCACGCAGATTTGGGCGATCGCAGAATACGTCCTCCCCTTCCTTTTCGTTTTGAGCCTGGTTGTCTTCTTTCACGAACTCGGTCATTTCCTCATCGGTCGCTGGCGCGGCGTAAAGGTCGATGCTTTTTCGCTTGGCTTTGGTCCCGAAATCCTTGGGTTCAATGATCGCTATGGCACACATTGGCGCATCGCTGTCTTCCCGCTCGGCGGCTATGTCAAATTCCACGGCGATGCCAATGGTGCCTCGATGCCGGACCAAGAAGCTTTGGCTGGCATGTCCGCGCAGGATCGGGCGGTCAGTTTCATCGCTAAGAAAGTCTGGGAGCGGGCAGCGATTGTCGCCGCCGGACCGCTCGCCAACTTCGTTCTCGCGATCGTCATCTTCACCGGCATTTTCTACATCAATGGCCGCGCCATTCTCCTGCCGGAAGTGGATAGCATTTCATCAGACAGTGCTGCCGAGGCAGCCGGCTTTCGTCCAGGTGATCTGATCCTGGCCATTGGCGAGACCCCGATTGACAGCTTCGAGGAGATGCAGCGGATCGTCCAGACCGAAGCCGACACCCCGCTTCGCTTCACCATCTTGCGCGATGGCAAGGAACTGCAGCTGACGGCCACGCCGCGGCGCAGCGAAGTGTCGACAGCCTTCGGCCAAACGCGCATGGGCATTCTCGGCGTGCAATCCCAAGGTAAGCCAGAGAACTGGCACATTCAGCATTACGGCTTAGCGGGTTCCGGTCAGCAGGCCGGTTCCGAAACGTGGTATGTGATCGCGCGGACCGCCAGCTACATCAAGGGCCTGTTCGCCGGCACCGAGTCAACTGATCAACTTTCGGGGCCGATCCGAATTGCGGAAGTCTCCGGCGCGATGGCGAAGATCGGCTTTGGGGCCGTGCTCAACCTTGCCGCAATTCTGTCGATTTCGGTCGGAATGCTCAATCTGTTGCCAATCCCCCTGCTCGACGGTGGACATCTTTTCTATTACGCCGTCGAAGCGATCCGCGGGAAAGCCATGAATGACAAAGCGCAACAATTTGGCTTCAGAATCGGTCTCATGCTCGTGACGAGCCTTTTGATCTTCACAACTTATAACGACATCCTTCGCCTCACTCGCCAATTGATGCACTGGGGTTGAGTTCACAAGGGTTGCCCCACTGCATCCGTGATCGCCAATCGCAGCATAAGTTTAGAGCTCAAACCGGCTGGTCCCGAACGGGACTCCGCGCCTGTCGACTGGAGGCTTCATTCTCAGGCCGGCAGTTTGGCTTCGACAGGCACGGCTCTTCAACCGACTCTGGACAAAAGCTGATTCATCAAACCATTAACCCTCTTCGTTTAAGCTTTGCTCACTCAAGTGCGTGTCTTGCCTGCCACGCCGGGTCAAAATCGCTAGAGTGCAATGAATGTTGATTTGCCGGTCATACCAAAGCCAATAAAAACTGCGATCAGGCAGGATAGAAGAGCCTTGGCTATGCCATAAAAGTCAAGATTATCAGTCATTTAGAGCCAGAGAGCGTCGTTGCGGCGGGGTAATGAGGGGCGGTCGAAGGATGCGTATGAAAGTTGAGTTGAGAGGCCGTGTTGCGGTTGTCCTGGCACTGGTTATCCTTGTGGTCATGGCTTTGATCGACAGCGGCTCTCAGGCTTTTGCGGCCGCCGGCATCTCCGTCCAAGGCAACAAGCGGGTCGATAGCGAAACAATAAGCTCCTATTTCACCGGGACGGATGAGGCCGCGATCAATAAGGGCGTCAAGGATCTTTACGCCACGGGCTTGTTTTCAGACGTAAAAGTGAGCCATTCCGGCGGCCAAGTCATCATCACCGTCACGGAAAACAAGGTCATCAACCGGGTCGTGTTCGAGGGAAACAGCAAGATCAAAACGGAGAATTTGACGACCGAGGTTCAATCGAAATCCCATGGCCCTTACAGCAAGGCCATGGTCGATGCCGACGTGGAACGCATCAAGGATGTCTATCGCCGCTCCGGCCGTGCGGCAGCAACCGTCACAGCCCGCACAGTCGAGCTGCCCAACGGCAGGGTCGATGTCGTCTTCACGATTGACGAAGGCGAAAAGACCGGGATCAAAGCGATCAACTTCGTTGGCAATCATGTCTATTCCGCAGGCAAGCTCCGCGATCTCATGGAGACGACGGAGATGAATTACTTCTCTTTCTTCAAGACCTCGGACGTCTATGATCCTGACCGCATCGCCGCCGACCTCGAGCGGATCCGGCGTTTCTATCTCAAGACTGGCTATGCCGATTTCCGGGTCATCGGCTCGGATGCCCAATTCGATCCGGCGCAAGGCGGCTACATCCTCACGATCACGGTCGAAGAGGGCGTGCAATATACAGTCTCATCGGTGAATGTGGAATCGCATTTGCCGGATTTGGACGGGGCGGCCCTGGCACCCTATGTACGGATTGCTGCGGGCGATATCTATAATGGGGATCTCGTCGAAAAAAGCGTGGACGCCCTCACCAAGGAAGTCGGCAAGCACGGCTACCCTTTCACCCAGGTCCGCCCGCGCGGCGATCGGGATCCCGCCACCCGCACCGTGAGCATTGCCTTCGTTCTCGAGGAAGGCCCGCGCGTCTATATCGAGCGCATCGACATCAAGGGCAATACGCGCACCCGCGACTATGTCATCCGCCGGGAATTCGAGATCGGTGAAGGGGATGCCTATAATCGCGCACTGATCGACCGGGCCGAGCGGCGGCTCAACAATCTTGGCTATTTCAAGAAAGTGAAAATCACCAATGAGCCGGGATCCTCGCCAGACCGGATCATCATCGTCGTCGACGTCGAGGATCAACCGACCGGCTCCTTGTCTCTGTCGGGCGGCTATTCGACAACGGATGGCTTCATCGCCGATGTCTCGGTGAGCGAATCCAATTTCATGGGGCGCGGCCAATTCGTGAAGCTCTCGGTATCGGAAGGCCAATACAGCCGTGGGGTCGATTTGAGCTTCACCGAGCCCTATTTTCTCGGTGAACGGCTGGCGGCCGGCTTCGATCTTTACGCCAAGATGAGTGATCCTTGGGAATATTCTTATTACAGCAGTTTCACCGCCGGCGGCGCCCTGCGCCTTGGCCTTCCCATCACGGAGGAAGTGTCCTTCTCGCCGCGATACTCCCTGTACCGGACGGACATCTCAATTCCCGACAGTTCAAACCAGCCGTACAATGACTGTACGAGCCCGATCTGGGGAATTACGCCCGGCTACAACGGCATACAACCGAATCTTTACTATAACTGCTTGACCAATGGCGAGGCCTCCTTGGCCCTCAAGGAGGCGCAAGGCCCCTTCGTCACTTCAATGGTCGGCTATACCTTGAGCTATAATTCGCTCGATAATAATCGCAATCCGACGGGGGGGTGGTTGGCCGAGTTGCGCCAGGACGTGGCCGGTGCCGGTGGCGATGAGCACTTCGTGCGGACGACGGGCGACATCCGTTACTACCATGAGATTCACGACCAGATCGTGGGCCTCATCCATCTGCAAGGCGGCGATCTCGCTGGTTATGGCGCTAATCCGATTCGCATTGTCGACAACTTCAATCTAGGGCCGAGCCTTGTCCGCGGCTTCGCACCCGCGGGCATCGGCCCGCGCGATTTGGCCTCCGGGGATCCCCAGGGTAATCCGCTCGGTGGCACCATCTACTGGGGCGGTAGTCTCGAAGTGCAGTTTCCAATCTATGGCTTGCCAAAGGATCTCGGCCTGAAGGGCGCCATCTTCACCGATGCGGGCACCCTATATGGCTTTAATGGCCGCACCAATTTCAGCCCGACAGGCGTCTGCTCGGGAGGTCCCTGGGTCTATCCCTTTACACAAAGCAATTGCATCATTGTTGGCGCCAACTCACCCTTGATCCGAACCTCGGCCGGCGGTTCGATCATCTGGGCTTCGCCTCTCGGGCCGATCCGATTTGACTTCGCCAAGGCGATCACCAAGAGCCAGTACGATACGACCCAGTTCTTCCGCTTCACCGGTGGCACCACCTTCTGATGGTGCAAAAGCTTCGAACCGCGGAACTGTTCTGCCGCCTAGGGACAGATGGATTTGGCCCGAAGAGAATGCGCATAAGGCCTAACCCCATTCGTGGCAGGATGCTCTCGTGTTGACGTGCCTTTCGATCGCATTTCCGTGATCCCGTTCTTTTCCTAACGTGATCCCGTTCTTTTCCTAAATGGTGCCGAAAATGGTGCCGAAATGGTGCCGACGCGCCGCGAAAGAGAGGATCGGGCGCGCAACAGATCACGCTGATTTTGGATCGAGTCGATCCGAAATCATGAAACGTGATCGATTTTCGTAATTTAGAGCGGGATGCGAGCGCAAAACCGCTTCACACTTTTGCTCATCCCGCTCTAGCATCCCCTCATGAGTGAACCGGTCTTTGTTTCTGCCGCCGTCCCGATTTCGCTGGCCGAACTCATCGGCCATACGGGTGCGAAGGTCCCTGCCGGTGCCGATCTCTCGATTCCGATCTGCGGAGCAGCTTGGCTCGACAAGGCCGGCCCCGGCGAAATCACTTTTGTCGATGCAACGAAAAACCGCGATCTTTTGGGGCAAAGCCGGGCCAGCGCATGTTTCATC
>DATJTB010000349.1:0-5900 GCA_035503795.1 Methylocella sp.
GTCCCCAGATCACTGCCGATGCCAGCTGCACGCGGGCGATCCCGGGAGAATACGGCGCTCCTACTCTTCGCATGGCGACACGTTGACGCGAGCGGGCGACAACGCTTATATCAAGGCTCTCTAGTTCATCACATATTTTGCTGATTGCGATCCTTCCGATTTTAGGACGTGCTTGATGACGATCAACGAACGCCTCGCCCCTCCGGGACCGACCGAACCATACAATTCGACCGAGGATCTGTTTTTCTGGATGAACGAGAATTTCGCCAGATATGGCGATATCTACAAAGCTTCGGTTTTTGGAAGCGACGTCTTTGTGGTCAGCAATCCGGTATTTTGTGAGCGTATTCTTCGCCGTAACTGGATGAACTATGCGAGAAGCGGCCAAGTCGTCAAACGCATTTCATTGTTGCTGGGTCGCGGCCTCATCGGTAGCAACGGTGACTTCTGGGTGAAGCAGCGAAGAATGATACAGCCAGCATTTTCCAAGAGCGCAATTGGCAACTTGGTCCCCGTCATCGCTGGTGGCAATGCCGAGTTGCTCGCGACGTGGAAGCTTGCCGCCGCGCGTGGGGAAACGGTAAACGTGACCCTCGACGTCAGTCGTATGGTGCTCAAAGTGACGCTGTCTGTCATTTTTGGCGACGATTACTACGAGGTCAGGTCGCATTTCGGCATTCTGGCTGAGGAATCGGCGCGGGATCTGGAGTTCGCCCAGACGTTCCGCCTGCTCGGCAAAGTCATCCGCGAGATCGCCGAAAGGAGGCGGCGCGACAGCGTGATCGCCGAGGATTTCCTCGGGAGCCTGATGCAGGCGCGCGACCGTGAGCATGGCGAACCGATGCCCGACGCGCAGCTCGCGCAAGAGGTCATGACCCTGATTGTGGCCGGTCATGAGACAACCGCGAGCCTGCTGAACTGGATGTGGTATTTGCTGTCCCGGCATCCGAAGGTGCAGACCCGGTTGGCCGAGGAATTCGATCGCCTTCCGTGGGGGGAAGTCCCCAGCATGGACGCACTGCCGGACTACACTTATGCTCGGCAGATCATCGACGAAGCCTTGCGTCTCTATCCGCCGCTGTGGCTGATGACCCGCAAGGCCATCAATGATGACCAGCTTGGCGATTTCTTCGTTCCCGCCGGAACAGAAATCTATATCTCTCCTTACCTCATCCAGCGCAGCCCGCATCTCTGGGAGGCCCCCGACAGCTTCGATCCGGACCGTATGACCCCGGAAGCCGAGCAGAATCGGCACGAACTAGCCTTGTGCCCATTCGGCGCCGGCCCGCGGAACTGCATCGGAGAATTCCTTGCGCGGGTCGAGATCCAGCTTCATCTGATGATGTTCGCGAGAGAACTTCTGCTGCGTTATGACGACGAAACGCCGCCGGAGGTCACAACCGGCATGAACCTGCTCAGCAAACACGACTTCATTATGCGACCCGAACTCAGGATGCCGCAGGGTGGATGCACCGCCAATCGAATCAAAGACGATAATTCGATTGAACAGCTTCGTCCCTGCCAAGAAGGTAGGGAAACCGCTGCTTGATATTAGTGCCGTGCCCCCTTCACCGGGCGGCGACGCGACGAAGGCCTGAATGAGACGCTGTTCACGCTGTGCGGTGGCGGGATTGAGAGTCGGATCAAGTCCGCAGCCGATCCGATAGCGATCAGGATCGGTATCCTTCCTCGGCCAGCACCTGGCGAACGACCGGGCGTGCACGCACGCGCTGGTAGTGGCCGGCGACGCGCGGCGGCAAGGCGATGCCGATCTTGTCGGCCCAGAATTCGTTGTAGAACAAGGCCGCATCGGCGATCGAGAAGCGCGGTCCCACGGCGAAGCCTTCCTCCGGCAGGCGCTTCTCAAGGATCTCGAAAGCCTGGCCGACGATTTCCCGGCCATGGGCGGCCACGTCCTCAATAAGTTTCTGTCCTTGCTGTGCCTCATTGACCGATACGTAGCGTTCGGTGGTGAAGATGCGGGTGAATCCCTCACCGTGCAGCTGGATGAGCGCAAAGTCGAGCAATTCGACAGCTCGCGCCGCGAGCCCTGGGTCGTCCGGCAGAAGTTTGCCGCGCGGGTAGGTTTCCGCGAGCCACAGTGCGATTGACTTGAAGTCGATGAGCGCACGGCCATCGTCGAGCACGAGCGTCGGAATGGTTCCCCTGGGATTGATCTTGAGATACTCGGGGCGAAGATGCTCGCCGGCCGGGATATTGATGATCCAGGCCTCGAAGGGGAGCTCCAGCGTTTCGAGCAGGATGTGGATGCCGGTCGAACAAGAGCCCGGCGTCATATAAAATTTCAGTGCCATTCAAATCACCAAGCAAGAATTATGACACTCGACGAAAGTGCCTCGTTGAGTGGCGGCCAGGAATGGGTAGCGCGGCGCGGGCCGCATCGGACGGTGCCGTTTGTCGGGCGGCAACCAAAGGGCACTACACGACTTCTGCGATTGGCAACAGGCTTCATCCCAGGTGTGGGACATCACGAGCCCTTACGGATTCGAACTTGGGAACAAGCGTTAGGTCACGATCGGATTGAATCAATCCAAAATCATGAAACGTGATCGATTCTTGTAATATAGTGCGGGATGCAAGCGCAAAACCGCCCCACACTTTTGCTCATCCCGCTCTAGAAGCAGAGGTCTGCCATAAACCCGATTCTCGCACGCTTTAAGTGTCCGATCAGCCTTGCCGGGCGAATAGGGGGGACCGACCTGTTACGCGATACGATGTCACCAGGCGCTCGCCTCCTCCGTCCCCCCTTTATCGTACTCGACAGCCGCTTAGAAATAGCTCGGCGCAGAAGCGGGCTCACGCGCAAGGGCAAGCGGCAGGGGGGTGCGTGTGGTTGCGGCGGTTTGTGCCGCGAGCGTATACGAGTTCTACGTCCCTTCAAACATTTTGGTAAGAATTTGGGCTATGAACGGCAGACTGCGATCATTGGCCGAATGAAACCCGCACCCGACTGACTCGCAAGGTGGCCTTAATGACGGACCAGCCGCTGATCATTCGCAGCCTGCTCATTCTGGGCGGGGCGCGATCGGGTAAGAGCCACTATGCTCAAAAGCTGGCCGAAGCGGCCGGCCTTACGTCGGTCCTTATTGCTACCGCCGAGGCGAGCGATGATGAGATGGCGGCACGCATCGCCCGCCATGCCGCTGACCGCGATTCCCGCTGGCAGCTCATCGAGCAACCCATCGCGCTCGCCCCGACGCTGCGTCGCGAAGCTCGCCTCGATCGAATCCTGGTGGTCGATTGCGTGACGCTGTGGCTCGCCAATCTTTTTCAAACGGAGGCCGAGATTGAGCCAGTAACGGCCGAGCTCGTCGAGACGATCTCGGTGCTCAAAGGTCCGGTGATTTTCGTGTCGAATGAAGTCGGTGGCGGGATCGTGCCTGATAACGCGCTGGCCCGAGCCTTCCGCGAAGCACAAGGCTTTCTGAATCAGGCTCTAGCGCAAGCATGCGATTCGGTCGTCCTCGTGACCGCCGCAATTCCTCTGCGCTTGAAGCCAGCCACATACCCAAATTTCAAATTCTGGTCTGAGGGCTGACTCACATAAGCCGGGGAAAACTTCATTTTTAGTCTTTATGCGCACTCGCCTCTTCCTCGCTGAGGAGGCTGAAAGCGCCGCCGCCGACGACAGAGAGATAGAGAAAAACGAAGCAATAAAGGGCGGCGAGCTCGCCCTGGTTGAGAACCGGAAAAAAGCCTTTTGGCGCGTGAACGAGGAAATAAGCCACGGCCATTTCACCCGAGAGGATGAACGCGACAAGACGCGTCAGGACACCAGCGACAAGCAGGAGACCGCCGAAGAATTCCAGAATCCCCGATAGGCCAAGAAGCGAGAAGACCGCCAGATTGTTGAACATTTCGATATGCGGAAATCCAAAAAGCTTCGCAGTCCCGTGCTGGAGCAGCAAAAGCCCCGTGACGATACGCAGTACGCCCAGAAGTCGCGCCGACCAAGCCGGCGAAAATGGCGGAAGATCCAACATCCTTGCCCTCCTTTCTTGATTCATCTTTCACTGGAGCGCGATGAGCAAAAGTGTGACGCGGTTTTGCGCTCGCATCCCACTCTCAATGACGAGAATCGATCCGTTTCATGTTTTTGGATCGATTGGATCCAAAAACATCGTGATCTAGCCGGGTGCGGGGCGACGACCGACAATTCACGAAGCCACCGCCTTCTGGCCGTGGAGTATTCACAGCGGGGATTGAAGCGGAAACCCGGAGCCGATTTCCACATATCGGCCAGGATCCCGAACGCGCTCTTCCGGGTCTGCCGCGTCCTGCTCATCACGAGCGGCGATTGGCCGTGCACAGGCTGGCGCGAATATTGAGAGCTGCAATCACCATGCGTCCGAGATCGGTCGCGAGTTTTTCGATGAAGGCCCGGTCCAGCGTGAGATTGAGAGGGGGCTTTGAGAGCGTATCGTAATGGCGGATGAAAGGGATGGCTTGCTGCGCGAGCCAGAAGGTTGCGATTGTGATATCCTCGCGCGACGCGGCGGGCAGATATCGGCGAACGATTTTTTCCGCCTGTTCCAGAATCGGCAGTCGTTCGCTGGCAATGAAATCGCGGTAGACCGCGCTTGGCGCGAGGGTCTCCCAGGCGAAGATTCGCATATAGCGGCCGAATTTCGCATGGTTGAGCAGCGGCGTGACCTGCTGGCGAATGAAAAGCCGTACCGCCTCGTCGCAAGTGACTTCATCGATCATTTTGTCGTCGAGCAGCGACGCTTCGCAGAGGGCGTTGACCGCTAGGCGCAGCACCTCGCGGTAGAGCGCTTCCTTGCCGCCAAAATGATAATTGATGGCCGCCTGATTGACCTTGGCGCGGCTGGTTATCTCACGGACGGAGGCGCGGTCAAACCCGGACTCAGCAAAAACGTCAGCGGCACGATCGAGAATCGCGGCCCGTGTGAGGTCAGTGATCTTCACGGCTCGTTAACGATGCATCAGTTTCGAATCGATCCAAAATTATCGTGAGCGATTCTGAAGATTGAGAGCTGGATGCGCCATCAAGTATCGGTGATCTGCGTAAACCTGATTGCGTGCAAAAACCCCTGCGCCTCGTGAACGGTTCATCTTCAGAGTTTCTTGGCTAGCGAGGTCAAGGAGCTGCCGGCCCAGGCGACCGTTTCGACGACTTGAGTTTTGGAATCGGACAAGATCGTACCGATCCTATCGACGAGGCGCAGACCAAAGTCAAGCGGCGCATTCCTCTCCTCTTTGACCGGCGTGGCGGCAGCAGGCGTTGTGGACAAGGCCGGCTCGATTTTTTCCGGCGTAGGCGCAGGTGGTGGTGCAAGAGCTGACATTTCCGCAGGCTTACCGGGGGGAAGGATTTTCGGCACGCTAGTCGTGAGACGGGTTTTACTGGTGGCCAAGCGTTCGTGCTTTGGTTCAGCGAAGGGGTGAGCCATTATGCCCGTTTTCGCGCCTTCGACCACATTTCCGCTTGAAGATGGGCGCGATTGCGGATGTAGGCTTGCGACATGCGAAAGCGCGACCTGCTGCAGGAAATCTTCTGTCGCGTCGCCAGTGGAGGACATCGGGGACATTGTGGCGGACAGGGCCAAGAATTGCGCCTCATCTTCCGTTGGAGACTGCGCCGGCGACATATTCGCACCGTGGGAAAAGAGGGTCATGACGAGCAAGCTTGCCAAGCTCGAAACAATCACCTCAAAGATGAATTTCGGCGCATGGATCTGGAAACCTTTTATGAGGATTTGAATCAAAGGCGCCCGCATCAAGGCCTCCTGTTCGGGTTCAAACAGTTGTTTGAAATCGACTCGCGGGGTGGCGGAATTATGTTCGAGCGGAAATTTGTCCCAAATTTAATGTTGTCCGTTATTTGAACGTCCTTGGGACGTTGAATCACCTGCGTT
>DATJTB010000350.1:0-7580 GCA_035503795.1 Methylocella sp.
CTCGCATCTTGGAATAAGAGACCTATTAGCACGCGCGCGTTAAGCGTGCGCTTGGCGGCGATTGTCGTTATGGAGGATCGGGACTGGAATATTTTTCAAGGAAGGCCGCTTTCCTTGTAGCAAAGTCCCGACAGCTAAGACCCGCTCGAGAGATCTCTCCAGATTGATTTGTGTCGCAAACAACCAGTCCGTATGGTGTGCTTCAAACCGACAATGAGATTACCGGGTTGTCAACCCTACAGTATCGCCAAAAGGCATGAGGCCGATGGCTTCGTGCGGTGCATATTTGTGACAGATTTCGGCGAGTGTGACGGTCGCTATTTCCTCGCGTGGCACGCTCCGTGCCTTGTCGTTCACGGCGATCTTGAGATTGAGATCGTTCGGGCGATAAGAAATCGCGCAAGATCAATGTTGGAGCGAATTCTTGTCGCAAAAGTCTGGGTCCTGCCCAGGTTGGTTTAGGTAAACGCCGGCAGGCCGGTAATTGCCCGTCCCAAGATAAGCGCATGAATATCTGCCGTTCCTTCATAGGTGTTTACCGTTTCCAGGTTGGCGAGATGGCGCATGACGGGGTAGGCGGAAGAAATCCCGTTGGCGCCCAGCATGTCGCGGGCAAGTCTTGCGATCGCGAGCCCCTTGCTGGCATTGTTGCGCTTGACAAGGGAGATCACTTCCGGGACCAAGCGATCCTTTTCAAGCAGCCGGCCGATGCGCAAGGCGGCCTGCAGGCCCAGCGCGATTTCAGTTTCCATGTCGGCGAGCTTCTTCTGGATGAGCTGATTGGCAGCGAGCGGCCGGCCGAATTGCCGACGCTCGAGCGTATAGCTGCGCGCTTCAGCAAAGCAGGCCTCCGCCGCACCCATCGCGCCCCACGAAATGCCATAGCGGGCAAGGTTGAGACAGCCAAACGGCGCTTTCAGGCCAGCGGCACTTGGCAGAAGACTCTCCTCCGAGACCTGAACCCCGTTCATGACGATCTCGCCGGTTGGCGAGGTTCGGAGCGAGAGTTTTTGCGTGATGGCAGGAGTCGTCAGACCTTTCAGGCCACGTTCCAGAAGAAAACCGCGAATTGTGTCTTGATGGGCGCGCGATCTGACCCAAACAATGAGCAGATCGGCAACGGGACTATGGGTGATCCAGCTTTTGACGCCGTTCAGCCGATAGCCATCCGCGTTTTTTTCGGCCTGGCTGAGCAGCGCTTGCGGATCGGAGCCTGCGTCAGGCTCGGTCAGACCGAAGGCGCCGATCCATTCGCCACGCGCGAGCTTCGGCAGATAGGTCCGTCGCTGCGCCTCGCTGCCATAGGCATAGATCGCTTGCATCACCAGGGAAGACTGTACGCTCATCATCGAGCGGTAGCCGCTATCGGCGCGCTCGATTTCGCGTGCCACCAATCCATAAGCGACAAAGCCAAGCCCGGCTCCGCCATAGTCACGCGGCAGCGTGGCGCCGAGAAGCCCCAGCGCACCCATTTTGGTCAGGACCGTTCGATCGAAGCGCTCTTCGAGGTAATCCTGTGTCACCCGCGGCAGGAGCTCATTTTGCGCAAACGCGCGCGCCGCATCGCGCACCTGCCTTTCCTCGCCCGTTAATTGGTCGTCGAGGTCGAAAGGGTCATCCCAGACAAAGGAGCACGCGCCGGTCCTAGCCATTCCATCGATCCCTCTCAGATCTGACAGCACCGCTCCGCGTTAAGAAATGCGACAAATCAGAAATCTAAAGGCCGAGCCTGGACCGTGAACAGCCAGCAGCGAGGTGAAGACCTGCAAGGGGAGCGAAAACGGTTCAGGCCCAGAGCAGGATCAGCGTCCGATCGATGAGGCAGAAGGGGCAGTTCCACCGGGCGACGCGAAGAAGCGGAAGAAATCCGATTTGGGACTGAGGACCATGCGTGTGTCGCTGCCTTTGAAGCTGGATTCATAGGCTTGCATTGAGCGGTAGAAAGCGAAGAAATCCGGATCCTTGCCATAGGCTTCGGCAAAGATGCGGTTTCTTTCGGCATCGCCTTCGCCTCGCGTCTGATCGGCCTGGCGCTGGGCATTGCCGAGCAGAACCACAACATCACGATCGGCCTCCGCGCGCAAGGTCTGGGCGGTTTCCGAGCCCTTGGCACGATATTCTGCCGCCTCTCTGGCGCGCTCACTTTGCATCCGGCTATAGACCTTCTCGGAGATTTGCCGGGGCAGGTCGGCGCGCCTTATCCGGACATCAATGGCGGCGATGCCAAGGCGTCCGCCTTCCTGGTTCACCTGGTCGCGAATCTTGAGCATGAGGTCTGCACGCTTGTCCCGTACGATCTCGGTCATATTGGCTTCACCCAAAACTCGCCGCACCGCCGAGTTCAAAATGAATCCCAGCTGGCTGCTTGCCCGCTCGGGGGAGCCAACCGTCTGATAGAATTTCAATGGATCAACGATGCGGTAGCGCAGGAAGGAATCCACGTCGAGCCGGTTATTGTCAGAAGCCAGCACCTCCTGCTTCGGAGCCTCGACGATGAGGATCCGGTTATCGAGAAAAACGACCTCCTCGATGAAAGGATATTTGAAATGCAGGCCGGGTGTCGTCACAAGTCCACGTCCGGGAACAGGCTCACCGAACCGCAAAACGATTGCCTGCTCAGTCTGATCGACAGTGAAGGCCGAAGTCAAGCCGATGATCAGAAGCAAAACAGCGAGTGCGACGGCGCCGAAATTCGCCGCGTTTTTCATTTGCCGCCTCCTTCATTCGCTGGACCGTTCAAGGCCCCGAGCGGCAGATAAGGAACGACCCCCGATCCTTGTCCGCCCTGGTCGAGAATGACCTTGTTCATGCCGCCAAGCACCCGTTCCATTGTCTCGAGATAGAGTCTTTCGCGGGTGACTTCGGGGGCTTTCTTGTATTGAGCATAAATCTGGTTGAAGCGGGAGACCTGGCCGGTCGCTTGGGCGACGGACTGAACCTTATAGCCTTCGGCTTCTTGGACGATCGCCGCCGCCTTGCCGCGCGCCTCGGGAACCACCCGGTTGGCATAGGCCTCGGCCTCGTTGCGCAAGCGGTTCTGATCCTGCTGCGCAGCCGTCACATCCTTGAAGGCAGCGATGACCTGCTCGGGCGGATCTACGGATTGCAGCTGCACCTGCAGCACCAGTATGCCGGCCTTATACCAATTCAGAACGCCCTGCATGAGTGCCTGGACATCGGCCTCGATCTTTGGACGGTCGGCCGTCAGGATGCGCTGGATCTGGCCGCGTCCGATGACTTCGCGCATGGCGCTCTCGGCCACGGCTTTCACGGTTTCGCGTTGATTGGCGATATTGAACGCGTAATCTTCCGGGTGTACCGGATCGATTTGCCAGATCACGACGAATTTGACATCGGCGATATTCTCATCGCCGGTCAACATCAGGCTTTCCTCTGGCAAGTCGATCTGCGCTTGGCCAGGTCCGCGCGCTTCCGGTCGCACGCCGAACCCGATGTTGATCGTGTTGCGGTCGGTGACCGGGAGCTTTTCCACGCTGCCGATGGGAAGCGGCAGGTTATAGTTCAAGCCAGGTCCGGTCTTGCCGGTGTAGCGTCCGAAAATCCGGTTCAGCCCGACCTCATTCGGGCCAACCGTATAAAACCCGGACAAAAGCCAGACAATGGTGCCGATGAGCAAAAGGCCGATGAGGCTGCGGGCACCAAAGCCGCCGCCACTGCCCGGCATCCATTGCTTGAGCTTCTCCTGGCTGCGCTTCAAGAATTCTTCGAATTCCGGCGGTGGGCCGGCATTGGGTTTTGGTCCCCAAGGTCCTGGGCTCGGTTGCCAGGAACCGCCATTTCCACCTTCATTGCTCCACGGCATAACTGTCTCTTTTTGGTTGACGTCGCCCGAAAAACCTTCACCGGCCCTTTTGGCTATCGAAGGGCGGTACCAAGCGGGCAAATGGCCGCATAACTCCATATAGAAGTGCTCGGCACAAAGCTACATTGACAGACAATGGCGGCGGTCGAAATCGACGAAAGCGAAAGTCGCCTCATCCTTGGCCGAGGGGCGGGGACGAATCCGGCTGACTTCCAACCAGCCCGACCAGTCGATCCGCGGAAAACACACACTGCCACTCGGCGCAAGATCAACGAAAGTCAGATGCATGCGCTCGGCCCGGCTGATCAAATTTTCGTAGAGATTGCCGCCGCCCGCAAGGATGATCTCTTCCGCGCCCGTGACCTGCGCCAGAGATTGAGCTAAATCCAGCGCCTCTTCGAGACCATGCGCAATATGAACATGCTGTGCTTTGCCCTCGTTCGCCGGATCAAAGTTCGCATTCCGAGTCACGACAATCGTCTCACGGCCGGGCAAAACGCGTCCGATCGACTCGAAAGTCTTACGGCCCACGAGCAGGGGCTTGCCCAGCGTGATCGCCCGAAAATGCTTGAGATCGCTGGGCAAATGCCATGGCATGCCGCGCCCGTCTCCGATCACACCATTTTCGCCGATTGCCGCAACGATAGCAAGCGGGACCCGCAGGCGCCTCGGAGACGTCTTGCCATGCGTGACTTCGGGCTTCATCTCGGCCAAGGCGTGTGAAGAGTTCAGAGGCATGTCGGTCTTTCATTCCGCCTAAGAAACATTACGTCATTTAGCGCGCGCCCCGGCTTTGAGTAGCCGGGAAATGGCCAAGCTATTCGCTCCGCCATCATTCATTGTTCCCAGCCTTAACACCGCAGGTTTGCCGGCCGTCTGAAATCTTGCGCCTGAGCACGAAAATGCTGAGCCCGGCAATGGCAATCAAGCCCGATCCGGCCAGAGTGCGCAAACTCGGGATCTCGCCGAAGACTACCAGGCTGAACAACGTGGCCCAGATGAGCGCCGTATAGCCGAAAGGAGCAATGAGATTAGCTGGCGCGGCCGAAAACGCTCGGATCAGGCAATAATGGCTGATCAGCCCTAGGACACCTAGAAGCAGCATCAAACCGCTGTCAGCAAAGCTCGGCAAAATAGCCGTGAAAGGCAAGAACACCCCACAGAGCAAAGTCCCCGCGAGCGCCGAATAAAACAGGCTGGTGAGAAGCGAATCGGAGCTGCGCAGGAACCGCGTTGCAATTTGATAAAGCGCATTGGCAAGTGCGGCGAGCAGCGGGAAAACCACAGTGACCGAAAGATCAAGCCGGCCCACACCGATGATCAACCAGACGCCGATCAGTCCGGCGCTAACGCTCACCCAAACACCGGCACCGCTCCTTTCTTGAAGAAATATACGCGAGAGCGCCGCGACGAGTATGGGCGATACCCAAACAACAGCGGAGAAATCAAGGAGCGGCATGGTTTTCAGCGCGAGCATGCCGGACAATGTCGTCGCCAGGAGCAAAGACGAGCGCAGCATCTGTAGTCCTGGCTTTTGCGACAGCATCAGCCGCGGATCATGCCAAGCCAGAAAAAGTGCGGCGAAGGCCAGATGGATGAAAAAACGCCAGAAGGCGATTTCAATTGCCGGGTAGGAGCGCAGAAGGAGCCGTGCAATGGAATCCTGACAAACAAAGAGACAAGTCGCGAAGAGCATCCAAAGAATGCCGGGTCCGATCCGCGTGTCCGTCGCCGCCGCTGGCTTCGCGGAAAGAGCCTTTTGGGAGGGGGCGAGGGTGGCGGGCGGGTTTTCGGCTACGGCCGAAGCAGGAGAGGTCATGCAAAGCTCAAGGATAAACAGCGGAGACTAGAGTTAGCCGAAGCCCGATGATTTTGAAAGCCTCGTGCGATCCGGCTGCGAGCGCCGAACATGGAATGGGACGAAAAGTGAGTTCTAGCTCGATGTCATCAAGGAATGTTTCAGATCATGATCGGACAGACGGATGCCTATGAAAAAATTTTGTGAAGAATTTTGCCAGGGCTGCTCCCCGTTTAACTTAATTTTGATCCGGCTGCGATCTGTCCCTCTCCGAATCGAGGAGACTGCTTCCTGCTCGCGGGCCGTTGACCAGTCGGACCACCATGCCGCGAAGCGTCCGCACATCTTGCTCGGTCAGCTGCATGCGGTGAAAAATATTGCGCAAGTTGCGACGCATCACCGGCAGCTTGGATTTGGGCCGAAAGAAGCCTGCCCGTTCGAGCTCGGTCTCAAGATAGGTGAAGAAGGATAAAACCATTTCATGTGGGGCCTGAGGCGAGTGTTGAATGGCACAAAAGGGCGATTTTGAGTCTTTGGCAGCTCGTAACCATTCGTAGCTGGTCAGCAGAACCGCTTGCGCAAGGTTCAAGGAGGCGAACGACGGGTTAACCGGAAATGTCAGGATGGCATTGGCGAGCGCGACCTCGTCGTTGTCGAGACCGGTGCGCTCCGGACCAAATAAAACCCCATGCCGCTCACCTCCCATCATAGACCGCGCGGTCTGCGGCATCGCCTCGGCTGGCATGAAGACGGGTTTATGCTGGCCGCGCTCGCGGGCCGTGGAGGCCCAGACAAAATGGAGATCGTGAATCGCAGTCTCGACCGTGTCGAACAGTTTTGCGCCCTCAAGGATATGCACAGCGCCGGCCGCTGCTGCATAGGCGCCCTTGCGAAAGGCACCCGTCCGTGGCCAGCCTTCGCGCGGCGCCACGAGCCGCAGATCGACCAGGCCGAAATTAGCCATTGCCCGCGCGCACATGCCAATATTCACGGCGAGCTGGGGTCGCACCAGAATTATGGCCGGGCCGCCGCTGAGATTGGGCTTGCTATGGTCTGTCCCGGCCCCTGTCATTCCAGTCTTTCTGTCATACGGGCCTTTCAGCCGCCAAACAGCAGGTCTGGTTCAATCCGCCCAAGCGGCTTCCATGCTTGTGAGGCCTGCCACTCCTCGCTCGTGAGGAAAAAATGAATTTGCCATCGGAGACGCATGGCGATAAAGAGACGTAGTAACTCTCCCCTTGTGCGCCCTTTTTTTTTGACCACATGAGAGTGGGCGCCGTGCGGAGATTAGGCGTCCGGGCAAGATTGACCGTCACGCAGCTGCTGTGACGGACTATGAGCTGGTCGAAACCGCATGGCAACTTGGACAAGACCAATCGGATAAAATGGCGGCGTTTATGGCGAATCCCTTCCATTTCTTGCAAGAGGTGCGGGCGGAAACGGCTAAGGTGACTTGGCCTACACGCAAGGAGACTACAATAACTACCGTACTCGTCCTTTTCATGGTGCTGCTTGCCAGCCTGTTCTTTGTCGTCGTAGACTGGTCGCTTCGGTTAATCGTCTCGGGTCTTCTCAGCCTTGGCCATGCCGCTTGAAGTTGCGGGCATTTTGGTTCCTTAAAATTCCCCGGACTGGAACGGCTCATGTTAATGTTTAAGTTTAAGTTTTAAGTTGATAAGAATTATCCACGCTCGGTCGTAAGAATTGATCCATCAACGTCGCCCATTGAGGTTTTTTTGAATGGTCGGCTTAACCTTCCTCAATCCCCGCTCGAATGTTGCCGGAAAAGGCTGAAGCTATTCCCATGAGCATGCGCTGGTACATCGTTCATGCCTACTCGAATTTCGAGAAGAAGGTTGCTGAATCCATTAAGGAACAGGCGGCGCAACGAGGTCTTTCAGAGAAGTTTGAAGAGGTGCTGGTGCCGACCGAACACTTTGTCGAGATTCGTCGCGGCCG
>DATJTB010000351.1:0-8717 GCA_035503795.1 Methylocella sp.
GGATCGGGAGGCACGAAATCCGGCCCGACGGCCGAGCAGCCGCTGACCAACAGGAGAACGGCGGCGCAAGCGGCCCGCCCGAATAAATTAAGCATGGTCGAGCCCAAAAGCTTTATTCCAGGGCTGCATGGCCGCCACCCCCCTTCCCGGGAGAGAGAAAAAGACACAAAGGGCAAACTGCGAAAGCGACGATGGCGACACCCAAATAGACATCCGTATAGGCGAGGATTTCAGCCTGAGTGCGGTAGACCTGATAGACTTGCCCGACCGCGATATCATGCACTGCGCTGGCTGCCCGCCCCATGGTCCGCAGTGTGTTTTCATAACTGGCGATGAGCTGGTTGAAAGGCTCGTGAAAAGGCGTGGCCCAGCGGGCGAGATAGGATTGGTGGACCTGGGTGCGCTCAATCACCATGGCGCTGGCAATCGAAATGCCGATCGAGCCGAAGACATTGCGGACCATGGTGAACAGCGCCGTCGCATCGGCGTTCAATTCCCGCGGCAAGGTCGAGAAGGTGATCGTGCTGATCGGCACGAAAAGGAAAGCAAGCCCCGCCGTCTGCGCCGAACGCATGAGGACGAGGGTTTTGAAATCGATATTCGGAGTGAGAAAGCTCGAATAAAGAAAGGCCCATCCCATGATGAAGAATCCGGCTCCGATGATGAAGCGGATCTGAAGAACTTTCATCAATCGCGCGACGAGCGGGATCAGCATGATGACGACGAGGCCGCCCGGCGACAGAAGGAGCCCGGCCCAGGTCGCGGTATAGCCGATGACGGTCTGGGCGAATTGCGGAATGGCAATCGCTCCAGCATAAAGCGTTCCGCCCGTTGCGCCGATGAAGAGGCAGCCCATGGCGAAATTGCGGTCCTTGAATACAAGGAGATTGACGACCGGCTTTTTGGCGATCAAGAGCCAGCCGATCGCGCCTGCTATGCCAAGCCCGCCGAAGAGCGCCATGGTCCGGATGAAGGCCGACTGCAACCAGTCATCCGTTTCGCCACGGTCCAGCGTGATTTGCAGGCAGCCAAGGCCGAGGGTGATGAGGGCCAATCCGATATAGTCGATATGGCCGGAGCGCGGTTTCAGCCAGGGTGGGTCCTCGACCAGGATCGAGGCGAAAAACACCGCCGCGACGCCGACCGGAATGTTAATGAGAAATACCCACCGCCAGTTGAAGCTGTCGGTCAAAACGCCGCCAAGCGTCGGGCCGAGCACCGGGGCGACGATCGTTGCAATGGCTGTCACGCCGAATGCCGTCGCCCGCTGCTCAGGCGGAAAAGTGTCAAGGATGATCGCCTGCTGAGTCGGCTGCAGGCCGCCGCCAAAAAAGCCCTGAAAGAGGCGGAAAGTGACGAGCTGCGCAAGGCTCGTCGCCATGCCGCAGAAAAACGAGAAGACGGTGAACATGCCCAGGCAGATCATGAAATAGCGCTTGCGGCCGAAGACGGTGCTGAGCCAGCCGGAAATGGTGAGGACGATCCCATTGGCGACGAGATAGGAGGTGAGGGTCCAGGTCGATTCGTCAAAGCTTGTCGAGAGCCCACCCGCAATATGGGGCAGTGCGACATTGACGATCGTCGTATCGAGAATCTCCATGAAGGCGGCGAAGGTGACGACGATGGCGATCGCCCATCGGTTATGCCGTGGTGCCCATGCCCTGGTCGATGGCTCGTTCATTTCAGCGATACGGTTGGGATGACAGATATGCCGAGCGGCAGGGGAAGCTTTGGGTCGAGCCCTTTGTCGATCACGATCTTGACCGGCACGCGCTGGACAATCTTGATGAAATTGCCGGTCGCGTTTTCAGGCGGAAAGGCGGTGAACTTCGAGCCGGAACCCATCTGAATGCTATCCACATGGCCTTCAAGATCGAGCTGGGGATAGGCATCGACCGAGATCATCACTTTCTGGCCGGGGCGCATGCGATCGAGCTGGGTTTCCTTGAAATTGGCGGTCACCCAGACTTCCGGTGCGACGATCGAGAAAATCTGCTGGCCTGGCGTGACGTAATTGCCCATTTCGACATTGCGCTTGGTGATCCAGCCGTCCTGAGGGGCCGTCACGACGGTCCAGGAGAGATTTAAATCGGCCTGATTGAGCCGCGCCTGCGCCTGTTCCGTCTGCCCCTTGAGCTGGCCGACCTGCGCATCGGCGACGCCGATCTGCTGCGGTACGGGCTCGGCTTGCAGGACTTGCGCCTCGGCCAGCCTGACTTGGGCTTGCGCTTCCTGCCAGGCGGCCGTCGCGGCATCGATATCCTGCTGGGTGGTGGCTTGCTTCGGCAGATTACGCTGGCGCTGATAATCGGCTTTCGCCTTGACTTCGGAGGCTTGTGCAGAGGCAAGCCGGGCTTGCGCCTCCTTCAACAAGGCGGGGTAGTTCTTGCGCGCAATTTCGGCGCCGTAGATGAGGCCGGTCAACTGGCTTTTCGCCGTGTCCAGCACGCCCTGTGCGACGTCCCGGTCGTTTTGATATTGCCGCGGATCGATATGGATCAGAGCGTCGCCCTTATGGACGAATTGATTGTCGGTGACGTCGAGTGATACGACCTCGCCGGCAACCTGCGGGGCTATGCTCACCGCGCGCCCATCTGTATAAGCATCGTCGGTCGATTCGGTGTTGCGCGTGGTCAGCCAGTAATAAAGTCCAGCGGCGAACAGGAGCCCAATGACGGTGACACCGATATAGAAGGTCGGTGGGCGTTTTTTGCTCTGCAGCGTCGTTTCCGGATCCGTCTCCCCGGCTGTGAGCACGCTCTTTTCCTGGAGCTCATTGTCGGGGGTTTGCCCCGGCCCTTCTCCGCCCGGCGCGTCGGCATGCGGCATGCGAACGTCGACCGGCGTGTCTAGCGCACAACTGGACGATGGATCGGCGCTCATTTAACCGAGTCTTAACATTGATCGAACGGATGGAGGCCGCGCGGTCAGAAAAAGGGATGTTTACACTGAGGTCAAATTGTTCGAACTGGCAATAGCTTGGCTTCAATTCTTCTGCCATTCACCTTCCGGTAGGATTGTGGCGGAAAAATAGGACCTCTGAGCGGGCCAGAAAAACGGGAGTGCGCAGAGAGGAGAGACGAGCAGGTTTCGTACCAAGTTGCGCCCATTCATTTTAGCCGGACGCCCAACCCGCCATAGCCCGCTTGAAAGCCAAGTCCGGCTTGCGTATGGGAAAGCGCTGCAAGATCACGATGACTTAGAAAGAAATCTATTCAACGGCACGCAAGCCGTGCCTGGCAATGCGTCGCTAATCCGTTGCACCCATTCGCTAGCCCGCTCCAAGGAGGGATATTTTGGTCTTTCATCAGCATGCCAAACCCGATCCGGCAACCACCAAGCTGGCCTGGGGAAAAGCGATCGAGGAAAGCCGCGCCCATTTGCGTTGGGGGGTCATCGTCGATGTGCTGGCGGCCTCATCCGGCTGGATCGACACCGGCGTCGATTTGACCTTAGGCGAAGAGGTGAGTCTGTTCTCGGCCGGCATGGTTTGGCTTGTGAAGAATCTTGGGGTTGGGCTGAACGGCGCCACGGCGCTGTGGTATCGGATTGGTCCCGGACCAGTCGCCAAATCGGTCGGCACGACGACGAGCTTTCGGGCCGAGCAGGACGGGCGCTTGCATCTAATTGCCAAGCCGCCCGGCGAATGGCGGGACCCTAGCGGCAATTTCGATCCGGATTGTCCACATGAAGGCGCCGAGGGCGGCCTCAGCGTCGCGGTCCTGGTCTGGTCTGGCACCGCGAAAGAAGGACTTGCGAGGATGCGCGCTCAGGATGCGAGCGGATATGCAGGGCGTGAGATCGGCAGGCTTGCGGAACGGCGAACCCTGCCCAAGGGATGGCAGCATTTGTGGCGGCTCGGCGAGACCCGGATCTTCCGCGTTGAAGCGGGCGGGCAACAACCGGCGCGCATTTGTTGCGCAGCCGCTCAGGACGCCGGCATTCTTCAATATCCGGTCAACGTTCCGCTCGACCAGTCGACGCGGCTCTCCTGGGCCTGGCGAGCCGATGAGCTGCCGTCTAGGCTTCGCGAAGATTCACTCTCTACGCATGACTACTT
Source organism: Methylocella sp. (assembly GCA_035503795.1). Classification (GTDB taxonomy): domain Bacteria; phylum Pseudomonadota; class Alphaproteobacteria; order Rhizobiales; family Beijerinckiaceae; genus Methylocapsa. Next base: position 4,061 of record DATJTB010000351.1, read on the forward strand.
CTCGATTGCCGTCGAATTCGAAAATGGCCGTGATCTCACCTATATGTGGAGCGCTGCCTTGCCCGAAGGCAAGGTGTTTGCCTGTCCACTCCCATGGTGGAACAAGCGTGAAACGCACCAAGTGGTGCGTTCCGACACTGCCAAGCTCGGCATATGGCTCGATGAGGAACAGGCCATCCTGAGCGATTATGAACGCGCAATCGCCGGCGAACCGCCAAAACGCATCATTGCCGTCTGGCTCATCGCTGTCAGTGTTTTTCAAAGGCGCAAAGGGACATGCAGCTTTGCCAGGATACGGTTCAAGACCGGCATGGGCGAGATTTTCATCGGCCCCTGAGGCGGCTCTCTCGGCCTCGCGCTGAACCGGAAGGAAGCCCAATTCCGTTTTCAGTATTAGCTCGGCTGGCGCCGCCATTCGTCCATGAAGCGCTCGAACTCTTCGCGGTCGCGCGCGTGGCGCAAATTCTCCATATAGGCGGCGAATTCCCGCTCGGCCATGGCAAGCTTTTTGCGTTCCTCCTCAAGCCGCGCAAGCTCGCTTGCCCGCCATTCATCGAAGGCGCGGTTGCCGCTCGGGCTTGAACCCGGCCAATAGGCGCTGGTACCCCCCCAATCCCTTGCGCTGCGATAAGCGCGCCATTTTTCCTGCCCGAAGGAGAGGAGATCGCCCGGATAGCCGGATTTTTTCTGCCAGATTTTCCAGCCGAGGACAGCAAGGCCGATTGGCCAAAACACGACGAACCCCAAAACCATCGCGAGGACTTCAACGAATTTCCATGGCTCTCCGACGACGCAGCCCGCTCGCCGCCCCTCTTCTGGACGGCGGTTCATTGAGAATTGGCAGCTTCCCGAAGGGTCGGCACTCATAATTTTCCTCCTTAATCCTAGGAAGAGACAACCCAATCTGGGTCTCACGCCCCGCAAAGGAGTTCGCGGACCACGAGACGCCGACAGCGGGCCGCTCAAAGCGACATAAAGGATATAAGTTGGGTTCTCTTTTTGTCGACGGGGCGCGGGCGCTTTTCAGAAAAGGGGACCATGGGGTCACTCCGGTTTGCGGCTTGGCCCCGCTGGCCAGGCGCTGTTGCAGGCAAAGCTCTTCGTCGCATATAAAGAGACCATGAAGGAATCCTGGAATGCCGAAAATCACCATTTACACGACTGCGACCTGTCCTTATTGCCGGCGAGCCAAAAATCTCCTGACCAAGCTCGGTCTTCCTTTCACGGAAATTCCGGTGGACGGGGACGATAAGGCGCGCGACGAGATGGCAGCGCGGGCTCATGGCCGCCGGACGGTCCCGCAAATTTTCTTCGACGATGATTATGTCGGCGATTGCGACGAGCTGCACGAGCTCGCCCGCAACGGCCAGCTCGAACGGCTGTTGGCTGGCGAGGCCCTATGATCAAATTCGCGCTTCATTGCTCGCGGGGCCATGAGTTCGAGAGCTGGTTTCAAAGTGGGGCGGCTTTCGACCAGCAATCCCAAGCCGGCCACATTCTATGCCCCTATTGCCTGGCTGGCGATGTGACGAAAGCCATCATGGCCCCGGCGCTCGCCGGCAAAGGCAAAGCGAAGCAAACCGAGCTTCCAGTGCCGGCGGAGGGATCGCAGAATGTCGCGACCCTCCCACCACTCAGCAGCAAGCAGGAGTTGGAAAGGCGGATGATGATCAGCGCCTTGCGGCAGCGCATCTTGGCCGAAGCCGAGGATGTCGGGCGGCGCTTCGCCGAGGAAGCGCGCAAGATTCATGAAGGGTCGGTCGAAGAACGTCCGATCCATGGCGAAGCGAATCTGGCGGAGGCGCGCGCCCTGATCGAGGATGGTATTACAATCCTCCCCCTGCCTTCGCTGCCCGAGGAAATGAATTAATCAGGTCGCGGACATATTGAGGTGCGACGCGCCGAAACCGCGGGCAACCGGCTTTGCCGGACAGGCGCTAAGATCACAGCACTCTCCTGGCGGACATGCTCGACAAGGTAACCCGGAAGGTTCAGACCAGGCCTGCCATTCTCTTTTTCTCAGAATGATCCTCAGGGTGAGCAGTGGCTGATGGTGCCGGCCACAAATACAGTAATACGGCCAGATAATGTTGTTAGCTGCCACATGATATATGATTTCGCCATCATTGGAGGAGGAATCATCGGGCTTGCCGCAGCGCGCGAGCTTTTGCGTGCCAGGCCGCAAGCCTCGCTCATCCTCATCGAAAAGGAGAACGCTGTTGCGTGTCACCAAAGCGGTCACAACAGCGGCGTCATCCATGCTGGCATTTATTACCAACCGGGCAGCCTGAAAGCCCGCTTTTGCCGGGAGGGAGCGGCCGCGACCAAGGCCTTTTGCGAGGCGGAAGGGATCGAATTCGAGAGCTGCGGGAAGCTCCTTGTTGCCACCAATGACAACGAGCAGCACCGCATGGGGGCCTTGTTGGCGCGGGCCAAGGCAAATGGCATTGCAGCCGAGCGGCTCAATCCTACGGAGCTTAAGGAGCTCGAACCCAATATTCGTGGGGTTGGCGCGCTTCTCGTTCCCTCGACGGGCATCGTTGATTACAAAGCCGTTGCCGGCGCTTTTGCGAGAAGCCTCACTGCGGACGGCGCCGAAATCAAGCTGTGTACCGAAATCAAAGCGATTCACGAGCATCATGATGGCATAGAGATTTCGTCAGATTCCGAAAGCTTTCGAGCGCAATCGCTGATTGTTTGCGCCGGGCTTCAATCCGATCGACTTGCCCGTCTCGCCGGCTTGCGGATCACACATAAAATCGTGCCCTTCCGTGGCGAATTTTATCGTCTACCCTATTCACGCGTCGGATTGATCCGTCATCTCATTTACCCGATTCCAGACCCCACTCTTCCTTTTGTCGGCATTCATTTAACGAAGACAATCGATGGCTCGCTCATCGCCGGCCCCAATGCGGTGCTAGGCTTTTCCCGAGAAGGATATGAAAAATTCTCCTTCGCGTGGAGGGACGTGCTTGATTATCTCGCCTTTCCGGGTTTTTGGCGGGTGGCCGGCGCACATTTCACGGCGGGCCTGGCGGAGGTTCGCAACTCTGTTTGGAAGCGGGCTTATCTGACGCAGTGCCGCAAATATTGTCCGGATTTATCGCTCGAAGATCTGGAGCCTGGATTTACCGGAATCCGCGCTCAAGCCGTCGCGCTCGACGGCACGCTGGTGCATGATTTTCTTTTCGCTGAAACTGCCCGCATGCTGCATGTCTGCAATGCGCCGTCCCCCGCCGCAACTTCAGCGATACCGATCGGTAAGATGATTGCCGAAAAAGCGCTCACCCGCTTCGTTCACCCTGTTTAATCCGTTTAGGATGCATACGTTTCTGTATGCGATCCTGGCCGCGAGCCTTTGAGCGGCTGTTCAGACCGGTTCGGTAGAAAGCTGGAACTACGCTTTCCTTCACAATTGCCACCATTTCACAGATGACTGACCACCTGCCCCAATGGGTCATTGGCCTACGGAGAACATCTATCAATTTTAGTAGTCATTTTCCAAAGTCAATCGTTGGATTCTACGGAGATAGACCGGATGGTGGATAGTTTTGAGACAGCAACATAACTCTAATGGGTCATGTTGGGGTTACAGGGACACCTTATAACTATTTCTTACCAATTCTAATTAGAAGGCCGAATGATGAATATCGTATTTCTGATATCGATGTTCATATATCATAATCAAGCAAGTTGTTCTATAGGGATATTAATATGATCAATATAGCGGGAGTTATGATGGAGTCCCCACAACAGGGAACGAGTGCGCTCAACCCTTCCCACTTCGACGCACCCTTGAAAAAGAAGCGGGAGGAGGATGTCAATCCATCCAATGGAACCTTGACAAAGATGCCGCCGCGCATGCCCCTCGTCATGACCGAGAGGGGGCGCGCTGCGACGATTATCATTGAACGGCGCCTCCTGATCCGGGACTGTCTCGTCAAATGCCTCAGCGACGGCAAGAAAAGCAATATTGTAAAATCGTTTGCGACGGTTGAGGATTGGCTACAGGAGCGGCCGCAACTCGCCTCGCGCCCCGTGATTCTGCTTTGCTCCGCTGACCGCGATGAAGCCGACATCGAAAAAGACATTGCCCGGCTTAACCAAGATACACCCGGCGTTTCGATCATCATACTATCGGATCGCGAGGATGCCGGCAGTGTCCTCCATGCACTCGACACGGGTGTTCGCGGTTATATTCCGATGACGATGGCTTTCGAAGTGGCTGTTCAAGCGATCCGCCTCGTGCGGGCCGGGGGCACATTCGTGCCGGCCATGACCCTGATTTCCTCACGTGATTCGATCGAGAAGACCCCATCCCCGGCCGAGAATTCCCGCAAGACTCTCTTTACACCGCGCCAATCCACCGTTGTCGAGGCCCTGCTCCAAGGCAAATCCAATAAGATCATCGCTTACGAGCTGAACATGTGCGAAAGCACCGTCAAGGTTCATGTGCGCAACATCATGAAAAAACTGCGGGCCCGCAATCGCACCGAGGTCGTCTGCCTGATGAATGGGATCGAGAACAAAGGCGGCAGTACCTCCAGCTTGGGCAGCACCGCCAACGAGGCCACCGCCTAGTGTAGGCTATTGCATAACCTCACAACAGTCCATTTTGGATCTCTGAGCCAGCATTCCACACTAGACTAGATAAAAC
>DATJTB010000352.1:0-13953 GCA_035503795.1 Methylocella sp.
GACGGATACGAGACTGCCTGGCCCAACAAGATCGAGTTCAAGCATAACGCGGCATGCGCATGCGACCGGGGCCTTCCTCGAAATCGACAATCCATGCCTCGCGCAGCTTGCGAAATGTGCGCGACAGGTTGGATTCTTTGCGGTGCGCGAGTGTCGCCAGCTCACGCAGGGAAGCGGGCTTCCTCGCCACGATGAGCCGCAGGAGTCCGAGATTTTCTTCGGAGAGCAGTTTCACCATTGCTTCCGGGGAAGTCGTGGTGCCGAGTGCGCGCGCCGCCGTCGCGTCGTTTTCGAACCAATGCTTTGGCGTGTCATTCGAAGGATTGGTGATGACGCACTTTGTCCACGTCATGAATTCGCCGATTGTGCCTGTCTTATAGTAAGGCCGCCCCGGGTCGCTTGTGGTTAGATCGCGCGTCGGCTACTTAAGCCGGCAAGACCGCCGCATCGGGACGGTGAGCGAGCCTCTCCGACACTTTGGCTGCCAGCGACTCGCCGACGCGCTCACCGAAGTACCGCCGCCGGCCGAGGACATAGCGAATGAGAAGGCTGATGAAGATACCCGGACCGCTCGAATAAATGCGCCAGCCGCCTTCGACATCGATCTCGCCGCTTTGAGCGAGATGCCAATCCCGGCTGGCCGCATAACGGTCGGCGAAGGCCGCATCGCTGCTGCTGGAATAGGCGTTGCGCTGGCGCAGGCTTGCCCTTGCCACGACATCCGTCACGGCGAGCGGGCTGGCGAGCCGAAGGGCCTGGGCCAGCGCTTCGACGTCGCCGCATCGGCCCATGGCTTCGGCATAGCGCAAATGCGCATGGGTATACATGAGGCCGATTTCACGGCCGAAGAAGGCCGAGGATTCGGCCCGCCGGAACAAGGTTTGGGGACCGCCATGATAAACGACCGGCCGGTCCATCAGGCGGACGCCGTCGGGAAACTGCAAATGACCCCGGATCAGCTTGCGATGATGCGCGGTTTGCTCCGGCGTGAAAAGGCCGCCGAGAATGGCTTGCGTCATCGGCAGAAGCGAATAGCGAAGGCCGGTGTGGTCGTCGCTCGGATGCAGCAAAAGCCGGGGAAGCGCCTCTCCTTCGGTGAAAATGCCATAGCCGGCAACCGTGCCGTCGCGGATCAGAAAGCGATTGAAGTCCGCCCGTACCAAGGCCGCAAGAGCGGCTATATCCTCGGCGGCGGTCTCGCGTCCGGCCCGCCGAAGCACTTCGGCATAGCGGACGAGCTGCTCATAGAGGAGGGCGGCCGTCCAGCTGCTGACCATCCAGTCGCGCAGCCGCGGATCGACCGGTTGCAGGGAATCGTTCCAATCCCCCGCGCCATAGCGGATGAGAAAGGTTCCCGGAATGAAGCGCGCTTTCACCGTCGCGAGCAATTTGGCGACATGGCCGGTGACGGGATCGGCCCGCGCGGTCGTCTCGAAATTGTCCGGTCGCCGCCAGACGATCGGTTCATCGAGGAAGGCGAAGTCGCCGGTGACCTCGATATAGTCATTGAGCGCCTTGAGCGGCCAGATGATGATGTCGCCATGGCTCTCAGGGGCCTGGATCGGCGCGTAGGGTGCGTGCATGAACCATTGCGGCCAGTCACCGCTCTCCTCATATTGCTGGGCGAAGACGCGCCGCAAAATGTCCTTGACCACCTCATCATATTCAAGCGCCAGCAAGGCCTCGACGGGACCCTGGCAGACGTCGCGCGTGCCCCAGGCCGCCCCCGTATATTGCTCAAGCCCATGCGGCACGCTGAGGTGGATCATCGCATTATGGGCGAGCCAGGGGTAAAGCGTATCGAAGCCCGCCAAGTCCGTCCGGCCATCGAAGCGCAAGCCGCGCAAGACATCATTCCAGAAGCTTTCGCCCGAGGCGCGAAGGCTCGCCTCATCGATGCCGCCTTCATATTTGCGGGCCAGGTGTTCCGCTGCTTCCGGCTCGTCGAGCGAGCCGGTCACGGCAAAGGAAAAAACGTTCAGGAACTTCGTGCGCAGGGCCATGTGGGCGCCCTGACGCAACTCGCCGTCGGCGGAGAGAAGCTCGTCGCCGCCCATCGCGTCGATCCCATCCGGCGTCGAGGTGACGAGATGATAGACGGCTTTCGGATAGTGCCGGCCCCAGAGCGAATCCGGATCTGGGTAGAAGGAGAATCTTTTGGCCGCGGGATCCATCTCGATCCGCCCTTGGCTCTCGAATTCGTGCTCGCCCAGCACGAGGTGACCGAAGATGAGGAACCGGCAGGCCTCGCCTTCAACCGTGATCCGCCATTGCAATGCCGGATCCTCGCCGGAGACGCTTGCCGATATGGCGATCCGCCGGCCATCCAGCTGATAGATCCAGAGGCCATCGGAAAGGCCCATCTCGAAGAGCGAGGGAACCGCGAGCAGCTGCCAGCCGGTTCCCATGTCGATCAGCATCCGCAGCCCGCTGCCGCGGGTCACGTTATAAGGGTCGCGCGAGACGGAAAAAAGCTTGTGGAAAGACGTGTTCCCCATCGTCAATTGGGCGGCGAAGACGCCGTGCATCCATAGGGTCGCGCAGAGCGTGAGGTCATCGGGCAGCATGGCCACGCCCGAGCGCAGGATGTTGCCATGCCGGCGCGTGACCCGCTCCTCCTTGGCTTTGAGCACGATGTGGCGGCAAAGAGGGGCGGGAGCGAAAAAGGACAGAAGCGTCTCCCCGTCCCATTCCTCATGCCGGCGGTGGGGATAGAGCTCCTTGAGGTGCTTGATGTCGATCGCCTCCGTCGCGGCCACCCGCGCGCCTTCGACAAGACTGTGGACCGGCGCAACGGTCTGCGCGCTCCCCCTGGGAAAATCCTCCCATCTCAAACCTTCAAGCGCGGCCAGATCGTCATCGCTTGAAGCTTTTGCATGATCTTCCTCATAAAGGCCGAAGAAGCGCCAATTCGTGGACGCGCCAGGCGAGAGGGTCTTCATTCTCGCTTGCAGGGCCACGCAGGCAACCTCATGCTGGAGCCGCCGGTTCGGCAAATTTTCGCCAAAGGCCAGAGCGAAGGAACGGCGGCCGCGAAAGGCGGCACCGAAAATGTCCTTGCCATCCGTCGCAAAGCTTTCCGTACCCTCGAGACAGCCCAGCGCAACCCAAGGGTTCTTCCCACCTTGCGGGAAGTTTTGCCGGCTCATCACCACCGGACCGTAAAATGGGTGGTGGACGATGTGATGATCGATATATTGCGAGGCGTAGGCCTCATTGTTCGTGAGGAAGCCGCGGTCGCCGAGACCTATGTCTTCCATGAGGATCGCATCGGCCGATCGCGGCGCCTCGCTTTCGTTACGTACTTCGAGCTGCCAAAGCCAGGCGGATCGGCTCGGATGGAGGGACAAGGTCAGGCGATAGCGCAGCGCCGCAAAACACCCTTCCCAGAGAAAATGGTCCTGGCCCGCGCCGAACCGGCTTCCGGTTTCGGGATCCCCCGGGATCGCGTGCGGGGCAGAGCCTTCACGACGCAGATAAATCCGCGTCATTCCTTGCGCCAGGGGCGAGCCAAGGAACTGATTGAGAACCGTCACGCCATCTTCACGCCGGTGCTCAATGGCAAAGAGCGCCCCATTCGGCAGCACGCTGATCGCAAGGCCGGATGCGTTTTGGATCCGCCTGAGGCCGAGATCCTCGTCGCGCGGCGTTGTCCAGATGCGCTTGGCCTCGGCCATGGCTTTATCCTCGGCCTCATGGCCGCCTTGTCAGGCCGCGGCCCCTCTGTTGCGGCCATTAAGCAGGGCTTCCAGCACGGCGATCCGCTGGCTCAGCCTGTCATTCTCTTCGCGCGCCCGCGCCGCCATCTCCTTGACTGCCTCGAACTCCTCGCGTGTGACCACATCCATCCCGGCCAGCACGCGTTCGAGTTGGCTTTTCACGGCGGTCTCCGCCTCACGGGCAAGCCCCTGCGCCATGCCGGTCGCATCGGTGACAAGACGTGCAAAATCATCCAAGACCCGGTTCGAGGCCATGATTTTCTCCATTTTTACGGCCCTTATAGCATTTCAACCCGGCCGCGGGGATCAATTTCGCGCCCCTTTTTCATCAAGGCGCAATCCGGCCTCTCTATTCACGGAAGGAAACGCTGCAAGACAGAATCGGCAAGACACGAGATGAATTGAACGAAGTCTTTCGGTTCCAAGGGACCCGCCGTGGGACCGTTCCGTTTCCCGCCCATCCTCCGCTCCTTTCGTCCTTGGGTGCGCCATGCCTTTCCTCATCACCTTTCCGGCCATCGATCCCGTGCTGGTCCATATCGGCCCCTTGCCGATCCGCTGGTACTCTCTCGCCTATATCGCCGGGCTTCTGCTGGGCTGGGCCTATGCGCGCTGGCTCGTGCAAAAGAAAGCCCTTTGGGGCGCGGCGTCGCCCATCGCGCCGGTCGACATCGACGATCTTCTCACATGGGCGGCGATCGGCGTCATCGTCGGCGGAAGGCTGGGCTATGTGATCTTCTACAATCCATGGGTCTATCTTGCCCATCCGGGCGAGATTTTCGCCGTGTGGGAAGGCGGCATGTCGTTTCATGGCGGCCTTGCCGGAACGGCTCTCGCGATCTATCTCCTCGCCAGGCGGAGAGGTCTGCCGGTGCTGAGCCTTTCCGATGTGAGCGCGGCGGCGGTGCCGATCGGGCTATTTCTCGGGCGGATCGCCAATTTCATCCGGCCGGAGCTTTGGGGGCGCCCGACGGATGTGCCTTGGGCGATGGTCTTCCCGGGCTCCGGGCCTTTGCCGCGGCATCCGAGCCAGCTCTATGAAGCGGCGCTCGAAGGCGTCGTGCTGTTCCTCGTGCTCTATCTGGCGGTGCGTTGGGGCGCGCTGCGTCGGCCGGGCCTTGTCACCGGCCTCTTCGCTTTCGGCTATGGAGCGGCGCGCACGATTTGCGAATTTTTCCGCGAGCCCGACCCGCAGCTCGGCTTTCTGTTCGGCGGCGCCACCATGGGGATGATCCTTTCCTTGCCTCTGCTCATCTTCGGATTCATCCTGATTGTTGCGGCGAGCCGCCGGCCGCCCACGGACACGGCCACAAAACCCACATGAGCGCACTCAGGACTCTCATAGAGGAGATGATCATCGAGAACGGGCCGATCAGCATCGAGACCTTCATGAATCTTGCGCTCCATCATCCGAGCCACGGCTATTACACCGGCAAGCAGCCGCTTGGCAGGGGCGGCGATTTCACCACCGCGCCGGAGATCAGCCAGATGTTCGGCGAATTGATCGGCCTTTGGTGCGTCGCGGTTTGGCAAGCGATGGGCGCGCCGAGCCCCTGCCTGTTGGTCGAGCTCGGTCCGGGGCGCGCCACCTTGATGGCGGATGCGCTGCGGGCCACCCGCCGCGTGCCGGCGTTTCTGCCAAGCCTCGACTTGCATCTCGTCGAGACCAATGCGCTTTTGCGGGCAGCCCAAGCGGCAAGGCTGGCGGCCGCCGGGCTCGCGCCCGGTTGGCATTCCCGCGTCGAGACGCTGCCGGACGGGCCGGCGGTCATCATCGCCAATGAGTTCTTCGATTGCCTGCCGGTGCGGCAATTCGTGCGCGGCCGCGACGGCTGGCATGAGCGGCTCGTCGGTCTTCATGCAAAGGGCGGGCTCTGCTTCGGCCTTGCACCGGATTGTCAGGCGGGGCTGGCCGGTTCAGGCGAAGACGGCGATGTTCGGGAAATCAGCCTTGCCGCGGTCGGCTTGATGCAGCGTCTAGCCGCCCGCCTTGTGGCGCAGGGCGGCGTGCTGCTTATCATCGACTACGGCTATGAAGGGCCAGGACGCGGTGAGACTTTGCAGGCGGTGCGCGGGCATCGCTACGCCGATCCGCTGGCCGAGCCAGGTGAAGCCGACCTGACGGCGCATGTCGATTTTGCCGCCCTTGCCGCTGCGGCGCGCGGCGCCGGGGCAAAAGTCCATGGTCCCGTGCCGCAGGGTATATGGCTCGCTCGGCTTGGCATTTTTGAGCGGGCCGCGGCCTTGCGGCGGGGCGCGAGCGCCGAGCAAGGCGCTGCGATCGATGCGGCGCTCAAGCGTCTCGTGGATATGGGAAGGGCCGAAGGCATGGGCCGGCTTTTCAAAGCGCTGGCCGTGGCGGCACCGGGCCTGCCCATTCCGCCCGCTTTCGCGAGCAGCGCCCATGAATGAGCCCGTGAATGAATCAACCGAAGCGACCGCCGCGCCGCTTAACGCGACGCTCCTGAAAACCCCGTGCGTCGCACATGGATTTTTCACAAGGCAGGGGGGCGTCTCGACCGGGCTTTATGCCTCGCTCAATGGCGGCGTCGGCTCGCGCGATGATCCGCAGGCCGTCGCCGAGAACCGGCGGCGGATGGCCGCGCATCTTTGCATCGATCCCGCTCATCTGCTCGTGCCCTATCAGATCCATTCCGCGCAGGCTTTAAGCGTGCGCGCGCCTTTCGCCGAGCGGCCACGCTGCGATGCCTTGGTGACCGCGACACCCGGGCTCGCGCTGGCGGTGACCGGCGCCGACTGTGGCATGATTCTATTCGCCGACCCCGAGGCAGGCGTGATCGGCGCCGCCCATGCCGGCTGGAAGGGGGCTTTGACCGGTATACTCGAAGCCACCTTGGCGGCGATGGAGGGGCTCGGGGCGCGGCGCGCTTCGATAATGGCGGCGCTCGGCCCCATGATCGCACAAAAAAGCTATGAGGTCGGCGCCGAATTTTTCGAGCGTTTTGTCGTTGAAGCGCCGGACAGCGCCGGCTTCTTCGTGCCGGCCGAGCGCGCGGCGCACTACCTCTTCGATCTGCCGGGCTTCATCGCCCAAAGGCTGGAGCGGGCCGGCATCGGCGGCTTCGAGTCGCTGGGACGCGACACTTATGCCGAGCCCGAATATTTCTATTCCTACCGCCGCTCGGTGCATCGGGGCGAGCCCGACTACGGCCGCCAGATCGCCGCCATCGCGCTCGGATGAGCGCATTTGCCGTTTGTCTGGCTAGGCCAGCAATCGGACAAAAATGTTTCACGTGAAACATTTTGGTAAGGTCGAGACCAAACATCTTACAAGCGTTTCGCGCGGCTGGCCTTTGGAAAGGTGGGATCAACAAGAAATTCGGTCCGATTGGCCATCTTTATGACCGCAGCCTATGGGTGCGAGAAGGGTCAGAATGGGACGGTCCGTCTGGCCTCGGCGCGGGGTGCCAGTCTCGGAAAAGCCGGTAGGGCGGTCTTTTGCAGAGTGCACGCACCACTTAAAGGCTGCTCATACTGACTTTGTATCGCGACTCACCGATCAGTGAAAGTACTAGAAGTGCCAAATCAGGTCGCCCGAAACAATCGTGATGGCATGTTTGGTGCCGTTGTCAAAGGCCGGAACATCGAGCGAATGGTACCAGGCGATCTCGGGACGGATCTCCACCTGGGGCGAGAACCAATGCTGCCAGCCCAACGCCCACTCATTGTAGCGGGTCGCAAAGCCGGTGCGCTGGCCGTTGACGTCATCATAGAATTCTCCGCGCAACGTCAGATTGTCCAGCGGCGAGAATTTGTAGTTGAGAAATGCCACGTAGCCCCACTCCCGGGCCGTGCATTTGAACTCCCCGCTTGGGCAGAAAGCTTCGTTTGGGCGATCGGTCGGAAGAAAATACGCGAAGGCTGTGTTCCCGTAGGCCTGCGACACATCGGGAACGTTTCTTTGGAACATGTAATAGGATTCCATTGAGATGTGCCAGTTCTCATCGAACTTGTGGTAATAGGTCCCGCCGTACCACTGAAGATTGTTGTAGCCCCAGTTGCCGTTGTTGATGGCATTGGCGCAAAGATATAATGCGTCATAGGCCGCGTCGCTCTGCCATTGGGCACATCCAGTGACGCTCGGCTGCACACCTGGGTCCTTGGTACCTTGATAGCCGGGATAGCCGGTTTCTGGATTGATAAGCGAGATGTGGGTCGCGTTCCACGGCCCTGTTTCCGTGCCGGAATTAAGACCAAGCTGGAGCAGCCAGTTGTTCGTTAGCTTGAGGGAGCCAATGATACCGGTGTTCGTGTAATTGTCGAGGGCATAGGTTAGTGAGTGCGAATACATATAACTGTTTGGTGAGAGTTGCGCCTCGATGTCCGGCACCGAGATGTAACGCCCAAAACGAATCACCGCTCCTTCCGCCACACCCGGGATATAAAGCTCGCCATAGATCATCGGCATATCATAACCGGCAAAATGATTGCTGTAGACCAATTGGCTGCTGAATAGGCCGTAGCCGACGCTATAGCGGTAGTTTTCGCCATAGATTCCGGCTATGCGAAAGCCCCAATCGATATGGTCCTGCTGCACCGTATCGGGCACGCGCTCCACATAAACCACGGCCTGGTCGAGCTGGACAATGTTGGGTACATACATATAGGCTGCCGGGGCATTGCCACCATAACCGGTCTTTGCCGTGCTGATGTTGCCGCCCGGGTTTATCCAGCCATAAATCTGGATATGTTCGTTATTGAGCGTCTGGCCGACAATATTGTCCGTGCCGATCGTCTTCATGAGCGGGCTATCCACCGCATTGGGAACCGAGCTGCCGATCGGGCTGAGGCCGCCAACGGGCCAATCTGTAAATGGGTAGGGCGGCGTATCCTCAGGCTGAGGTGGGAAGGGCGGGGGACGGCGGCTTGGCGGGGCCGGCGGCGCATTGGGTTCCGCAGGCGCTGACGCCATGCCCCACTCGTCGGCATAAGCGTGGTAGAGTCGCGTGAAGAAGTTCGACTCCTCGGGCGCCGGGGCCGGCTCAGGCGTCGGAAGCGAGTCATCGGCAAAGGCGGCGCCAGAAGAGCAGAGGAGGGCTGCCGCCAGGGATATTGGTGAGATAGCGGAACGTGCCTTGAACATAATAGTCCTTCTTCTCAACTTTCGCTGATCCGCAAGGCAATTGACTCGGACGCTGGCGCAATAATCTCATGCAGCAGCCGGTCCCCTCCAATCTTCTAAATTAGTCCGAGCCAAATTACGGCAATGGCTAGAGCGTCCAGAATGAAGAGGCTTGACTATTCCGAGCAGAATCGCCGGCACACCGGTTTGCGGTATAACAGCACTCGTAAACCGCATGTGAGTGAGCGGGCGGCGATCAACTTGAACAAAGATAACGCGGCCGCGCTTGGCGGCCGCTGGTCTTGTTCGAGAAGGTCTTGGCTAGCGCGCTTATCGCTCGAACGGAATCGTTCGAGCGATAAGAAATCGCGTAAGATCGAGAAGTTGGAGCGAATTCTCGTCGCAAAAGTCTGGCAACTCTTGCGGAATTCGCTCTAGAAGTGCCAAATCAGGTCGCCCGAGACGATGCAGATAGCGTGTTTGGTGCCGTTGTCGAAGGCCGGTGCTTGTAGTGCGTGGTACCATGCGATTTCAGGACGAACCTCGACTTGCGGCGAGAACCAGTGCTGCCAGCCGATCGCCCAGTTGTTATAGGCCGTCGCGAAGCCGGTGCGCCAGCCAGTGATGTCGTCGAAGAATTCGCCGCGCAGGGAGATATTGTCCAAGGGAGAGAATTGATAGTTCAGGTAGAACAGCGCCGTCCATGCCTTCGCCGTGCATTTCGTCTCATTATCCGGGCAGATGATCTCGGCCGGTTGGTTGTGCGGAATATAGGCGAAGGCCGTGGCGCCATAGCCTTGCGTCACATCAGGAACATCTTTCCCATACATATACCAGGATTCAATTGAGATATGCCATTGATCGTTGAACTTATGGTAATAGGTGCCGCCGAGCCATTGCAGATTGTTAACGCCCCAGTCGCCATTGTTGATGGCGTCGGCGCAAAGATAGACATTGTCCCAGGAGGTGTCGCTGTCATATTGCACGCAGCCGGTGAAGGCTGGCTGGGCGCCGGGGTCCCGGGCGCCTTGATAGCCTATATATCCGGTCACTGGATTGATCAGCGAGATGTGGGTCGTGTTCCACGGCGTCGTTTCCGTGCCGACGCTGATGCCGAGCTGGAGCTCCCAATTCTTGGTGATCTTGAGCGTGCTCTGGAGACCGTCATTCGTGTAATTGTCGTACCCGTAGGTCATCGAATGCGAATACATATAGTTGTTTGGAGCAAGCTGCGCCTCGATGTCGGGCACCGAGATGTAGCGGCCGAGGCGGAACTCCAACCCTTGGAACACATAGGGGATATACATTTCGCCATAGACCATCGGCATGTCGTAGCCGGCAAAATGGTTGCCGTATTGGAGCTGGTTGCTGAAGACGCCATAGGCAGTGGTGTAGCGGTAGTTCTCACCCCAGAGGCCGCTGATACGGAAGCCCCAATCGATGTGGTCCATCTGCACCGTGTCGGGGATGCGCTCAATATAAACGACGGCCTGGTCGAGCTGTAATATGTTGGGCGTGTAGGCGTAGGCCGCCGGGAAGTTGCCGCCATAGCCGGTTTTCGCCGTACTGACATTGCCGCCCGGGTTGATCCAGCCGTAGATCTGGATGTGTTCGTCATTCAGCGTCTGGCCGACGATGTTTTCCGTTCCGATCGCCTTCATGAGGGGGCTATCGACCGAATTAGGCGTCGATACCCCGATATAATCATTGCCGCCTTGCGGCCAATCGGCGAAGGGCATGGGCGGCGTACTCTCGGGCGCGGGTGGCCACGGCGGGGGCCGGCGGGTCGGTGGGCCGGGTGGTGCGTTCGGGTCCACCGGCGCCGAGGCCATGCCCCATTCATCGACATAGGCGTGATAGAGGCGCGTAAAGAAGTTCGACTCTTGGGGCGCCACCGGCGTAAGATTAGGCACTGGGAGGTCGTCGTCTGCGAAGGCCCCGGCACTTGCGGAGCAGAAAAGAGTCGCAAGCAGAGCGGTCCGTGATACCGATCTACGTGAGGTGAACATTGCATACTCCTTGATTGACTGCGATGCTCTGCCGCTTCACCCTACCGCAATCGTTGACGATTCGAAATGATCATTCGGACGCGGAGTCTTGAGCTGCTCGTCGCTATTTGGACGAGTCAGACTGTAACAGAAACGCAAAGCTAGGGAAGCGAGTCGAGAGGCGTCGCTGCTACTAATCCAGATGTGTTGCGGAAGGGTAACAAAGTGACTAAGGAAGCGCCACATTGATTAAAGGCTGTCGATGTTATGTCGGACTCATAAGAGGTAGGACGAGCCAACGTCGATCTTCCATAAGCTCGCCTCATTTTAGCCGAAAATTCGATCGGGAACCGATCGGGCAGTCGCTCTTCAAAAGGCAATGTGGCGATTTTCTCTCCATTCCGTTGCTTCTCTGCCACAGTGCGTTGGATAACGCAACGAGTCGTCCATTAATCGATTGAAGAGCCGCACAAAACGCGTAGCTTCACGGAAGTTCAACGCGCTTTGTGGAGACAGCTTATGATACGCGGCATTTTATTGGCTTCGGCCGGTGCCATTGCGCTGACGAGTGCGGCCCTCGCGGCTGAGCCACTCGCCGTGCCGCCGCCGCCGCCTTATGTGCCCCTGCCATGGACGGGCTTCTACGTCGGTTTGAATGCAGGCTACGAATGGTCGAACAGCGTCACGGTAGGAAGCACCGGCTATCCGATTGTTTCCGATCCCACGGGGGCCTATGAGGCCGCGCTCGTCGGCGTTGGAACCGCTACCCTGCCTGTCAAAACCGACGGCTTCCTCGGCGGCGGCCAAGTCGGCTATAATTTCGAGTTTCCCAACCATACGGTCGCCAGCCTCGAAGGCGATATCCAAGGCGTCGCCGGAGCCAGCAGCTCCGTCACGGGGGGGTCTTTCATCCCTGTCCCGGCGTTTGGTGACAGTTACACAACTGCTCTTGCGGCCTCCCACAGACTCGACTTTTTCGGCACCTTGCGCGGCCGCTATGGCTATCTCTTCACGCCAACCTTGCTCGTCTATGGAACCGGCGGTTTAGCTTTTGGCGGCATCTCGACCAAGTCCGGCTTCGTTGCCAATGAAACGCTGTTTGGGTACCCGTCCGTCTTCGGCAGCAGCAGCCTATCGACGACAGATGTTGGATGGTCGGTGGGCGGCGGCCTCGAGTGGATGTTCATGCCGCATTTGAGTCTCAAGGTCGAATATCTCTACTACTCGCTCACCAAGGAGACTTCCAGCTTTGGCTATCTGACGCAGAACGTCGCGGGTGCTGCCTTTGCCTCTGCTCTCACCCATTTCACGATCCGGCCGCAAGGCAGCGTCGTCCGCGTCGGCATCAATTATCTCTTTACCTTCGATCAGCCGCCTCCGATTATCGCCAAATATTGAGACTGCGACCGCAGCAAGTCATGAGCTTTAAAACCCGGCCGCGAAGCCGGGTTTTTGTTGGGTTTGAATTGTTGCTTTTTCACGAGGCAATATGGCGATTTTACCTGCGTTTCGTTGCGTTTTCGCCACGCCGCGCAGGATAACACAACGAGCCGCCCATTATCGATTGAAGACCGACGCAAATCGCGTAGCCTGCTCGTGGGATTATTTGACATGCTTCGAGGAGACAGATCATGTTACGCCGCATTCTCTTGACATCGGCCGGTGCCATGGCACTCACGGGTGCGGCCCTTGCGGCCGACTTGCACCCGCCGCCACCGCCGCCGGTCTATGTGCCGCCGAACTGGACCGGTTTCTACGTCGGTGGAACCGTTGGTGGCACATGGACCGGAAACGATTCTCTGAGTACCACCACGCTGAATGTCTTCGATAGCGGCACGATTCCCGGCCTCGCCGCTACATCCGCCGCACTCGCCACCAGCAGCGGATTCATCCACCCGACGGCGGCCTTCCTTGGCGGCGGCACGCTCGGCTACAATTATCAATTCGCCTCGACCTTCGTGGCGGGAGTCGAGCTGGACATTTCTGGCATATCCTCGGACGTCAGGGGCGCTGTCGTCTCCACTGAGGCATCGATCCCCGGTACGACACTCGCGCAGGCCGTATCGCATGCTCAGAATCTCGATTTTCTTGGCACAATCCGGGGCCGACTTGGCTACCTCGTAACCCCGACCTTGCTGGTTTATGGCACCGGTGGACTGGCCTATGGTCAAGGGCAAGCGACCACGAATCTCACCCAGTTCGCGACCGGCCCTGTTGCTGCCGCGGCCGGCGCGACCAATCCCTATTACGCGACCGGCTTTGCTTCCTGCTCAGGGGGGACAAATACTTTTGCGCCGTCTTGCACCTATTCAAATACGCGCGTTGGCTGGACCGCTGGCGGCGGTCTCGAATGGATGTTCCTGCCCAATTGGAGCTTCAAGGTCGAGTATCTTTATTACAATCTCGGCACAGCGAATTATACGGTCGGCTCCTTGTCAAATTTCAGCGCGGCAGGACCCCTCCTTTACACGGGCCGTGTCGCCTCCTCGGCGACTTTCAGCGGCAATGTCGTCCGGGTTGGCTTAAACTACAAATTCTTTACTTGGCCCTACGCGCCAGCCCCGGTCGTCGCCAAATACTAGGACCAGGAAGTGTGGTCCGCGCGTTGTCTTCCTTTCCTGATCTTTCTGAATCAGAAAGACGCGGATTTGGCTTTCAACGCTTCCATGAAACATCGCGTTCGGTACACTGGGGGACATCGTCAAATTACCTTGGGGTCTCGAGCGCGATGACCGGAACTCAAACAAGAGGCCGGTTCTGGCATTTCGAAGGGTGAGGCTGGCGTGGCTTGCACCCCCATGCCACATCGCAGCATAACCGAATCCTGATCTCCGAGAGGAAGACGATCCCCCCATTCGCGCTGACCTTCGTTGTGCGACACCGATCGACAGACCAGTCATTGCGAGCGATCGGGCCGGCGAAGCCGGATCCGTTGGCTCCCTCAACCACGACGCCATAATTAGCTCCTGGTGCTAAGGGACTTGTCAAGAAGAGTGTGTGATCGCGCCTAGGGGACGACGTCACATCTCATACGACTCGCTCGACATAGCCGCATCTCTTCCCATATGATGTTGCGGGTAAGCTGATATGAAAGCCTTCCCGATTCGTAGTGACATTGCTGTCAAGCCCCACTTCTGAAAGCGATCGACTGAGACGAGCTTTT
>DATJTB010000353.1:0-18340 GCA_035503795.1 Methylocella sp.
GGCATAGTTCTTCTGCCGTTGCGGGAGGCTTGCCGCATAATCCGTCACCTGTTGGGAGTAGCGCGACTCGAACATGAAGGCGAGCGTATTTTCCAGCTTTTGCGGTTTGAGCGCGGCGTGGCTGGCCTTCTCAAACGCCGTATGATCCGGCCCATGCGGCAAAAAGCTGTTGTGCAAGGAGAAGCCGCCCGGCGCAAAACCGCTTTCCTTGGCATCATATTGGCCGAGGATCAGCCCCATGAATTCGCTCATGATGTTCACATGAAACCAGGGCGGCCGAAAACTATGCTCGGCGACGAGCCAGCGCTCGGGAAAGATCACAAAATCGGCATTGGCGATCCCGGTCTCATCCGAAGGAGCGGTCAGAACGGTGAAGATGGAAGGATCAGGATGGTCGAACAAGATGGAGCCGACCGGCGAGAACGTCCGCAGATCATATTTATAGGGGGCGTAATTGCCATGCCAGGCGACGACGTCGAGTGGCGAAAAGGGGCTTTCGGCCAGATGAAAACCGCCACACCATTTGACGAGAAGCCGGCAGGGCGTTTCCTTTTCTTCATAGGCGGCAGCCGGGATTTTGAAATCACGCGGATTAGCGAGGCCATTGGCGCCGATCGGTCCGCGCGCGGGCAAGGTGAAGCGGGCGCCGTAATTCTCGCAGACATAGCCGCGCGCTGGACCTTCCATGAGCCCAACCTTGAATTTCACACCGCGCGGGACCACGGCCATGTCGCATGGCGCCACTGTGAGACGGCCGAGCTCGGTCCAAAGGTCGAGGCTGCCAATCTGAGGGAGGATGAGCAATTCGCCATCGGCATTCATCGCATAATCATCTTCCATCGCTTGTGTGGCGTGGAAGATATGTGACGCCATTCCTCTCTGGGTAAAGACATCGCCGGCCGTCGTGATGGTTTTGAGGCCTGTCACGAATGTCTCCTCCGCTTCCGGAAAAGGCACGGGATCGAACCGCAATTGCCCAAGCGGCAGCCATTCCGGCGATCGGGCCGGCGCAGTCTTCCAGAGGGGAAGATCGGTGCGGGTGAAATGGCTCGCATGGCGGACGGAAGGGCGAATGCGGTAGAGCCAGGAGCGCGCATTGACGCCGGGCCGTGCGGTAAAGGCCGTGCCTGACAATTGCTCGGCATAAAGCCCATAGGGGCAACGCTGTGGCGAATTTTGCCCCTGCGGCAGGGCGCCCGGCAGCGCCTCCGTCTCGAACTCATTACCGAATCCGGACATGTAGCGGGTCATGAGGAGATCATGGGTCATGGAGGATGCTCTGCGCGCCACAAGGCTCAGCTGCCTTTCTTATAAAGATAGAACGTCGTTCCGCGAAGGGCAGATGACGCGTCACTTTCGGAGTATGAAACCCAATGAGGCCAGCGCCGTTTCTTTCACGAGGCCAGCTAGCGATCCTTTCCGCTATCCATATTGCTGGCCGCCGCTCAACACAGAGGAGACTGCTGTGCCTGACAAAAAACTCCTCGTCTTGCTGGCGCTCCTCATCATCCTGATCTTAGGGCATGATCTCGATCATCTGATGCGGGGTGATCTCCGTCTCTCGGCTCCCACTGCCCCCATTTTCATTCCGGTTTTAGCCAAATATGCGATCCTTGGCTTTGGCTTTTATTTCACCCTCAAAAACAAGCTTGGCCCTTTGTTTTGGGCGGTCTTGGCCGGGCTCGGCGTGACACTCGGCTGGCTCGCGCACTTCAGTCCGTTTTCAGAGCAGACACCCCAATATATTTATCATGCCTATCAAGCAGCCGCGGCAGGCACACTCGCTGTTGTATGGTTGGCCGCGCTCATGCTCGTGCTCATCGCGACCCTCCTCTATGCCGAATATCTCTGGGCCAGAAGGCCGCGCTGAGCGACTGCGGCCAGCAATGGTTTATGAGTCGTGGAGGACGCCGCGGGCGATCTGATCCGCTTCGATCGATTCAAAGAGCGCCTTGAAGTTGCCTTCACCAAAGCCCTCGTCACCCTTGCGCTCGATGAACTCGAAAAAGATTGGACCGATCACCGTCTTCGAAAAAATCTGAAGCAAGAGTTTGGGCGTGCCGCTCTCGGTGATCTCGCCATCGATCAGGAGCCCGCTCTGCCGCAGGGCTTCCACCGGCTCGCCATGGCCGGGCAGGCGCTCGGCGATCTTCTGGTAATAGGTCTCGGGCGGCGGCGGCATGAAGGCAAGCCCATTGGCGGTCAGGCGCCGCACGCTGGCATAAATATCCTTGCAGCTGCAGGCGATATGCTGAATCCCTTCGCCGTTATAGACACGCAAATATTCCTCGATCTGGCTTTGATCGTCGGCCGATTCATTCAAGGGGATCCGGATCTTCCCGCAAGGGCTTGTGAGGGCGCGCGAATATAGGCCAGTCCATTTGCCGGCGATGTCGAAGTAGCGGATCTGGCGGAAGTTGAAGAGGTTCTGGTAGAACTGATACCAGCGGTCCATGCCGCCGCGAAACACATTATGGGTCAAGTGATCGATCGAGGTGAGACCGCAACCCTCTGGCAGGGGATCGCGTTCGCCGAGCCATTCGAATTCGAGTTCATAGGGTGAGCTCTTTGTAACAGGAGAGTCGATGAAATAAATCAGGCTGCCGCCGATCCCGACGATCGCCGGAACATCGAGAGTCTTGTCGCCTTCCTCGCCTTGGTAGGGCGTGGCGCCTCGTTCCACCGCATGGGTGAAAGCCCTTTGGCTGTCGAGGACGCGCCAAGCCATAGCAGGCGCCGAAGGGCCGTGGCGCTCGGCGAAGCGTCCAGCATGGCTCTGCCGATCGGTGTTGAGAATATAATTGATATGACCCTGCCGGTAGAGCTCGATCGGCCGGCTCTTGTGGCGGGCGACAAGCGTAAATCCCATTTGCTCGAACACGGCTTCCAGTTGCGCGGCATCAAGAGCGGCAAATTCGACGTATTCAAACCCGTCCGTGCCCGCCGGATTTTCAGCGCTGATTTTGGACAGGAAAGGTTCCATTGGCTCACCTCGCGCTCTGCTGTCCTTTGTGTTGAAAACACCAAGAACATAATAATTTAGCGCAAAAACGGCGCTAGATGCGTGTATAATGGACGATTATTGGCACCTTAATGCTCGGATTGTGAGAGAAATGGCGGGTCAACCGGAAGCATTTGCGCTCGACTCATTCGACATCAAGCTGTTGGCCGCGCTGGAGGTTAACGGGAGGCTTACGAATGCGGAGCTCGCTGAAGAGATCGGTCTTTCAGCTTCGCAATGCTCACGCCGCCGCATCCGGCTTGAAGAAAGCGGCATTATCTTGGGCTATTGCGCCCGTCTCAATGCCGAGCGCCTCGGCATTGGCTTAGTGGCTCTGATCCAGGTTAGCCTCGCCCAGCACTCCCAGGAAAACGCGAAAAAATTTGCCGACTTCGTCAACCGTGTGGCCGAGATCCAGGAAGCCTATGCTGTAACGGGGGACAGCGATTATCTCCTCAAAGTCGTCGTGTCGGATCTCAAGGATCTCGCTGCCGTCATCAATGAACGGATTCTACCGCATGCGTCTGTCGCGCATGTTAAATCCTCGATCGTGCTGGCCACTCTGAAAGACACCCACCATCTGCCCTTGAGCAACGCACGAAGCTGATCATGATCATGTCTTACCGGCGACGAGGATCTCGGCGCCGGTGATCGCTTGGGCCGCATCTGACAAGAGAAACAGGATGAGCTTGGCGATGTCTTCGGGTTTGACCCAGCGGGAGAAATCCGCTTTCGGCATGTCGGTGCGATTGCGCGGCGTATCGATGATCGTCGGCAGCACGGCATTCACCCGGACACCGGCGGCTTTTTCTTCCTCGGCGAGGCTTTCGGTCAGCCGCAACACGCCGGCTTTCGAGGCGGCATAGGCACCCATGCCGGTTCCCGCCTTTTTCGCAGGCGCCGAGCCGATATTGACAATTGCCCCTTGCGTCTTGCGTAACTGGGGCAGGGCCGCCTTGCAGGCTGTGGCGGCAGTCAAGAGATTGATGCGGAATTGATCGCTGAAAACGGCAAGGTCGCCATCACCGAGCGTCTGCCAGCGAAAGCCCCCGGCGATATTGGCGAGCCCATCGATCCGCCCAAAGCGGGCCGCCACGGCCTCGAAAGCTTTTTCGGTCGCGACGAAATCGGTAAGGTCGACCCCGGTGAGCGCCAGGAGCCGATCATTTGCAGTGAGCTTATCCGTCATCTCTCGGTCAAGCGTGCCGACGAAGGCGCCGGCGGCCAGAAGCGCTTGTGCAACCGCATGACCTAAAACGCCGGAAGCCCCAGTGACGATCATGACCTTGTCTCGCATTTGCTTTTTCCTTTCCGGTTGGACAAAGCTCCATATTAGGCGCTATGCCGCCGACCGCCCGCGCAGGCATAGTCTTGGGTTCCGCGCGAAAAGACTTTGTCGTTCGATTCAATCGCCTCAATAGGAATGTCGGACAGGCCTTCCAATCTTGCATAGAGCGGCGCGAAATCCGTGCTTGTGGTTTGGTCGAGCAGAAATTCGAGGGAAGGAATGACGAAATAGACCTCTTGGAAATCATCGATCCGGTAGGGCGTGCGCATAACCCGTTCGAGATCAAAGCCGAGTCGGTTCGGCGAATCGGATTCAAGCGCGAAGATCGACTCGGCATAGGATGAGACAATGCCGGCGCCATAGATTCGCAGGCCTTGCAGCGTCGCAAGAAGGCCGAACTCCACCGTATACCAATAGAGCCGCGCGAGATTTTGCAAATGGCCGAGCTTGAGGGCGCGCAGACCGCCCTTGCCATAGGCCTGAATGTAATCGGCAAAGACCGGATCGGTCAGCATCGGCACATGGCCGAAGACATCGTGGAAGACATCCGGCTCCTCGAGATAATCAAGCTCCTCGGGGCGGCGAATGAAATTCCCGGCAGGAAAGCGCCGGCTGGCAAGATGAGTAAAGAAGACGGCGTCGGGCACGAGACCCGGCACGGCCACGATCTGCCAGCCGGTCAAGGCCATGAGCTTTTCGTTCACTCGGGCAAAATCGGGGATGCCTGCGCCATGGAGATCAAGCGCTTCGAGACCGTGCATAAAGGCGTCGCAGGCCCGCCCCGGCAGGAGTTCGGCTTGGCGCTCATAGAGCTTTGTCCACAGCCGATGCTCCGCCTCGCTGTAGCCTTCAAAATTCTGATCGATCGTCCAGTCTGAAGCTGCGCCCGGCGGAGGACCGGACTTGATCGCGTCGAGCCATTGTTCAACGCTCATCGCCCTGCTCCTTGCCCTTCAAAAGATATAAAGTGGCAAGTTGGGGATTAAAGTGCGCCAGGCAGCAAAGAATCCCGGAATGGCGGGCGATTCGTTTCCGTCAGACATGCGCCGCTTGCGTCAGAGTCCGGGCAACAGCCTCTTGCCAGCCGGCGATGAGCCGCGCGCGCTGAGCCTCGTCCATGCGCGGCTCGAACCGCGTGCCTCTCTGCCAAGCCTCGGCGATTGCGGCAATGCCGGAATGAAACCCGAGCGTCAGCCCGGCGAGGCAGGCTGCGCCGAGTGCGGTGGCTTCAAGCCACAGCGGGCGCTCGATCGGCACGGTGAGAATGTCGGCGAGGAACTGACAGAACCAATCATTCGCCGCCATGCCGCCGTCGATCCGCAGCATCTGGAGCATCTTGTCGTCTGCGTTCATGGCAGTGAGAAGATCGCGCGTCTGATAGGCTGAGGATTCCAGCGCGGCCCGAATGATTTGGAGCGGCCCGCAATCAAGGGTCAGGCCGCAGATAAGACCACGCGCCATCGGATCCCAATGCGGCGCGCCAAGCCCGGCAAAGGCGGGGACAAGATAGACGCCATCATTATCCGGAAGGCTTGCCGCCAAGGCGGCGGTTTGCGTCACATCATCGAAGAAATGAAGCTTGTCGCGCAGCCATTTGAGCGCGGCGCCGGCGACAAAGATCGATCCCTCGGCTGCATAGATGGGACGTCCGTTGATCCGGTAGGCGAGCGTCGTCAAGATTCCGTTCACTGGGGCGGGTGCCGTCTCGCCTTGGTTCAGCAGTAGAAAGCATCCTGTCCCATAGGTCGCCTTGGCGAGGCCCTTGGAGAGGCAGCTCTGGCCGACCAGCGCCGCATGCTGGTCGCCGGCGAGGCTGGCAATCGGCAGGGGGCGCTCAAAAAGTCCGGGCGCGGTGATGCCGTAGAAATGGCTGTTGTCTTCGACCTTCGGCAGCAGGGTTTTGGGAATTCTGAACAAACGCAAAAGCTCATCATCCCAGTCTTGGGCGTGGATGTTGAAGAGAAGCGTGCGCGCCGCATTGGTGGCATCTGTTGCATGCACCAATCCCTTGGTCAGATGCCAGAGCAGGAAACTGTCGATCGTGCCGAAAGCGAGCTGGCCCTGCTCGGCACGCGCCTTAGCGCCCTCGACATGATCCAGGATCCAGGCGATTTTGGTGGCCGAAAAATAAGGGTCGAGCAGCAGGCCGGTGCGGTCACGCACCAAGGGTTCGACGCCGCTTTTGCGCAGTTCTTCGCAAGCCTTGGTGGTCCGTCGGTCCTGCCAGACGATAGCCGGATAGATGGGGGCGCCGCTCGTGCGCTCCCAGATGAGGGTTGTTTCGCGCTGATTGGCAATGCCAATTCCCGCGATCGGCGCGGGCGCCTTGGCCAGCACTTCGCGGGCGACGACCAGAACATCTTGCCAGATCGTTAAGGGGTCCTGCTCGACCCATCCCGGCTTGGGATAGGATTGCGGAAATTCACGCTGCGCGAGGGTGATAAGTCGCCCGCTGGTTTCGAAGAGCAGGCCACGCGTCGAGGTCGTGCCCTGGTCGATTGCCAGAATGTATCCAGACTCAGCCATGGGCAAGCCGTTCCTTGGTGCCTATTCTTGTCGCCTCAATGGACTATGTTCTATCCGTATCGATCGGGTGTGTCACAGTCCTGAGAATAGAGGCTGTTGATATGGCCGGCATGAGTCCAAGACAAAAGCCAAGGGAGGGATCCCATGCTCGACCACATTGGAATTTCAGTGGGTGATTTCACTCGCGCGAAAGCCTTTTATGAACCGCTCCTGGCGGTCCTTTCCATCGGGGTCATCCTAGAGTTTTGGGGCGAAAATGGCAGCCGGCATGCGGGTTTTGGCAAGGATGGACAGCCGTTTTTCTGGATCGGCGAAGGCCATCCACCAGCGGGGCCGCTTCATATCGCTTTTGCCGCGGACTCGCGCCGTGAAGTGGAGGCCTTTTATCAAGAAGGCCTTCGGGCTGGCGGCTCGGACAATGGCGCACCCGGACTGCGCCCCCAATACCACCCTCATTATTATGGGGCCTTCCTGCTCGATCCCGACGGGAATAATGTCGAATATCCGTCTGTCACAAGCAGGAATGAATGCGGGCTTCAATTGGCCGAGGCTTGAACGGCAGGATGGGGGCTGTTAAGGAAGACGCGCGAGCCATTGAGGAAAGACGGCGGTTCCGAGCCTGTGAGGCCGAGCGGGTTTCTTGACAGAAACGGAGAGAAATCGGAAGGCTGCCGCAAATGGCCGGGTCGCGGGCGTGGCGGAACAGGTAGACGCGCGGGTCTCAAAAACCCGTTTCTTCGGAAGTGCCGGTTCGATTCCGGCCGCCCGCACCAGATGTGGATACTTCTTCGCAACACAGGACCTCAGGCTCGCTCGGAACTTGGTCGGACGAGGGGCGCTCATATAGCGCACGATTTCTAATCACCACGTCAAACGTTCCATTTCTACGCTGTTCCAGCTTTAAATCTGTGTCATTAGGCGGCTGCCCTATTCTTAATATGAGGAGCAACCCCGAATACCACTCTAGGTGTATCTTGGGCTGAACTTTTAGCCGGAGAGGGTAAGCGTTCTCTTGCCTAGAGAGGTAATGCCTTCGAGCAGAGAAGGGGTAAATATGGTTGACCAACTGATTTTCAACGATGATCTGAATGTAGTGGGCGTTAAAGGCACGGGCACGACCACTCTGGGCGGCACGGTTGATATCAATTATACAAAGTAATGCGGTGACAGGGAGCTTCCGGGCGCCATGACTCAATCATGGCCTTGAAGGCGCGACATTTCCACGGGAGAGAGGTCGCCCTTTAGGGCGATATAATTGACAGAGGCCTGGGCGGAGTGGTGTAAGCCATCGCACAGGTTTCGCAGCGCCGCATAGCCGCTCATCCTCTTGGTCGTACCCCCGCTCATGCGCCGAAGCTGAGCAGGCGGCCGAGAATTTTGAAGCGTTCCGCATTTTCCGGGGAAAGGCCTGAGCGGCGCAAAGCGAGCAGGGGAACCGCCGTGAAACGGGCGAGGGTCGCCAATGTGGCATCGAGTGGGACGGGCGAGCTTTCCGATTCGCTGATGACGATGGCACGCAGATCGAGCGATCGGTGAAGAATCGCCTCGGCGGCGCAGAGCGTGTGGTTGAGCGCGCCAAGATAGCTGCCTGTGACAAGCACCACAGGCAGCTCGAGTTCCGTCATCAGATCAAGAACGGTGCGGCGCTCGTCAAGTGGCACCATGACGCCGCCTATGCCCTCGATCAACAGCGGGCCGCTAGCCTGACGCAGTGCGGTTCGGCAGAAGGTGACAAGGCTGGAAAAATCGATTGCACGGCCTTCGGCGTGGGCGGCCATGTCGGGCGAGAGCGGCGCTCTGAGGCGCCAAGGCGCGATCTCGTTCAACTCGACCAAGCCAGCGGGCCGGCCAAGCGCCTTGAGGATCAATGCCGGGTCGCTCTCCTCCGGTGCCAGCGAATCAAAGCCGCTGACAACCGGTTTCAGGGCGCGGACCCTCTGTCCTCGGCGGCGCAGGCCATCAATGAGGCCAAGCGTGACAAAAGTTTTGCCGACGCCTGTCCCGCTGCCGGTTATGAAGACGCCGGACAAGGTGCTCTGGCCTTTGCGGTCGCCTCCGGGATGAGCCGCCGCACGGCCATGGCGAGGCGCAAAATCTCTTCATCGGGATGGGCCGCGGTGAAGGCGAAACGCAGACGGGCCGTGCCAGCGGGAACGGTCGGCGGCCGAATCGGAGCGACCAGGAACCCCTCCTTTTCCAATGCCTTGGAGGCCTGCAACGCGGCTTGCGCTTCGCCGACGAGCAGAGGTACGATGGGGCTCTGCGCTGGCGGCAGATCGAGCTTCTCGGCAAAGAGCCGCGCCTTGGCGAGCGGCCGGCGGGTAAGCGCGGGGTCCGCTTCGATGATCCGCAAGGCGGCTATCGCGGCCGCGACAGTCGCCGGTGGCAAGGCGGTCGAGTAGATCAGGGGGCGCGCGCGAGTTTTCATCAAGTCGATGACCGGACTCGACGCGCATAAATAGCCGCCATAGCTGGCAGCCGCCTTGGACAGCGTCCCCATTTGCAAGGGGATACGGATGGAGACGCCTGCCGCATGGGCTGAGCCACGTCCATCACCAAGCACCCCAAGCCCATGAGCATCATCGCTCATTAGCCAAGTTTCATAAGCCTCGCAAAGTTCCGCAAGCTCAGCGAGCGGCGCGCGATCGCCGTCCATGGAAAACACACCATCAGTGACGAGCAAGGCGTGACGGTGCTGAACGCGGCGGGCGGCTAGTAGCGACTTCGCCTGCGATAGGTCATTATGATCGAAGACCAGCGTTTTGGCCGCCGACAGTTTCGCCCCGGCAAAGAGGCAGGCATGCGAGAGCGCGTCAATCAGTATCAGATCCCCGGCGCCCACGAGCACGGGGATGATGCCGCTATTGGCGAGATAGCCGGAACCGAAAACGCAAGCGGCCTGCGTCCCCTTGAGTGTGGCGAGCCGCTCTTCGAGCTCACCATAGAGAGGATGATTACCGGTCACAAGGCGCGATGCCCCGGCGCCAGCGCCATATCGCTCGATCGCGGCGAGGGCGGCCTCCTTGACGGCTGGATGGCCGGCAAGGTTCAGATAATCATTGCAGGAGAAGGAGAGCAAGCGGCGGCCGGTTCGCCACACAAATGGCGCGGTTTCGCGGGCACTCTCGGCGAGGGCGCGCCGCAAATGCTTGCGTTCAAGCTCAACCAGTTTCCGGCTGGCGAAATCGTCCAGGGACTGCATGGCTTTGATCGGGCTTCGACAGGTCACGAAGAACGCCTTTTACGCAAAAGCATCGAATGTTACTATGCCGGCGCTGAGTCGGGGACCTCACAGAAGGAGAGAACAATGCGGCAGCGGGTGAGCTTGCTATTGGCGATGGCCTATCTCTGCGCTGCCCAGGGCCAAGCCCTGGCCCAGGCACCGCCGCCCACAACGGTCGTCAATCGAGGCGGGGGTGTTGCGGGCACGGGCATCGGTTTTGGGGCCGGAGGAGCCGGCGAGAATTTGACACATGTCGTTGGAGTGGGCCATGTTGGTGCGGGAACGGGTGGCATCAGTGGCGGCGTGGGCAACGTCGTCGGCGGCACTATCGGCCAAACGCGAGCCGGTTCGGGTGGAATACTCGACGGGGGTTCCTGGGGGAGTACGCTTGGCGGTATCAACGGCATCGGGCGCGGCCTGGGGGCCGGCACAGGCGGCATCAGAGACCAGATCGAGCTTGGCCTGGATACGGGGGGGATCACCGGGAGCGGCATTGGCTCGGGCGTCGGGGGCATCGTTGATCTCAACAGTCTAGGCGGCGGCACGGGTGGCCTAAGGGAACAAACCGCGCCGCGATACCGGATCCAGTGAGCTTTGCCGCTCGATCCGCGAGTGGCGTGAATTGAAACTCGGCGCAATCGCGGCTGAGAACCTTCAAACCCGTTCGTGTTTTGCCAAGGCCGCAGCGCACACTCGCACCTCGGAAAATCCCAACCGCAGCCGTTCGGGAAACGGATTTGTTGTCAGAACGATTTCTGATTCGTAAGCCTGAACCGTTGTTTCCGATTGTCCGCCAAGGTTGAATAGCTCAAATATCTGATTGAATCTTCGTGAGGCCGGTGGCCTCTCGGCCCTTTTGGGCATTCTCCCATCTTTTTCTAATGACTCAAAAACTTGCGGGATGTCTCGTGCCGACTGTCAATGTCTTCACCATCCCGCCCGGCGTGCCCTTTCTCCCATGCTTTGTTGCCGCGCTCCTTGAAGGGCGCATCGTCAAGGGATTCTCGAAAGCGCTCGGGCCATTTGCTCCGGCGCAGGCCACCATCTATGTGCCGACCCGCCGCGCGGCGGGCGCGCTCGCCACCGAGCTTTTCCGCGCAAGCCGTCAATCCGGCCTCCTGCTACCGCGCATTCTGCCGCTCGGCGCTTTGGAAGAGAGGGAGACGGATCTCATCTTCGGGGCCGAAGCGTTGTTGGATGCCGGGGTAGAGCAGGCTCTGCCGGTGGCCATGGATGAGATCACAAGGCGGCTGCAATTAGCCGAACTCATCCTGGCCTGGGCGCGGGCCATGCGTCACGCGATCGTATCGGTCGATTCGCAAGGTCGGCCGCATTATGATGAGCGGGAAGCTTTTCTCGTTGCGACAACTGCCGCCGATGCCTGGCATCTTTCCGGGGAGCTCGCCAATCTCGTTGATGAGTTGATCATCGAGGATGTGGACTGGAAAGAGCTCCATCCTTCGGTTTTGCCGAAGTTCGACGGCTACTTGCCGGAGTTCGATCACTATTGGCGTATCACCCTGAACTTCCTTAGCATCGTGATGGAGCGCTGGCCAGGCATTCTCGCCGAGAAGGGATCAGTCGATCGCGCCCGGCGGCAAGAGGCACTCATCGAGGCGCATATTGCCCGTCTCCAGCGAGGCGTGGAGCGCGGTCCGGTGATCGCGATCGGCTCGACCGGCTCACATCGCGCCACGGCCCGGCTTCTGGCGGCCATCGCGGCGGAGCCACATGGGGCGGTCGTTCTACCCGGCCTTGACCAATCACTCGATGTTACCGCTTGGGGGATGATCGCTGGCGGTTCGGCAAAAGAAGAGGGCGATGCTTCTTTTGGCCATCCACAGGCGGCGCTGCGTCGCCTGCTCGGCGTTCTCAAAATCCCTCGCGAGGAAGTCAAGCCACTGGCTGCTGCCCCGGCCAATCTCGCGCTGCGCGAGCTCTTTGTCTCGCAGGCCTTGCGGCCGTCCGAGTCAACCGGCGAGTGGCTTACCTTCCGAACAAGCCTGGATGCCGAAAAGCTGGCCGGCGCGCTGGCCGGCATCAGCCTGATCGAAGCTCAGGATGAGCGCGAGGAAGCGCTGGCGCTCGCCATTGCCATGCGCGAGGCCTTGGTGACGGTCGGCCACACCGTTGCCTTGATCACGCCCGACCGAAATTTGGCTAGACGTGTGAGGATGGAACTTCGCCGCTGGGCCATCGAGGCTGTGGATTCGGCGGGCGAGCCGCTGGCCAAGTGTGGCTTTGGGGTTTTGGCACATCAAGCGATACTTTGCGTTGCACGGAACATGGCGGCAGCGGATCTGGCCGCTCTATTAGCGCATCCCTTACTGCGGCTCGGGCTATCCCGCGCCGATATCGAGCATCGCGCGGCCAATCTCGAAATCACCATCCTGCGCTCGACTCTGGCGGCACAGGGTCTTGCTCAATATTTTGCCGGCGGCTTGGACAAACTGATCACCGAGGCGAAAGAGGAGGCGAAGAGTCCCTACGCCCTTAGTGGGAAAGCACGGATCAGCGAACGAGATTGGCAGGATATCAACGACCTGTTGTTGCGCCTCGCAACGCACTTCGCGCCCCTTCTCGAGCAAGGGAGTGAGGCGCCTTTGAGCCTTTGGGTCGCGGCGCATCGGCAGGTGCTCCTTTCCATTGCCGGTTCAGCGGACGAGGATACGCAGGAATCCTGGACGGCGCTCAACACGCTTTTCGAAAAACTTGAAGTTCATGCTCAGACCGGCATGGTTTTCAATGCTCAATCCTATGGGCTTTTTTTTTCCTCGGTGGCTGGCGAAATCGTCTTGCGCGGCACGCGTGAATGGCATCCGCGCTGCCAAATCCTGGGTCTTCTTGAAGCCCGTCTCCTCGATGCCGATGTCGTGCTGCTGGGCGGGCTTGACGAGACCGTGTGGCCGCCGGCGGCGCGTTCCGATGTGTTTCTCAACCGGTCGATGCGCACGGCTTTGGGATTGACGCCGCCGGAGCGCAAGATTGGACAGACGGCGCATGATTTCACCCAGGCCATGGGCAAGGCCAAAGTCATTTTGAGCCGTGCCCGCAAACGCGATGCAGCGCCAACCGTGGCCTCGCGCTTTCTGCAGCGCATGGCGGCCCTCGCGGGTCCGGCCTGGGAGGCCTGTCAGGATCGCGGCACGGCTTATTTGCAGTTCGCCCGTCAGATCGATGGCCATGGCACCGAGCCCCGGCGCATCGATCGGCCACAGCCGCGGCCCAAGGTGGGATTGCGTCCAACAACGCTCAGCGTCACCCAGATCGAGACTTTGCGGCGCGACCCTTATGCGCTTTACGCCGAAAAAATCCTGGGCCTGAAGGTGCTGGAGCCGTTGGGCGGAGAGGTCGGTCTTGCCGCCTTCGGCAACGCCGTCCATGCAAGCCTCGAAGCTTTCGTGAAGCGCTATCCGGATGGTCCTTTGCCGGCGAATGCCCGCGACCAGCTTTGGAGCTTGCTTCTTGAGAACTTCAGCGCTCAATCGACCGATTCGGATTTTCTAACGCTTCAGCGGTCGAGGCTTGAAAAGATCATCAACTTCTATCTGGATTTTGAACAAAGGCGCCGGCCAGAAATTGAGCGGATTGCCGTGGAATGCAAGGGAGCGATCAAGATCCCCCTGGTGGATGGTTCCGCCTTCCGGCTGACCGCTCGCGCCGATCGTCTCGAGCTCAATAAGGATCGAAGCTTGACGATCATCGATTACAAGACCGGCACGCCACCTGGGCCGGACGAAATTTATGTGGGCTTTGCGCCGCAATTGACCTTACAGGCGGTGATGGCATTGCAAGGCGGCTTTGATCTTGGCAGCAAGGTGGAAACGGTCTTTGGTCTTTATGTCAAGCTCGGCGGCGCTTCCGGCGGCATTGCGCGGCCGGTTGATTTCAGCAAGAAAGACATGGATTTCCAGCACAGATCAGAAACCCATTACCAGGATCTGATCGACCTCCTCAATCAGTTTCGCGATCCGCAGACCCCCTATCTGCCGCGCCCCTATCCCAAATTCGCCAAGCGCCATAACGCCTATGACCATCTCGCACGGGTCAAGGAATGGTCGCGAGGAGGGAATGAGGAGAACGGCGTGTAATGGTAGCCTCGCCGATTTCCCAAAAGACGCGCGACCAGCAGAATAAGGCTTCAAACCCGAGCCACTCCGTCTGGGTTTCGGCCAATGCGGGATCGGGTAAGACGCATGTGCTCGCCAGTCGGGTCATTCGGCTGCTTCTCGAAGGCATTGAACCGGCAAGGATCCTTTGCCTGACCTTTACCAAGGCGGCGGCGGCTAATATGGCGTCCCGTGTCTTCAGCGAACTGGCTGGCTGGACGCAGCTCGATGACAGTCAGCTTGGCGATCGGATAGCGGCGATCGGTGCGGCCAGGCTGGCTTCGTGCGAGTTGAAAGAGGCGCGAAAGCTTTTCACTCGCGCACTTGAAACGCCGGGAGGCCTCAAGATCCAGACGATCCACGCCTTTTGCGAAAGGCTTCTGCATCTCTTTCCTTTCGAGGCCAATGTTCCGGCGCGCTTTGACGTGCTCGACGAACAAGGGCAGGCGGAATTACTGCAAAATGCCCGCAAGGCGGTACTAAGCGAGGCCTCCGAGGGCGCGGGTCCGTTTGCTGGGGTGCTCGAAACGCTCACCGAGGAATGCGGCCCCGACGGTTTTGACGCTCTCATTCAAGAGGCCATGCGGCAGAGCGCCTGGAAACGCTTTTTGTCTTTGCAGGAGCCGGCCGAGGTTTTAGGGGAAGCTCTGGGATTGCCGAGGGATTGCGATCTCCATGGCCTTGAGGGTGAGATGATTGAGGCGGGGCTTGCGCCGCAAAGCTGGACACAAATCGCGGCGACGCTCAATCAAGGAAGTCGAAAAGATCAGGAAATGGGTGGGCTCTTCCTAGAGGCGGATGGGGCCTATCGCCGGCTGACGGTAAATGGCGGCGGCTTCGAACCCTGCGTCGACCTTTATCTCACATGCTTTTTTACAGAAAATGGAAAGGGCGATAAAAGAAAAAACCTTTTGACGAAACGGCTGGCCGAGAGCCACGCAGATCTCGTGAAAGCCCTTTATGCCGAGCAGGCGCGCCTCGAGAAGTTGCGAGAGTGGCACCGGGCGGCTTTGATCCTGAACCGTTCATTGACGTTGATTACCGTCACTGAGGCCATCTTTCGGCGTTATGGCGAAGAGAAGGCGCGCCGTGGGGTTTTGGATTTCGACGATCTCATCGGCAAGACCTTGGCGATGTTCGATCGATCCGATGCGCGCTGGGTCCTCTATAAGCTCGATGCGGGTATCGATCACATTCTGGTTGATGAAGCGCAGGATACAAGCGAGGCGCAATGGAAGATTCTTGAAGAATTGACCGGCGATTTCGTAGCGGAGATGGGCGCTGGCGCCAGAATGCGGAGTTTCTTCGCCGTTGGCGATGAAAAGCAGTCGATCTTCTCCTTTCAAGGCGCCTCGCATCTGATGTTCGATGAGATGCGGGTGAAATTTAATCAGCGGTTTTCGGCAGGCGGCTTGAAATTCGAGCAGGTGCGGCTCAATAGCTCCTTTCGCTCGGCCCCTGGCGTGCTTGCGGCCGTCGATCATCTCTTTGAACAGGGTTCCCATAAGAGCGGACTCGTCACAACGTTTGATGCCTGGGTGCCGCATCAGGCGGTGAAAATTTCTCTGCCGAGCCTTATTGAAATCTGGGCGCTCGCCAAGCCGCAAGCCAAGGATCCCCCGTGCGACTGGCGGTTGCCGCTTGACTTGCCCAATGAGCGCGATCCGGCAAATGTCGTAGCCGAGCGCGTCGCCCAAAAGGTTGCCGATTTGGTTGCGCCGGACTCCCCAGCCCGCGTGCATGACAGCAAAACCCTGCGACCCCGCCCGGTATGTCCCGGCGATATTCTGATCCTCGTGCGCACTCGCAATGCTTTTTTCGAGGCCGTGATTCGTGCCTTGAAAAAGAAGAATATACCGACAGCGGGCGCCGATCGGCTAGAACTCACTCAGCATATGGCGGTACTCGATCTCATGGCGGCGGGGCGGGCGAGCCTCCTGCCGCAGGATGATCTGACGCTGGCCTGTGTGCTGAAATCGCCCTTGATGTCGCTTGATGACACGGATCTCCTGGCGCTTGCGCCTGACCGCGTGGGAAGCCTTTTCTCAAGCCTGCAAGCCTCTGAAAACCCAAGGCACAGGGCGGCAGTCGGGAAGCTTGCCGCATGGCGAAAGCGTTCAGGCCTTGGTCCTTTTGCCTTCTACGCCGAGCTGCTTGGGGCCGATGGCGGGCGACAGGCGTTTGAGGCCAGGCTCGGTCCGGAGGCCCGGGACCCGATCGATGAATTCTTGCGTCTTGCCTTGCGCCATGAGGAGAACACCGCGCCATCGCTAGCCAGTTTTCTCGATGAGCTTTCCGGACTTGAATATTCGATTAAGCGTGACATGGAAGCGGGCGCTGATAAGGTGCGGGTCATGACGGTCCATGGTGCCAAGGGACTCGAAGCGAAAATCGTCTTCGTGCCGGATAGCTGCGGACTGCCGGCCGACAAGGGACCAAAAATCTTCCGCCTAAAGACGCAAAGGCCGGACGAAGAAATCATCGCCTGGTCGCCCCGACAGGTAGAAGATTGCGAAGCGGTTGCCAAGGCCCGTGGATTGGCCCACAGCGCGGCAATGGAAGAATACCGACGGCT
Source organism: Methylocella sp. (assembly GCA_035503795.1). Taxonomy (GTDB): domain Bacteria; phylum Pseudomonadota; class Alphaproteobacteria; order Rhizobiales; family Beijerinckiaceae; genus Methylocapsa. The sequence continues at coordinate 16,723 of DATJTB010000353.1, forward strand.
TCTGTATGTCGCTTTGACCCGGGCTGAGGAACAGCTCTATCTCACGGGATTTCACGGAGAAAGAGAAAGACCAAAGGATAGCTGGGCCGCGATGATCGAGGCGGCGTTCGACGAGGAAGCCCGGGTCGATGGAATGAAAATCGAGAAAGTACCGGCATTTTGGGATCCCTCCGAGGAGATTTTGCGATTTGTCTCGCAAGGTGAGCGAGTGGAAATGGCTGAGTCGGCGCGGCCTGATGAGAGGGTAGCTATTCGAAAGAATGGAAGCTCGCCGGACTGGCTGTTGGCCCCGGTTCCGCCTGAAGTCCGCGCGGCATCGCTCTCACCCTCCCGGGCCCATGCGATGATGAGCGAGCCGACTTGCAGGCCTACGGAAATCGCGGCGGCCTCGGCAGCCGCTCGCCGGGGCCAATTGATCCATCAGCTTTTGCAACATCTGCCGGAAGTCCCGCCTGCAGAGCGGTACGCTCAAGCGTTGGCTTTCCTTGCCGCGAAAGCAGCCGACCTTGATGACTTGACCCACCTGGCTCTGATCCGGGAGACCTTAGCCGTGATCGAGTTGCCGGAACTCGCGCCGCTTTTCGCTGCGGGTTCGCGGGCCGAGGTCGCCGTCAGAGGCCAAGTGGGGCTCGCCGACCGGAGGATCGATGTGTCCGGCCAGGTCGACCGGATAAGCGAGGGGCGTCACGAGGTCCATCTCGCTGATTTTAAGGCCGGCGAGCCGGCAGCTGAGGTCCCGCCTGCTTATCTCACGCAGATGGCGCTTTACCGCTCCATGCTGGCGCCGCTCTGGCCGGACAAGACTCTACGGTTATGGCTGATCTGGACAAAGGGCCCAATCGTCGTGCCGCTGCCGGAAGAAAAGTTGGGCGAGGCCCTCGGCAGGTTCGATCCGTGGGCTGTGACAAGTTCATAAGTTGTCGCCGGACAAGCTATTTCATCGAGAGCGGCTTGATTTTGGAAGTCGCAAAGGCCGGGATTAAAATTTAACGGGTCGCAGCCCGTCTTGGCTGGATGAAGGGCTTCAAAGGTTGATTGCACTGCAAAAAAGCGCGCTCTTTCCCTCACGACTCAGTCTGTGCTAAGATCACTAAATTGCGGTTAAGGGCCGCAGATGACGATCCAAGTATCATTAAGATCCAAGCCTGATAGAAACGCTCATGTACAGCACCGTCACAAACGACATAGAGATCACCGTTCTTCCTGAATTCGTGCCGGAGCGCTCCGACGCGGAAGAAGCTTCGTTTTGGTGGGCCTATACGGTTGAAATCGCCAATCGGGGCAAGTTGACCGTGCAGCTTACCCACCGCCATTGGAAGATTACCGATGCCAATGGTAAGCTCGAGGAAGTCAAAGGCGCCGGCGTCGTTGGCGAGCAGCCGGTGCTGAAGCCGGGTGAGACTTTTCGCTATCAGTCAGGGACCAATATGACGACGCCTTCCGGCATCATGACCGGGACCTACCGGATGGTGAATGAAAAAGGCGATGTCTTCGACGCGGAGATTCCTGTTTTTTCACTTGATTCTCCATTTGCGCGTCGGGTACTCAATTGAAATTCGCCGATTGGCGAAATGTCGTCTGCCTGACGAAACCTAGTCTGGCCAGGATGGGGTAATTA
>DATJTB010000354.1:0-13016 GCA_035503795.1 Methylocella sp.
TTACGCATGTCAACATAAGGCAAACACTATCGGTGTCCGCGTGTCATCTGCTCGTCTTCAGAGGTTCAATTGGCGAACAACGACCTCTTCCAAGTCTGGAGGACGTGAATAGAGCTTGTGGCGTTTTGCGCCATAATACCGCGCATTTTCCTAACGCGAACCGGTATCCACTTCGCTGGAAAACCCTCCTGCGAGGAGCGCGACGGATGCAGCGGCCGCGCAATTGCCGGCGTTGACGGCCGCCTCTGGAAGAACGGCGAGCCCATCCTCGAAGGCGAGGAAGGGGCAGTGCAGTCTCTCTGCCAGAGTGCGGATCACGGCCCGCCCGGCTCCCGCGCCAACGACCGGGGCGGACTGCGGAAGAAGCCCACGCGAGAGAACGAGGCAAGCTGAGTCAAAGAGCTCGCGCAATTGCGCCTCGGCAAAAAATTGCGCGAGCCGCTCCCATTGAGCTTGGTCGGCTTCGGAAGAATCCCTGCCGATCATGCGCGCCAGTCTCGCGCATGAGGCTTCCTTGGACTTTTCCCGACCGTCGGACGTCTCCATCAGATCGGCCTCTTCCGGCAATTGCCCAAGGATGCGATGCACATCGGCCATGGTGGCGAACCATTCATTCATCAAAGCTGTCCATTGACCGGCGAATGGCACGTGCTTGCCGGCGCCCATCAGGAAGCTTCGCACGAGGCCCGTATAGACAAGCTCACCATGCTGGAGCCTTTCCGCATCGGTGAAGCCAAGATTGGCCGGCCTCCCTGCTTGAAGCGGGATGATGTCCGTGGTCGTCGACCCCATATCGATGAACAATCCTGAGCCGATTTTGCGGCCGGTGAGCGCGGCGCTGGCATGCCAATTGGCCGAGGCGATCGCGAGAGCCTCGGCTTCAACCTGATCGGGCGGCACAAAGCCGCTTCGTCCAGCGTAAAAAACAATGCGGTCCGGGCGCAAAAGCCGTGTCATGATGGCGGCAAGCCCCGCGACCCCCTCGGCGCGCGTCGCAAAGGCGTCGCATTGCTCGCCGGTCATTGTGATGGCATTGAGGGGCGCCCGGCCGACCGCGGCTTCGGCCTGCGCATAGGCGCGGTCGAGTTCATCCACACCAAGCCAGAGCGGCGAGGCAATTTGCACCGCCTGCGTGATCACTCCCTTTTCCGCGCGGGCTGCCTTAAGATGCGCCCCACCGACATCCCATCCGATGATCGCCTGCATGTCTCAAAAATCCAGCCCACGCCTCGACAAACCATTCGCCGTCATACCGGTGCTTGACCTGAAAGGCGGCGTGGTGGTGCGGGCTCGGCAAGGATTGCGCCATGCCTACGCGCCGATCCAAACGCCCTTGTCGCCAACAAGCTCGCCGCTCGACATTGTCGCCGGTCTTCTGACGATCTTTCCCTTTCCGATTTTTTATATCGCCGATCTCGACCGTATCGAAGGGCTCGGCGACCAGGACGCAAGTCTCCTGGCCCTTGCCCAAGCTTATCCGGGAGTCGAATTCTGGGTCGATGCCGGCGTAGGCGAAACGGGGCAAGCGCAAGAGTGGCTCGCCAGCCATCCGCGCGCCCATCTCGTCCTCGGCAGCGAGAGCCTAAAGAGCCCCGCCATTCTGTCCGATCTTGCGGCCAGTGACCGCATTCTCCTGTCACTCGATTTCCAAGGCGACAGAAAGCTCGGTCCTGAAGCCATTCATGAAAACCCACGGCTTTGGCCCCGCCGTGTCATCGCTATGACCTTGGCCCGCGTCGGCAGCGGCGCGGGACCGGACATGGACAGGCTCGCGAGCCTCCGCCGACAGGCGCGGGGCGTCGAGCTTTATGCCGCCGGGGGACTTCGCGGGGGAAGTGATTTGAGAAGGCTCAGGCAATTGGGCCTCAGCGGCGTTCTCGTCGCCTCGGCCTTCCACGACGGGCATCTCACACCCCGTGATCTCGCCATTGGGGAGCATGAGAGTCCCGCGCGGGGCGAATTTGCGGCATTAGGTAGCAAACTCGCCTAAAATTTTTGTATCCATCGCGCGGTTGCTACTACTAGGAGCGGCGGGGCTTAGAGAACGCCTAGCTTTTTTTCACGGCCACGGCAGCCGCCGTTAAGCTTCCAGTTTCGCGGCAATGGAAGGGGTACTGGCAGCGTTAAATTATCTAATATTAACAAATGATTGTACTATGCAATCGTGTTGCGCATTGGTCACGCTTCCTCTTGAAATTAGTTCGCGCGCATTGAATTTGCTTGGCACGCCGCTTATCATTATGATAAACGAGTCAACGCAGCGGGGAGATAATGCCTGATAATAGTCAAGGCAATTGCCAGGTCCAGCCTTGGTCTCCGACGGATGCGACGAATGCAATTAGGACGATTGCCAAAAGTGAATGCCTGAATCTTATATTGACGACACATGCCCGCGAACAAATGGCTGAAAGGAGGCTAATAATGAGCGATGTGCTGTACGTACTCAAACAGGGATTTGTGTACGATGAAGCTCAAGAGTCATCCAGGCCAGATTGCTTCAAATATAAAATTGAGACACGTTCTCCTAACTCTGGGAGCAGGACAGTGCGTGGTATCGCACTCCCTGATGCAGTTCGATGCACGATAAAGGTAGTGACTGTGATGTGGGTTGACTGATGGCGGGCATTTCTTGGATAGGCGACTATCCGTTTGGTAACTTGTGGACGACACCTTGGGAGCACGCATATGAGCATCTTCCGTTATACCGATAGCGGGCTGGACAACGTTATTATCGAGGGGGTCAACTTCCTTAAAGATGACGCCGGCGACGAATGCGTGTTGATCCCTAATATCAATGGGCTGCATAAGGCTATCGCGCACGGGATCGTAAACCGTCGTTCAAGCATGAATGGCAGCGAATTACGCTTCCTACGTACTGAAATGGGCATGACTCAGTCTGAGCTGGCCGAAGTTCTGCACCGTGAAGCATTAGCAATCAGCCGATGGGAGCGTGAGGAGGTAGAAATCGATGGGAACGCAGAAGCGGTCCTACGGCTACTGGCGATTCAGAAACTCGGGCTCCCAGACGAAGCCGATGTGAGAGAGATAGCGGGATGGTGCAAGCCTAGCGCAGAGACTCCGCCAATCGTAATAGATGGTTCGGATCCATCAAACTATCGCCCAAAGATGGCGGCATAACATGGCGCGTAACATCGGCGAGCAAGCGGCGGTTGGGCCAAATCCTTCCCTTCGATTTGGCAACGCGCTGGTAGGCTCACCGCCGGAGAGATGGCGCTCGGCATTACACAGCTCGGCTAAGAGATAGCCCCGCGAAGCTCAGCGTTCTCACGCTGCAATATCTCGTTTCTCGAGCAAGCCGTGGACGATGGTATCATCGCGCTGTCCAGCATGTTTATGCTATAGGGCAGCCGCTAAACCCTCACGACCATGCCTTTTGCGCCAAAAGCTGCGGCGTGGCCATATGGTGCTAGGTGAGTTTCCTACCTGATGCCGCAAATTTGCCGGACTTGAGAAACCGCGAGCAAAATAAAAGGGGCCAAGGCCCCCTTTATGGTTCTTGCAAAGGTTCGAAGGCTCAGTTCGGCGCGAAGGGATGCTTCGCGACATTGCGCTGCGAGACGACATAGGCGGGAGTGGGTTCGCCGCTGACCGCGCGCTGAATTGACTCTTTCGTAGCCTGATAGTTGAAGTCCTGAATCTTCTGATTGTCCTTGGCATCCCAATGGATGAACACGCCGACGCAAATGAACAGATTATCGGCTTCCGACACCGGAATCACGCCCGCCGCGACGCTGTCTGCGACCGCCTTGGCGACGCCATGCTGGGCCGGACCGAACATTTGCACAGCCTGAGTCGCATTCTTGATCGTTACCTTGTTGAACAAGACAGTGGCCGGCTTGACGAGAAGATTGGGAGCGACGACCGCAAGCAGGGTGGTGAAACCATCCTTATTATTGGTCAAGGCATTTGCGAAGGCGGTCTCGGCCGCGCTGCCACGCGGGCCGAGGATCAAATCGATATGCGCCACTTCATTGCCGTCTCCGACGAGCGATTCGCCGACGAGGAGCTTGTTTATTTTTGCCATGCTTAATAACCCCATGTTGATCCTCCCAGGGAGAAACCTGCTCCGATTTCGTGTCGGACGAGTTCACCTCATGCCCGACGAAGAACCTGCCTGTCAATGCTGAGCCTAGAGCGGGATGCGAAAAAGTGGCTACCGATTTTTCGGGCAAATCCCGCTCTAAACTATCTGAATCGATCACGTTTCATGATTTTGGATCGACTCGATCCAAAATCATCGTGATCCATGGCCGGCGCGTATGGCTGCGGACGTTCCGGCCACGGGGCGCAATCAACCATCATTGCGGCCCTTGATCAAGAGCCGAGTTGCAGCTTTTTCCCGCGAACGGGTGACAGGTTCTCTTGAGAAAATGCGTCAAATCAAAGGCCTACGACACTTCTCGCTTCGATCGAAGGTGGAAATGCTGCAGCCGCCCCGCGAAAAGAGTTGCAACCGTCAAATCGGCGCTGGTGCCCGGATTGAGCCCAGAATTTTTGAGCCGCTCGTCAAAGGACAACATATCTCGCAGTGCGTCTTCGGGTGACATTGTGTTCTTGTAGCGTTCCAGCACTTTGACAGCTTCCGCCTGAACCGCTGTAGCCGCCGCCGTCCCGTGCTTCCTTGCGATATGGCTGTCCGGAAAGCCGGCGAGGAAACCCAGATAAGCGCGAACGACCGGCCAGGGCATGGGCCAATCCCACTCCCCGGCATCAGCAAGAGCCGGCAGGCCCGTTTCAAAAATATCGACGAAATCATGGCTATATTGGTAGGCGATCCGGTCGCGGCCGGCCGCCTCCCGCATCGCCTCTAAAAGGGTGACTTCGGCGGTATGATGTACGTCATGGCGGGGTGCCTCGCCCAGTCCCGCCGGGCGCGCGTGAACAATGGCCTTGAATGCATCCGATGCATCCGCCCGCGTCAAATTGGCCAAGGTGGCGCGCAAGGACAAACGCAAATCACCCCCCTTCTCCGCCGCAACGGCAAGCGGCGCGCACAAAAGCAGAATGCCGAGGTTCGTGTTCATATTCACCGCTTGGAAGGTCGCCTCGACACCAGCTCTGACGCGCGCCCCAACCGAAAGGGCCGGATTGCCCATCGCGGCCGCTGCGGCCTCGGCACTGGCCTTGAAATCGGCCACCGTCATGCCATGGCCCTCGGCAAAAATATGGATGTTTCCGGGTTTCGGCGCTTCGAGCTCATCCAGGCAGGCGGCGACAAAAGCCGCGGCGATGGCATTCACGAGACGGCCTTGATCCTTTGCCCGCCGATCATCGTCAAAAGCGTGCTCGCCAACGCATCGGCAATGGAAAGGGGCGCAACCTTCTGCAAGCCGCGCCAACCCGGCATGCTGTTGACCTCGAGGAGCTGAAGGGCATTGCCGGCGTCGCGGATCATATCCACCCCGGCGAAATCGGCCCCGACCGCCGCGGCGGCGCGCAAGGCGAGATCAATCATCTGCGGATCCGGCTCGCACCATTCGGGCCGCGCGCCGAGTTTGATGTTGGTGATCCAATGGCTGGCATGGCGGCTCATGCCGGCGATCACCCGTCCTTGTGCGACGAACAGCCTTATATCACGAAAGCCATCACGTTCGACGCCGATATACCGCTGGAGATAATAAACGCCGGCCACTTCCTCGAACGATGGCAGATCGTCCTCGCCGCGAATGAGTTTCAGGCCAAAACCCTGCGCGCCGAACAGAGGTTTCAGCACGAGCGGGCCGCGCCGCGTTTCGCGCCGGACGATCCGCCGCGCCGCCGGTTCGGACTGGATCGTCCAGGTCGGTGGCGTGGGGAGGTCTTCTCGCGCAAGGGCAAAACTTGTCGCTGCCTTGTCAACGCAAATCTCAATGGCGCGCGCGGCATTGAAGACGGGCACGCCGAGCTTGGCAAGGCTATGCAGCACATCGAGGCGCAAAGTCACGCTCTCAAACGTACCCGAGCCGATCGCCCGCACGAAAACCGCGTCCGGTAAGCAGTCACCGAAGCCCGGAATGACAAGGCCGTTCGCATGCCCCGTGTCGAACCTGCATTGCGAGAGCCGCACCGGGATGGCAAGCGCCCTGGCGCGCGCGAAAGCCGCCGAAAGATCCCGGGCATGCCAATCATGGAGATCGATGGCGAGCGCGATTTTCGGACAGCTGAAAACTTCCAGCGAGCCCAATGGCCGAGGGGTGGCGGAGCTCGCTTCTTCTGAAACCGCCACCGCCTTTTGCTTGTGCATAAATGTTCCTGAAAACCGGCTCCGTTCGCAAGCCGTGCCATCAGCCGAAGGACACATCAAGGAGGGCCTGATTGATCTCGCCGGCATGAAAGGTCTCGCCGGTTTCGACCGCCGTCACAATGGCGCGCGCCGGGCTGAATAGCGATGGGTCAATCTTATAGAAATCCCCCTTATAGGCCTTGAACACTTCGGCGAAGGGCCGGCCGAAATCGCGCGAGGTCGTGCTCGGAAGTTTTTCGGCGAGCTCCTTGGCGTCGGCGGATGGACCTGTCACGAAGAGATGCGCCCGGCCACCATAGATGATCGCGTCATTGGTGCGCCCCATGGCCTGGACGAAATCGGGATGCGGCGGACACATCGGCGCCGCGGCCACGCCGTCTATGATGCGCGACAAGGGAAACTTCAGCTCATGCGATTTATGCAGCGCGACCTCGAGCACCCGCGCGACGACCTGGATGCTGCCGGCCAAACTCTGCGTCGGAGCGAAAATGAAAGTGACATTTTCCGTCGTGACTCCGCAGTCGCGCGCGACTTTCTCGGTGATCTCGCGCGGCGGCGGCTTATCCGATTCGAGGACAAGCGTGACGCGGGAAGCCTTGTCGTGATAGTCGAGCTCCGCGAACAAGGGCTCCTTGCGCGCCAGCGCCCGGCCAGGCCCGGAACCAAGGGCAAAAAAGGCCCCCTTGCCCTCCCCATGGGAAAGCGCCCAGCCGGCATATTGGCTGGCAAGGCAAGCGGTCACCGGATCATTCGAGCGCACGCTGAGCTCGAACGGCCATTTCGGATTGGCACCGGTCGGCGCCAGGCTGACGGTGCCAAGCCCGCCGAGACAAATCTCGGCGACGGCAAGACCGGCATCGATGCCGCCAAGCGCCATCTTGCCCGCATCGATGATCGTCTCACCTGCGTCGCCCTTTGAAACCCTGACCCGCAAGCGGGCCGCGTTCGTGACCAACCGGTCGACGAGCGCGCCCGTCAATGTGTTGATGCTGAATTCCGTCTCGCTCAATGTGCCGTTTCCTTCCCGCTGATTGGATTGTCCTGGATTTGCCCGAGTTCGTTCAACACAAAATGCAGGCGCGCTGCAAGCAGCGCACGGGCCCGGTCTGGCGTGGCGGCTTTCGCCAAGACCGTGCATAAAGGCGCCTGAGCCCGCACAAAACTTTGCGCCTTCTCATGATCCGCCGTCCAGCTTGGCCACGCAAATTGCGGCATGGAGCCGATGTCGCGCCGCGCATAGGCGACTGCCGAAGCCGCCGCATTTTGGTGCTTGAGCCGATGTTTGAGCAAGACGCCCCTCGATGCCTCGATATGGGCGCGGAACAGGGCGCCCTTGCGATTGTCGAAAATGTCCAGCGTGGCGCCGGGGCGCGGATTGATCTCGACCAGCCAAAAATCCGAATCCGAGACAACAAAATCAACGCTGTTCAAACCGCGAAGGCCACAAGCGATAGCGGCCGATTGGGCCGCGCGCCGCAACTTACCTTCGAGTTTTGGCGGAAGATGAACGGGGCGTAGACTCCCACCGAAACGATAAGGTTCAAGCGGCGCCGGATCGGTCCATTGCCGGGAGAGTCCGACAATTTCCACCTTTTCCCCATTCCCAAGGAGCAAAATCGAAATGGGCTCACCGGGCACCCAACGCTGATAATAGATCCTCTCGCCACCCGCTGGCCAACCTGCCGGGGCGATATGGCTGCCGCCCGCCCCACCTTGGCGCTTGGCAAGCCAACCCCGGCTTGCCGTCGGCTTGCTGAGGCGGATGTCCGGGTGCGGAATTTTCAGGCCGGCGCAAAGATCGGCCAGAAGCCGCGGTTCCTTCACTGTGCGCACCACGTCCGGTGCATTGCCAAGAATCGGAAAATACTGCGCGGTAAGCTCCAAAAGTTCTGGGCGGTCCTCGAAACCGGCGCCATAAACGAGTCCGCAAGGCACTTCGGTCTTTGCGAGCCCAAAAAGGGCAGGCAAAAGATTTTCCGCGGTAAAGCCTTCATCGATACCACCCTCGACGAGGCAATTGGCGGCGCATAGGTGGCGCGTGTCGAGATCATCAAAAAAGTCGGCGACGAGGGGCCGCCATCCCGCCCGGCGCGCCGCGCTCGCCAGCGCACGGCCGGAGGACGCCGCGATCAGAACCGTGGGCCCATCCTTAGGCAAATTCGCGGGCAAGGCTGAAGGCATCGCGGAAATCGAAGCTGACGGCCATGTGCGAGGCCGTCATCTTCCGAAAGAGGGCCGCTTCCGTCTTATATTTCACATTGCCTATCGCGAGCGGCCCAATCCCGAGGCTGCCGCCAGCCAGTTCCGCACCATTCGCCATCAATTCTATCCCTTCAATGCCGGCCGGCGGAACGGCATTCACATCGGCTGCGACGAGCACGGACTTGGCCGAAGCCAACATGGCAGACGAAAGGACCTGCACGCCGGCCGCGACAGTGGCGAGGACAACTTCCTGATCCTGCAGCGCGGCGGAGATCTCTTCCGGCGAATTGGCTTTGGCGGCTTGAACTGTCACGCCGAACCGCGACTTGATCTCATCCGCCGTGGCTTGCACGCTCTCGATATCGCGCGCGGTCAAAAGGACATCGGCGCCTTCGAGGGCCGCGATGACACCACAGGTGTAGCCAACCGGGCCGGTCGAGCCAAAGTTTACGAGGCGTATACCCTTGAGTGTCTTGCCTTTCCACTGGTGCAAAAGCTTTTCGACACGGGCCACCATGGCGGCGGCGGTCGTGAAGGCACCGGCAGGATCGGCGAAAACCGAAATCTCGAAGGGCGGCAACAGGGTCTTGCGCAATTGCTCCAGCATGTCGAGGGCCAGAACCACATCCCTGCCCGCGATGAAAACTCCCGTATGGACTGCATCTTTCGGCGAGCGCGAGAACATCGCATCCTGGACCAGGGACCTGATTTCTTCGAGCTGAACATCGGTATAAGGAACGACCGCATCATAGCCCGCATCGAGCGCCATATTCACGTCGAACGGGCTCATATGCCGAAGCGGGCTGAACATGTGCAATATATTTTTCGCCACTTAGTTTCCCCTGGTTGAATCACTCTTCGTCTATAGTCGAAGGGCTGACTGCGAGGTTTGTCCCTCGACACGGACGCCGTGGTTGACCCCTTTGCAGACCATCAACTTGATGTGTTTTGAGGCCGCCGTTGCTTGGACTTCGTCGCACATAAGCTGCGCCGCCCCGTCACTGGGCGCAAAAGCAAAACCGGTCGGTCCCCAAGAGGACTGGCCGGTCCCTCTCGCCCCCTTTTTCTGGAGTTCTTGCATCACGCGCTGCACCCCGGCACTCGTATAAGGTGCACCGCCCTGAGCGGGAGCAAAATAGTCTCCCACAATCTCTTGAAGACGAGTGATCGCATCGCCAAACGGACCGATATCCTGTTCGGCCAAGGCCGGCAATGCCTGGATGAGAACGAGCCGGCAGATTTCGGCAGCAAGACTCGCCGGGCAATCCGGCAGCCCCGCGAAGGCGGCGTGCTCTGCGCCGCCATGTACCCCTTCGATGAACGGATCAAGCACGATGATCACGCGCCATTGGGGCGGAAACACCATCCTTGCCAGAATCGGCGGCGTCGTGGTGTGTGGTCCATGCCCACCATCGACGATGAAGCCGCCCCGCTCGAACAGACCGATGCCGATCCCGGAACGCGCGCCCCGCCGCAGAAGCTGTGCATCCTCCACCGGATTCGAGGGCAAGCCTTCCAGCTGTCGCACCGCCGCGCCCAGCGCGAGGGCGAGTTGCGTCCCAGATCCCAGGCCAGCATGCGCCGGAATCGCCTCATGTAAGGTCAGATCATAGGTTGAGGCCAGGCCGAAATGGTGGCGCAATGTTTCAAGGTATGGCAAGGCCCGCTCAGCATCCGGCCCCGTGGCTGAGAGCGTCTGACTCCGGCGCAGCGTCAAACGGGTGGCGGGACGGTCGATGGCAAGCCCCAGGCTCCCGAAACGGCGACCAAGCTTGCCGTTCATGTCGAGAAATCCAAGGTGAAGGCGGGAAGCCGCCGTCACCGTGACGCTTTCGTCCATGGTCCCCTCTTTCAGGAGATTGGGTCTGCTTCCGGCTGAACCTGGTGCTTCCTTGTCGCCAGATGCTCTACGTGTGGCGCCGCGCGGGCGCTTGGCCCTGATCCGGCTCGACTTTCAAACGGAGCTGGCGTGCGAGATTGCTCCAGAAGCCTGCATTCGTCGCGTCTTGCTACACGACAAGGCCGCCCGCTTGGCTCGAAAGCGCTTTAGCGCAGGGCCGCGCAAAAGTCGCGGATTTTCCACAAAGATCGGGCTTGAACCCTCGCGAGCGGCTGAGCCGGTCACATTCAAGGGAACCATTCGAGCAAGGGCGAATGAATAACCGAATAAGGCGGCGGCACGCCGGTTGAAATCGGCAGGCAAGGCGTCTCCGGAATACCTTCGAAGGCCATTTGCTGCCCCACGGTGCGTTCCGCCAGGCTCAATTTGGAGGCGATGGCGTCCCTGATCCGCGTCCAGACTGTCCGCTCTGGACCAGCCTTGGCAACGGCCAGATTGACGAGCGCATAAGCCCGCACATAGTCCTGGGGCACGCCAAGGGCTTTGTCATACATGAGCCCCAACTCATATTGCGCGCGGGCAACGCCCTGCTGGCCAGCGCACTTATACCAGCCCGCCGAGACCGTATAGTCCTGCGGCACGCCTTTGCCTTGAGAATACATATAGCCGAGATAAGTTTGCGCGATCGGATCGCCCTGCGGCGCAAGTTCTGTGAAGATTTGGGCCGCTCTCACGTAATTATGGGTTGCAAGGGCACGGATGCCATCGTGCAAGCGATCCGCCTCTGCGGCATGGCCGAGGAATGAGACCCCGACCACCACGCCAAGGACGCGCCAAGCCAAGCGCCTCCAAGGAACCGGATCAGTAAAAGTGTGAAGCGGTTTCGCACTCGCATCCCCAAAATCATGGCGGTCCTGGCGACAAAACCTTCGATCGCTCTCGTCCGGAGGCCCGGCAATTTCCCTTTGGCTTTGTCGAGACCGAAGAAATCCCGTGTGCATCTCAGACCCGCCCGAAAATTGTGCCCAAAAGCCAGCACAGCCAGATAGCTGGGGCAAAATAGAGTCCGAAGGGCAATTTGGCCGTAGCCTCCAACGGCTGACGCGCGAGAAACCGGCTGATGCCATAAAGGATCAGGGCTGAGAGCGCCGCCATTTCAATGGCCACCGGAAGAAGGGCAAGATCGAGCCAGACGCCGGCAACGGCAGCGAGCTTGACATCTCCAAGCCCTAGGCCTTGCCGACCGCGGACCCGGTGATAGAGCGCCCGCAAAAGGTAAAATGAAAGAGCGGCGACAGCAGCTCGCAGCCAAGCCCAGGCCATAGGCTCCGGCCAGCCCTCAAGATCCCCGATCGCGACCTGCGCCAGACCGAGGATGAAGGCAGCAAGCGATAGCTGGTCGGGAATTCGGAAATGACGCGCATCCTCCGCCGCTATCGCCAGCATCAACAGGCCAAGTCCGGCGCCAAAAGCGCCTTCGAGATTCGGCGCGGCCGAAAGACTTGCGAGCAGGATCGGGATAGCGAGAAGGCTACGCGGGACACTCGATAACCGTTCCTTCAGCACACGAATCCTCTGCCCTGAAGCAAAAGCGAAACCGTCCCCCGGCTTTGGTTCGCCTCTGGACGTCCGGAATCGCTGCCGGTTGAGCGTAAACCCCTGTGGGGCGAGGCGAAGCGTTTTTCCACTCATTGGACCAGACCGACCGGATAGGGCGTGACGGCCCCCGCCGGATGAGTTGTGCCGATTTTGTCACCCCGCAATTTGGCACGGAGTTCCTCGGCGACGCTGGAGGCCTCGACGCCATCGTGAATGACTTGCGGCCGGATGAAAATGATGAGCTCGGTGCGGGTCACGGCATTGTTGTTGGACGGCGTGAAGGCTTCGCCGACAAAGGGAATTTGTTCGACAAATGGAATGCCGGAACGCGACTTGTCCTGTTCTTCCTGAACAAGGCCAGCCAGCAGAACCGTCTGGCCGTTCGGCACCTGGATCGTGCTTTTGACATGGCGGTCGGTGAAAGACGGCGTGAGATTGGAACTGGTGGTCGAGCAATTTGTGCAGGCGCTGATCTCTTGATCAATCTCCAGATTGACATTGCCATTGGCATGGATATGCGGCCGGAAGCTCAAGATGATGCCCGTGTTCTGATAGCTGATGGAATTGAACACCGTGCTGGAGGTTGAGCTACTGGCGGCCAAAATATTCGCGCTGCCGGTCGTAATGGGCACCTGCTGGCCGACCTGCAGAGCCGCGATTTGATTATCGATGACGACGAGGGACGGATTGGCGAGGATCTTCGTCGTCGTATATTGGTTGAGGGCGCTAAGAATGACATGGGGGGTCATTTGATTGCCGAGCAGAAGGTTGAAACCGGATCCGTTTTCCAGAGGCGTGCTTCCGGTCGTTGAATTGATGGCCACTGCTCCGAGCGTGTGCATGCCGTTGAGCCCCGTCCCCGGGCCGGTGATACCGTTGTTTCCCAGGAAGAACTGGACGCCGTAATTCAGGCTATTGTTGAGGTCGACCTCGGCGATCGTCACATCGACAGCGACCTGGGTTTGCGGGCGGTCGAGCTGGTTCAGCGCCCGCTCGATGATCCGGTAGCTATCCGCATTGGCATAGATGACGACGGAATTGTTCGCTACATCAGCAAGGATTCGAACGCCGGGCAGAAGCGCCTTGCCGCCTCCAGCAAGACCGCCGCCAACACCCTGGTTTCCCGTTTCG
>DATJTB010000355.1:0-11962 GCA_035503795.1 Methylocella sp.
GCAGAAAGCTTAGGAAACTGGCCGTCTCCACTCCCTTGGGAGGGCCCGGCGCGGCAAGCTCAAGCGCGATCGAGGGTCCGGCAGGCCCACAAAGCGCCAACCCAACCAAGAGATAAGCAAGCCTCAATCCCCTCGCCAGGCTGGACTGGTCGTGCCGATCGGCGTCGCACGGCCTATTCATTGTCCTCGACGGCGGCTTGGTGCGCTTTCCCTCCCGTTCATGCCTCATGTTTTCTCGCATGCCACCACGGTTACGCTTCCCTTGTGAAAGCCATGGTCAAGAGTGTCGGCGACGACCGCCTTGATCGTGGCGATCAAGGCGATCCATGAAATATATAACTACTTACTCTACGATTATTTTCCTGGTGGGCCTCTTGAAGAGCCGCGCATTAACGCCAGTTTTTTGTGGCTGTCATAAATTCGTTACATAAGAGGCTTTGCATGCGTGCCCTTTTTACAATAGTTTTTATAGACTTTGTTTTGGTATCGACCCCTCTCTCGGCCCAGTATGCGAATTTGAGGCCGCCCATAGGGGCAATACCAATGTTGAACGGTTGCAATCAAAACGCCGGGTATCCTGACTGTCACCCGGATCGGCCCTACATGTACCAAGGACGAAACGCGTTCATCCCATACTACCCACAAACGGCCCACCATCCGCGCCATATGTCTCACCTCTCGCCCACCCGATGAGGCAAAGATCATCCCAACAGGCGTAGAGCAGGGATGATAGGCGGGCAGAGTCCCGGCTGGTTTTTTCCAGCTTCTTACTTCTTGCATGTCCAAGGTGCAGGAGAGCTACTCCACGGGAGAAATTTGTCGCTACAATAGGCGCAAGGTCGCGAGGCGTACCCCCGGCGGATGATCGCATCAGTCCTTGTGGAGCGGCGATCCACGCAGTTGTGTCGAGGAACATGGTGAGCGCGGCCCATGCAGAAACAGGATGGCCAGCGGTATGGCCATTGAAAAACAGCGCCCATCCCTTTCGTCGAAACGATAGGGTGCAAACACCGAAGCCGGCGCGCCTTGCAAGGCGGCGAAAGTCCAGCCGGGTCGATCGATGACGGCGATCGGCAGGAGCTGGGCAAGCGACTGCCAGCGCTGCCAGCGGTCGAAGGAGCGGAAACTGTCGGCGCCCATAAGCCAGACGAACCGCACACCAGGGCAGCGCCGCTTCAAATAGGCGACCGTCTCAAAACTATAGCGGGCACCGATGGCGGTCTCGACCGCGCTCACCTCGATGCGGGGGTGACGGCTGATCTTCCGCGCCTCTTCAACCCGCAAGGACAGCGGCGCTAATTCGCGCGGATCCTTCAAAGGATTGGCGGGGCTCACCAACCACCAGATACGATCGAGGTCGAGCCGCCGCAAGGCGAGGAGGCTCGCCGCTCTATGTCCCTCGTGCGGCGGATTGAAACTGCCGCCAAACAGGCCCACTTTCATGCCGCGCGTGAAGGGAGGCGGATTCGCTGAAAGACCGCGGCTCATGTCGCTTCGTCACAGAGCGAGCCATCGCGCTGGTGGGCCGGACGAGGGACGCAGTCAAGAGCGGGTTTGTCCGTCGCCATGCACGCGATATTTGAATGTCGTGAGCTGCTCGAGGCCAACCGGGCCGCGTGCATGCATGCGCCCTGTCGCAATGCCGATCTCGGCGCCGAAACCGAACTCGCCGCCATCGGCGAATTGGGTCGAGGCATTGTGCATGACGATTGCCGAATCGACCTCCTTCAAGAAGCGTTCCGCGGCGTTTGCATTCTCTGTGACGATACAATCGGTGTGGTGCGAGCCGTATTTCTCGATATGGGCGATGGCTTCATCGAGATTTTTCACAACGCGCACGGAGATGATCGAATCGAGATATTCGGTCCGCCAATCCTGTTCGCTCGCTTCCTTCACGCGTGGGTCGGCGGCGCCCGTTTCGGCATCGCCGCGGACCTCACAACCCGCGTCGATCAGCATTTTGACAAGGGGCGCAAGATGGGTGGGCGCACAGGCTTGGTCGACGAGCAGTGTCTCGGCCGCGCCGCAAATGCCGGTGCGCCGCATTTTGGCGTTGTGAACGATTTTTTTGGCCTTCTCAAGATCGGCGTCGCGATCGATGACCACATGCACGAGCCCTTCGAGATGGGCGAAGACCGGCACGTGTGCCTCGGCCTGGACGCGGGCGACCAGGCTCTTGCCGCCACGCGGCACAATCACATCGAGATTTCCGTCAAGCCCGGCAAGCATCAGCCCGACCGCGGCACGGTCCTTGACCGGCACAAGGCCGATCGCGGCGGCCGGAAGGCCGGCGGCTTCGAGGCCCGCGGTGAGACAGTCGTGAATGGCGCGAGACGAGAAGGCACATTCGGACCCCGCCCGCAGGATCGCCGCATTGCCCGCCTTGAGACAAAGGGCGCCGGCGTCCGCCGTCACCGCCGGACGGCTTTCGAAGATCACGCCGATGACGCCGAGCGGCGTGGCGATGCGTTCGATCGAAAGCCCATTCGGCCGCTCATAAGCGGCAAGCCGGCGACCCACTGGATCCGGAAGGGCGGCAATGGCCTCAAGGCCCTTGGCCATGGCTTCGACACGGCTCGCATCGAGGGCCAGTCGGTCGAGGAAAGCACCGGACTCGCCGGATTGCCGTGCGGCCGCCATGTCGCGGGCATTCGCCTCGAGAATCTCGGCCGTCCTCGCCCTTATGTTTCGCGCTGCTTCGAGGATCGCCAGGTTCTTCGCCTCTGTCGAAGCCAGCGAAAGCTGGTGAGCGGCGTTGCGGGCTGCCTGCCCAAGAGACGCCATGATGCCGGGTGTCTCGGCTTGCATTTTCATCCTCTAAAGCTCCTTTGCCGAGAGCCGGTCGGCTGTCAGAACCATGTCATCGCGATGAATGATCACGGCCCTTCCTGGCGCACCCAAAAGGCCAGGAATATCCTGCGAGTTGCGTCCAGCGATCAAGACCGCGTCGGCGGCATCGTAAGTGACGAGGCCTCGGCCGATCTCGCTGCCGGTCAAATCGCGGATTACCACGCAATCGCCGCTGGTGAAATGCCCCTCGACCCGCTTGACCCCCGCGGGAAGCAGGCTCTTGCCGCCGGCAATCGCTTGAGACGCACCTTCGTCGACGTGCAGCGTCCCGCGGGGCTTGAGCGAACCCGCGATCCATTTTTTCCGCGCGGTCACCGGGTTCGAGCCGGTCAGAAACCAAGTGCAGGGCGCCCCGTCCTGCAGCCGGGCGATGGGATGGTCGACCCGGCCATTGGCGATGATCATATGGGCGCCACCGGCCGTGGCGATCTTGGCCGCCTCGATCTTGGTGCGCATGCCGCCGCGCGAGATTTTCGACGCGGCGCCACCCGCCATAGCCTCGATCGCCGCATCGACGCGCGTCACGATCCTTACCAGTTCGGCCTGAGGGTCATCGAGGGGCGGCGCCGTATAGAGCCCGTCAACATCGGAAAGCAGAATGAGGAGATCGGCCCCTGCCATAGTGGCGACCCGCGCCGCGAGACGGTCATTGTCGCCATAGCGGATCTCATGCGTCGCGACCGTATCATTCTCATTGATGACCGGAACGGCGCGCAGATCGAGCAGCCGGCCGATTGTCGCCCGCGCATTGAGATAGCGCTGGCGCTCTTCCGTATCGCCAAAGGTGACCAAAATCTGGCCGGTCAACATCGTCTGGTTGGCAAGAACTTCCGCCCAGATGCGCGCGAGCGTGATCTGGCCAATGGCCGCTGCCGCCTGGCTGTCCTCCAGCTTGAGATCGCGCGCTGGAAGGCCCGCCACGCTGCGCCCGAGCGCGATGGCGCCGGAGGAGACGATGAGAAGGTCGACGCCTTGCCCGTGGATTCGGCCGATGTCCTCGGCGAGCGTTTCGAGCCACGCCCGCTTGACGCAGCTTCGCTCACCGTCGACGAGCAGGGAAGAGCCGACCTTGATCACGATGCGGCGGAAGTTTTGCACCTCTGGCGCCTGCCAGGCATTTGGCGAACGTGCGGCGCGAAGTTGCGTGTTCAAGGGTGCCACTCCGCAGCGACGGCGGGTTGCGGCGCAAGCTTCTGTTTGGTGACCTCGATCTCGGCCAGAAGCTTCTGCAAAGTGACTTCGAGATTGAGGCCGGTCGCGGCCGAGAGCCGCAAGGGTGTTTGTCGGGCGGCCCGCTTCAGCCGCTGGCTCTGAGTCTGCAGTTTCGTGGCGTCGACCGTGTCGCATTTCGAGAGGACGACGATCTCGGGCTTGTCATCGAGCCCATGGCCATAGGCTTCAAGCTCACGGCGTACGGCCTTATAGGCTTGCCCCGCATGATCGGTTCCGGCATCGACGAGATGGAGCAGCACGAGGCAGCGCTCGATATGGCCCAGGAACCGGGCGCCGAGCCCAAGGCCCTCATGCGCCCCTTCGATCAGGCCGGGAATATCGGCGAGAACGAACTCCCGGCCCTCGGCCTGCGCCACGCCAAGCTGCGGATGAAGGGTGGAGAAAGGGTAGTCTGCGATTTTCGGCCGGGCCTTAGTGACGGTTGCAAGAAAGGTTGATTTGCCGGCGTTGGGCAGGCCGATGATGCCCGCTTCTGCTATGAGCTTGAGGCGCAGGATCAGGGTGCGCTCCTCGCCCGGCTGGCCTGGATTGGCATGGCGTGGCGCGCGGTTGGTGGACGTCTTGAATCGGCTGTTGCCAAAACCGCCATTGCCGCCTTTGGCTAAGCACGTGTGGGCGCCCACCTTGGTGAGATCGGCAAGCAGAACTTCACCTTCCTCATCGAAGATCTGGGTACCGGCCGGCAATTTGAGAACCACATCGGCACCCTTGGCGCCGGTGCGGTTCTTGCCCATCCCATGCTGGCCGGTCTGCGCTTTGAAATGCTGCTGGTAGCGGTAATCGATAAGCGTGTTGAGGCCTTCGACACATTCGGCAATGACATTGCCGCCGTCGCCGCCATCGCCACCATCCGGGCCGCCGAATTCCAGAAATTTCTCGCGCCGGAAAGACAGGCAGCCAGCGCCGCCATTGCCCGAGCGGATGTAGATTTTGGCCGTATCGAGAAATTTCATCGCAAAGTTTTCGTTCTCGGTTTGAAACGCTCGCCATCACTCAAAGGAGCCCTGCGCGGCTGAACCGTGCGGGCTCCTTCGCTTTCGGAGGTGGACAGCTCCATTCGCAGGTCAATCACACCATGATTTGGCCGCCGTTAATGGAGAGGGTCGAACCGGTAATGAAGCCGGACTCCTCGGCCACGAGGAAGGTGACGCAGCGGGCCACCTCTTCTGCCTCGCCAAGCCGCCGGACCGGGATCAACGGCAAGACGGATTTTTCCAGGACTTCCTGCGGAACCGCCTTCACCATGTCGGTTGCGATATATCCGGGACAGACGGCGTTGACGGTTATTCCCTTGCCGGCGTTTTCCTGGGCGAGCGATTTCGTGAAGCCGATATCGCCGGCTTTCGAGGCCGTGTAATTCGCCTGGCCGACCTGGCCCTTCTGGCCATTGATCGAGGAGATGTTGACGATCCGGCCGAAACCGCGCTCGCGCATACCCTCGATCACTGGGCGGGTCATGTTGAACAGCGAGTTAAGGTTGATGTTGATGACATCATACCATTGCTCGGGAGTCATTTTGTGGAACATGACATCGCGCGTGACCCCGGCGTTATTGACGAGAATATCGACGGGCCCGAACTCGTGAGCAACTTGCGACAAGCCCGCGGCGCAGGCTTTATAGTTCGAGACATCCCATTTGAAGACGGAGATTTGGGTCTCGGCATGGAATTTCGCCGCGGCTTCGTCATTGCCCGCATAATTGGCAATGACGACATAGCCGGCCCCTTTCAAATCCTTGCTGATGGCGGCGCCAATACCGCGCGTGCCGCCACTGACTACCGCTACTCTGGCCATGATCCCCTTCCCTTAAACCCCTGCTCCAACGACCTTCCAAAAGCCTCCTGCCGGACCTACCGGCCGGATGGCCCTACCCCAAATTCAGCGCTCGACAGCTAAGGCGATCCCCATGCCGCCGCCGATACACAAGGTCGCAAGCCCTTTCTTGGCCCCGCGTCTTTGCATCTCATGAAGGAGGGTGACGAGGATGCGGGCGCCGGAGGCGCCGATCGGGTGGCCGATCGCAATTGCGCCACCATTCACATTGACGATCGCCGGATCCCACCCCAAGTCCTTGTTGACAGCGAGGGCCTGAGCAGCGAAGGCCTCATTGGCTTCGACAAGGTCGAGATCCTTCACTTTCCAGCCCGCCTTTTCGAGCGCTTTGCGGGTGGCGGGGATGGGTCCCGATCCCATGACGGCCGGATCGACACCGGCGGTCGCCCATGCGGCGATGCGCGCCAGCGGTGTAAGGCCGCGAGCCTTGGCCTCCCTGGCGCTCAGCAGGACGAGGGCAGCAGCACCGTCATTGATGCCGGAGGCATTGCCGGCGGTGACAGTGCCATCCTTGGTGAAGGCCGGTTTCAGCTTGGCGAGCCCTTCGAGCGTGGTACCGGCGCGGATATATTCATCTGCATCGACAATTATATCGCCCTTCTTGCCGGCAACCGCGAAAGCGACGATCTCCTCCTTGAAGCGGCCAGCTTTCTGGGCGGCCTCGGCCTTGTTTTGTGAAGCGAGGGCGAATTTGTCCTGCTCCTCGCGGCTGATCTGCCATTTCGCCGCGACATTTTCCGCCGTCTGACCCATGTGATAGCCATTGAACACATCGGTGAGGCCGTCGCGAATCATGGTGTCGACGAATTTGATATCACCCATTTTCGTGCCACCGCGCAGATGAGCGCCATGCTGCGACAAGGACATGCTCTCCTGGCCGCCGGCGACGATGACCTTGGCATCGCCATTGGTGATCTGCTGCGCGCCGAGCGCTACCGCGCGCAGACCCGAGCCGCAGACTTGATTGATACCGAAAGCAGTCTTCTCTTTCGGCACGCCCGCGATGATCGCGGCCTGGCGGGCCGGGTTCTGACCCTGGTTGGCGGTCAAGACTTGGCCGAGAATCACCTCATCCACTTCGCCCGGTTCCAGCTTGGCGCGCTCCAGCGCTGCCTTGATCGTCGCCGCACCAAGATCATGCGCCGGGACGGACGCGAAGGCGCCGTTGAAGGCTCCGACAGCCGTGCGCGCCGCGCTTGCTATGACTATCTCTTCCGTCATGGGGAGAACTCCTTCGAATGGGCCACCGAAACCGGCTTTCCGCTTAAGATAAGATCATCAAGGCTAATATCATCAGGCTTTTCACGGACGGCACAGGGCTCTGAGAAAGATCACGCATCTTTCCGCTGAAATTGCGGTGCAGCGCTGGTCTTGCCGGCCACTCTACTCTCTTCGTATCTCAACGGCGGGTCTTTTTCGCAAGCTAATTCGCAAAGATTTTCGGTCATTATCATGCTGATATGCTGAGATGTCATGCTGATATGTTTATAAGTCGCCCTTCTGGCTGGACCACAGGCCTGTGCCGCTCAACCCCATGGCGCGATCGAGAAAAACCTGCTTAAATTGCAAACTGACCTTAAAGGCAGCATGCGGCTATGGCGAAGAACAGCACACCGATCACGATCAAGAAATACGCCAACCGGCGGCTCTACAATACGGATACGAGCGCCTATATCACGCTTGAGGATCTCGCCGCGATTGTCAAAAAGGGCGATGATTTTGTCGTTTACGACGCCAAGAGCGGCGAGGACATCACCCGGTCGGTCCTCACCCAGATCATCTTCGAGCAGGAAAGCAAGCAAGGGCAGAGCCTTCTACCGATCACCTTTCTGCGCCAACTCATCCGGTTTTATGGCGACAGCATGCAGATGCTGGTGCCTAGCTATCTTGAGTTCACGATCGGCAAGCTGGTCAATGAGCAGGCCAGGTTCCGAGACAAATTCGCCAAGAATTTTGGCACGCCCTTGAACCCGCCCGTCTTTGGCCTTCTCGAAGAACAGGCCCGCAAGAACTTGGCCTTGTTCGAGCAGGCGCTCGGGATTTTCACGCCCTTCGGCAAGCCGCTGCAGGCGCCCTCAGAGAAACCATCCGAATCCTCCCACGGCGACACCGAGGAAGAGAGCGCCCCGCAAGTGTCAAAGAGTGATATCGAAGATATGAAACGCCAGCTCGAACAACTGCAAAAGCAGATCACATCCATGGCGAGCAAGGAGTGAAGGACGCGATCAAGAACGAGATTGATCGATCAGGCCAAGTTCATCCCTTCAGCTCCCGCCAAAAGACCAATCCGGCGGCGCAAGCTCAAAGCCAGAGAATTCAAAGCCCGGCGCGACCGAGCATCCGACGAGCGTCCAGGCGCCAAGGCTCTTGGCACTCTGCCAATAGTGGGCGGGCACGACATGTTGCGGGCGTTCTCCTTGCAAAAGATTCGGACCGATCCGGTGCACTTCAGTTTTTCGGTCATCCGCCGCGGTCCTGAGCTCCAACGGAGCCCCCGCATAGAAGTGCCAAGCCTCGGCGGCATCCACTCTATGCCAATGCGAAGTCTCACCTTCTATGAGCAGAAAATAGATCAAGGACGAGCGCGCACGGCCTTGCGGCGTCCGAGCTGTATCCCGAAAGGTTTCGCGATAATGGCCACCTTCGGGGTGCGGCTTGAGATCAAGGCGGGTGATGATTTCAGCTGCCGTTAAGATTGTGTTCGGATCGCTCGTCATTTTTGCTCCGGGTTCGCCATCATTTCGCCTGCTGCTGCCCGAAAAGTTGAGTCCCGTTCTTCCGCTTCATTCCACTCAATTTTTCCAATTGGATCCCGATGATTTTGGATCGACTCGATCCAAAATCATGATCGATTCTCGTCGTGTAGAGCGGGAGGCGAGAGCAAAACCGCTTCACACTTTTGCTCATCCCGCTCTGAACAGCTACGGACGGCCTGAGCCCGTTGGCCGGCAGGGGGAATAAGGATGCACGGCCTCTGTCTATAATTGTGGGAACTTCGTCATATGCTGGTCTTACCGCGGCAAAGAATGGGGTCATGCTTCGCACCCGTCTTAAATTGCTTTTTCGGCCTCAACTCCTTGCCCCGCCCGCCGATCTATCTGTGGATCATGTTTCAGCTCGCCCACATGATCCTGTGCATCGACTTCCTGTGCATCGACGAAGCCCTCAGGGCGATCGCCGATTGAAATCAGCCAATACAAACCGCCTAAGGACAGCAATAGGCCTCCTAAAGCAAGGATCATCTGCGCCTCAATCGTCGTAAAATCCATTAGTATTAATTTTCTCGCGATGACCAAAATCGCAATGAGAACCAAGATTCTCGCTTGGATTGCGCCGACGTGCTTTGTCATCGCGACGTGAACCGAGTGGCTGAATTCGAGGACAATTAGAATGGTCAAAATGCGTCCGAAGGTCTCCTTCAGCGCTTCCACCTCGAAGAGGGTTCCGCCGTGGATCAAAGCACCGGCGATTTCGATAGCTGTCATCGCAATCGCGTAAACCGTGATTGCTGCGAGCATGATCAATAGGCACGCCAGTGCGATCCATTCGAACCGCAGATAAAGGCTGAACTTCGCCGTTTTTTTGCCGTCAGAGTACTCGGGCGCCATCACGCCATTCTCCTAACAAGATAGTGATCCTTGACGCCACGGGGTACCAGGGCGAGATCGCCGACAAGATCGTCGTGCATGAGGCCGATTTCCTTTAGGCTCCAACGTGCAACCATCCGGTCCTCGAAAGCGAGGTCGCCGCCTATTTCCACACTGCGCCAGAGAACGAACTCGTCACCAAGACGATATTGAAAAAGGACATGGTCGCATCGAGACGAGCATCTATGCTTCCCCGCAAGAGGTCGCCTCGACCCCAGCAGGCGATTCCTATCCGGGCAAGCCATGGCCGACACTTCACACGACGATAAATTCAAAGGTGCGGACACCGACGCGGTGCATATTATCCGCGATTTGAAGGGTCACTCTATGATATCCGGCAGGAATATCCGCGTTTTCGGCCAATAGGCCAGACGCGACGACATGCGCATGCTCCATGACCCGCTTCGCAATATCGACTCCCAGCCAACCATAAGTTACACGCAAAGATGAGAGATCAATCGTTACGGGCTCAGCAGCGGCAAGATCGTTTGCGAATTCCTCGCTTGTGATCAAGGCCCAAGCGGCGGCAGTGGCGCGGCTAACCGACGCACAGAGGGCGATGAGGCCATAAATGAGGGTTCTTCGGCGCACTAACTGTTCTCCCGTGACCCGAATGTTATGTTCAGGAATATCGCTTTCAGCCCGCCGACCCAACGGGAAATCCGACTTTAGGCCGCGCGAAAGACGTGTCAGGTCAACTCGGCTCGCCATAGCTTTGCCGGCTAGTCGCAATCATACTTCTCTCGAGGCAGGGATAGCCTCTCGCGTGAACAGAAAATGACGGTGCAATATTTCAGCCGGGCAATTTCGACGCGAGCACGTCCACCTTTTCAATCGATGGTGGCTTTGCAAGCAAATTACCCGCTTTGGCCATGAGAGCAGCCGCGACTTTCCCTGACAAATGAGCTTGCCGTCCGGTCTCGTCTGGAAAAGCGTCAAAAATGGCGAAGGTCGAAGGCCCGAGCTTGACGCCGAACCAGGCAATAGTGGCCGGTTCCTCCTCGACCAGGGGCTTGCCCTGCCGCAGGAATGCGGCAACCTCTTCTTCCTTGCCGGGCTTGGCTTCGAGCACGACCCAAAGCGCGACAGTGAGGGGAACGTTTTTGTCGGCCGCCGCCACGAGCGGAGGGGCGGATGAAAGCGCCGCAACGGTGCCCAGTGCGGTCAGAAATGTACGCCTTTCCATGATTGCGCCTCCCATTTTGGATTGAATGGCGTCGAGGTTACTCATCAAGACAGAGGCTGAAACCCCAAGTCAACTCCGCAACCGGCGCGAGGTCGGCGCGAGGCCTCTTGAGCCCATGACATTTTCGGCTGTGTGAATGTCACTTTTTTCGATCCCGAAACGGCAGCTTGAGCCTTTGTCCGGCCAGCCCTATGGTGCCGTCCAAGAAATTGAGCCCAGGACTTTTAATTTCCATGACAATTGCCAGCATGACGGGTTTCGCCCGCGCTGCCGGTGAAGCCGGGACCTGGCGTCTGGCGTTTGAGCTCAAATCGGTCAACGGCAAAGGGCTCGACGTGCGATTGCGCCTGTCGCCGCCCTTCGACGCGATCGAGCCCGAGGCGCGCGCGAAGATCGCCCAAAAGCTGCACCGGGGCACGATCCATCTCTCTTTCGCTGCCGAGCGCAAGACAGTTACGCCGGAGATCAAGATCAACCAGGAGGTGCTGCAACGCCTCATTGCGGCAGTGGCCGATATCCGGCTGCCGGAAATGATCTCACCAGCGAGGCTCGATGGCCTTCTTGCGCTGCGCGGCGTCATTGAAATCTTCGAGGCGGCAGAAGACGAATCCGAGATTTTGGCGGCGAGAGCGGGCGCGCTGGCGCTTCTCGACAGGGGGCTTGATGATCTCATCGCCATGCGCCGGCGAGAGGGAGCGGCGCTTGCCGACCTTCTCGTTGCCCGCCTGGCGAGGATCGCCTCGCTGACGCAGGCGGCGGATGGGAATCCCGCCCGCACGCCGGAGGCGATCAAGGCGCGGCTCGCCCAATCGCTCGCGCTGCTCGCCCCCCACGAACATCTCGACCCGAACCGCCTCCATCAGGAGGCGCTGTTCCTTGCCACCAAGGCCGACATCAGGGAGGAGCTCGACAGGCTTGCCGCCCACACCACCGCTGCGCGGGAGCTGCTGGCCAAGGGCGGCGCGGTCGGCCGAAGGCTTGATTTTCTTGCCCAGGAACTATCCCGCGAGGCCAATACGCTCTGCGCCAAATCGAATGATGCGGGCTTGACCGCGCTCGGTCTCGAATTGCGCGTCGAGATCGAGCAGTTCCGCGAGCAGGCCCAGAATATCGAGTGAGGAGCCGTGCCGCCCCCATCTGAAAGAGACAAGTCGCCGCCCGGACGCCGGGGCCTGATGCTGATCCTTTCTTCTCCGTCGGGGGCTGGCAAGAC
>DATJTB010000356.1:0-4575 GCA_035503795.1 Methylocella sp.
CTTGACGCACTCTCGCAGTGCTCCCAACTTCCTGCTATGCTTAGCGCAAAGAAGGATAGAAATCTGCACCAAATTGTAAATCTGAACCTTCCTCATGCCCAAGAAAGGAAACTGTATTTGGAGAATGGCGGACGTCGTGTCCTTCATGTATTCCCGGACCTCTTATATAGTGAGACCCAAAAGCTAGAAGCTCTTCGCGATAGTCTCAACAAGCTACTTGGCGGCTTGCATGGCTATGATGAATGTATTGTCCACACTAAAGATAAATCCGATGCCCCAGAAACCCTAAAAGCGTGTGCCGCTCAAAAGTCTTCCCTGCTTGACAAACGCTTGATCTATGCATTTGTCAGATCAAATGCTTGAGGGTGGCTCCGAGTTTTGTCCATGATGGTTTCGACGACCAATGAGATCATTGGCTTCCGGCTTGTCCGACATCTCGGCATCGTACGCGGGATTACGGTGCGCTCGCGTAGCGTCGTCGGCAATTTTGTCGGCGGCCTGCAATCGATCTTCGGCGGTCAGATAGGCGCCTATGTCGAACTGGCCGAATCCGCAAGGCAGGAAGCCTTCGAGCATATGTGCCAGCATGCCGAACAGGCGGGGGCCAATGCGGTGATCGGCATGCGCTATGATGCCAATGAGATCATGGACGGAATTACCGAAGTGCTGGCGTATGGCACGGCGGTCTGGGTCGAGCCAGCTGCCTGACGGATGGACCGGATCGAAGAGTTGGTTAAGGACTTTGGAATCCACGCCTGTCCTCCCCGCGAGAGCGAAGATCCAGACTGACACTACACGCTTCTCGATTCTCATTTTCGCAAGAGGAAATTGACGTGAACCAGCTTCATTGCGCGTCATGAGGTCTTATGCTGTCGACCATCGTCTTCTGCGAGGATAGGCCCGAGCTTCTGCCGGGGCGGGGTCTCGCCGTCGTTTTGGCCCGCACGCTCGCCTCTCTTGTGACGGCGAAAGTCGAAGGTTTGCTCGGAGATGTGCGGATCGCGGGACCCGCAGACCAGGATCTAGGGCTTCTCGCCCAACATGCCGGCTGCGATCTCGTCGAGGCGGAAAATGAAGCGGCTTGGCTGGGGCAAGCTTTAGAGCTGGTGCGTGAGTCCAATGTTTTCTTGCTGCGGTGCGGGCGGGCGGCGGACTCCGGCTTTATCGAGGAGGCCAATGATTTTCTGGCGGCGAAAGACGGCGCCCGCCGTCCAGCGGCGGTCCTGCGGGCGAGCCCCGAGAGCTTTTTCGAGCGTCTCTTTCCCACCTGCGCGCCGGTCGCCGGACTGATCGCACCGCGCGATCTCCTCCTCAAAGTGCCACGCGGCGGATTTGGCCCGCTGGTCCGCGCCCTTGCGCCAGCGAACTCCTTTCACAGCGTCGCGCGGCGGATTCGTTGAGTCCAATGGAACTCCGTCACCGCCCCAAGGTTTTGGTCCGTTCGAAGGAGTCTATCGTCAAGCTATAGCAAAATTAAGATCTAAATAGCCAAGCAAGCAAATTGCTATATAATTGGTTTTCTGATCGCAATCAGTTTTTCCCCGCTAGAAACTCTGCCCATGACCGAGCCGACGAGCATTCTTGTGGTTGGCGTGGACGAGACCGCCTCTGCCGTGGCGCGCATGCTGTTGCTTTCCGGCTATTCGGTCGCCATTCATCAGGCCGTGCCACCCCGCGTGCTGCGGCGGAAAATGGCCTTCGGTGATGCCTGGTATGACGGCTCCGCGATCCTTGACTCCGTCCCGGCACGGCGGGCCGATCAGACTGCCGATTTTTTGATCGGTCTGCGCAGCCGCAGCTTCATTCCGGTCCTGACCCAGCCTTTCACCGAGGTTGTTGATCGCTGGCCCTTCGATGTCATCGTCGATGCGCGCATCGATGCCGAAGCGCGACACGAGCGGGTCAAGAACCATGCGGAGCTGACGATCATCCTTGGGCCGGGCGCGATCGCCGGCACGGATTGCGATCTCGTCATCGAGATCTCTGGCCCGAATATCGGCGGGATTATCGAGAGCGGATCGGCGCGAACGCCCTCAAGTCACGAGAGCGAAAAGAATCAGGAGGCCTCCCATTTCGTTCATGCCCCGGAGAGCGGCGTTTTCACAACCGGGAAGATAATCGGCGAGATGATCCGGATGGGAGAGGTTCTGGGCCGGATCGGCGCCAAGCTTGTCCTTGCGCCCGCGGATGGACGCATCAAGGGCCTCGAGCGCAGCAAACAAGCCGTCCTGACAGGCGTCATTGTCGCTGAAACCGCCACGGACCCAAAGGCGCAAGTCAACGGCTGCAGCAACGCCAATCAATCGATTGCACGTGGCGTCGTCTATGCCGTTGAAATGACCTTTGCCGATTGGACGCCGGTTTCTCTCAAGAAATTCACCTGATCGGCTCGGCCTTTCGAAACGCCCGTCCGCAAAGCCAACCTCAACCTAAGAGCTTTGAGAAGAGCCGGTCAATCGTCCGGATAGAACGGAAATGTTCCGGGCTGAGATTGGTGCCCGGAACCGTCACATTGAATTCGGCCTCGACCGCGATCAGGAGATTAACCATATCCATGGATGAGAGGCCCAATTCAGAAAGATTTCTATCGATATCGATTGCTTGATCGCTCGGCCAATCCTTGATGAACGTCCGAACGATCGCTTCAATGCGTTCTTGCGCGGAGATATCGTAGACGTCCATTTTACAGGCACCCCAGGTAGACATGTCGAGAGCTTCAGCATAATCCTAATCCATTAAATCGAGCCCGTTTGTCAATTTCGCATTTCGCGCGCTGGTTGGAGGCCAATCTTGAGTGATCATCGTCCGATATGGGTAGAGGGGGGTAATTTAGTACTATGGAGGATTAACAAATAGTAGATCACTGAGCTTAACAGATTAAACGCTAACTCCACCCGTTGGTCCGCATTGCTCCTTCTTTAGATGCCTCGGTTTAGACAGTGATCGACCGGAGTGTGAGGCCGAGAAGATTTTTGCCAAGCCTTTCTATCCGCACTAATTTTACCGTCTCCGAGTATCTTGATGTCAATGGAGGGCGCAGCTTCGCAGGATGGCCCAGAATGCACGAATGTCTTAAATTCTACATCAATGGAGCCTGGATTGATCCCATCGAGCGCAATCAGATGGATGTCATCAATCCAGCCAATGAGGAGCCGGCAGGCCGCATCAGTCTCGGGTCGCCAGCGGATGTGGATTTAGCCGTTGCCGCGGCACGCGCCGCCTTTCCCGCCTTTTCGCAGGCGAACCGGCAAGAACGAGTCGGACTGCTCGAACGCATTCTCGCCGCTTATGAAGACCGCGCATCCGATCTCGTGGCAGCGGTCAGCGAGGAGATGGGGGCACCTCTAGCGCTCGCCCAAAAGGCTCAAGTGCCGATTGGAGCCGGTCATTTGCGGGTCTCCATCTCAGCACTCAAGGACTACGTGTTCGAGGCGGCGCTCAATGGCACAGTTGTGGTCAAGGAGCCGATCGGCGTGTGCGGTTTCATCACGCCGTGGAACTGGCCGTTGAGCCAGATCCTATGCAAGGTGGCGCCCGCGCTGGCGATGGGTTGCCCGGTCGTCCTCAAACCTTCCGAGCTTGCTCCTTTTTCAGCCGTGATCTTCGCCGAGATCATGGACGCGGCCGGCACGCCGCCCGGCGTATTCAACCTGATCAACGGCGAGGGACCAGTGGTTGGCGCAGCCATCGCCGCTCATAAAGGCATAGATCTTGTTTCCTTCACGGGCTCGACCCCAGCCGGTATCGAAGTGGCGCGTGCCGCCGCGCCAACGGTCAAGCGTGTCCTCCAGGAGCTTGGCGGCAAATCACCGAACATTATTTTGGATGATGCAGATCTCGAAGCGGCCGTCACCGCCGGTGTTGCGTTGATGATGCGCAATTCAGGCCAGTCCTGCAATGCGCCAAGCCGGATGCTTGTGCCGCGTCCCTTATTGGACGATGCGATCAAGATTGCATCGAATGCCGCCCAATCAATTACGGTTGGCGATCCGCGCACGAATGTGCAGGTCGGTCCTGTCGTATCGCTCGCCCAGTGGACCAAAATACAGGATTTGATCGGCAAAGGCATTGCTGAGGGCGCAACCCTTGTTGCTGGCGGTCTTGGCCGGCCAGTGGGACTGAACCAAGGCTATTATGTCAAGCCGACTGTATTTGCCCACGTCTCGAACGACATGACAATCGCAAGGTCGGAAATCTTCGGGCCCGTTCTATCTATCCTGAGCTATGAGACCGAGGAAGAAGCGATCGCCATCGGCAACGATACGGATTATGGCTTGGCCGCCTATATCCAGAGCGGTAATATTTCCCGTGCACGGCGGGTCGCCGCGCAGCTGCGGGCCGGCCAGATCCTCATCAACGAGGCCACTTTGGATTTGAATGCGCCTTTCGGCGGCTATAAGCAGTCGGGCAACGGCCGGGAGAGAGGGGTTCATGCCTTCAACGACTACCTGGAATTGAAAGCCATCATAGGGTTCCATCCGGCTGAACAGCGAAAGGCCTGATCTGAGACTGATTCGGCCTTCGTTTCACTTCGGCCGCCGGACGAAGCCAAAGTAGAAACAGAGACGGAAGAGG
>DATJTB010000357.1:0-7335 GCA_035503795.1 Methylocella sp.
AGGCGAGCGTGAATTTTTCAGTGGCCTTCCCCATTTTGCGCGCATCGCGCCGCAGAATTTGGGAGCATTCGGCAAGCCCGAGCGCTTCGGTGTTGGCGGCGATCAGCGCGCAGGCTTCTCTTCCCTGATCGACGAACAGCACATGGTGGGCGCCACGGGACAAAGCCTCGATCCCCATGGCGCCGGTGCCGGCGAAGAGATCGAGCACGGCTGCTCCTTCGACCCTATGGTCATAGGCGTGAGCGAGAATGTTGAAAATGGTTTCGCGTAGCCGGTCCGAAGTCGGCCGGATGGCCAAATTGGCCGGGCCTTGGAGAATGCGACCCTTCAGGCGCCCGCCGATGATCCGCATAGCCAGCTAGGTCAAGATGATTTTCGATCGCCTCGACCCAAAATCATGAGACGTGATCGATTCTAATACCCTAGAGCGGGATTTAAGCGAAAGGAGGGTATCCACTTTTTCGCATCCCGCTCTAGGCTTATCCGCGTCGCGGGCGGGGCCGATTTTTTCCATGCGACCTCGGCTTTGAGGCTCGATCAGGACACGCGGAACTCCGGGACGGTTTTACGTCCGCATCGCCATAGATGATTTTCGATCGCCTCGATCCAAAACCATCGCGGATCCGCGGGGTGGCGTCCTTGCCCGGCCGGCGCGGCCCTGTTTTGGCCTGCGCTTTCTGGTGCGGCCCGGCTCGCTTCAGCTCATCGACCGCAACGGTGCGCCCGGCACGGTCAGCCATTTCGCGCCGCTCGATCCGCTTGCGCGGAGCATCCGCTGCCTGCTCTTCGGCGCGCAAAACGGATATGTGCTTACGCTGGCGAGGCATTGGCTTGGCGCTTGTCTTGCCTGGACCGCCGCGGCCGTCGATGGCGTCCGTCCTTTTGGCCGGGAGGGACGCGGGCTTGCGCAGCGAATTTTCCCGAGATTGTATTTTGCGCACCGGGCTTCGCAAATCGGGCTTGAGCAAGACTTCCGCCGCCTCCGGATCAAGCGGGCTCGAAAAATCCACCCCGGCAGCTTGCGCGAGCAGCGGGCCGAGCTGGTCACGCAGCACCCTGGTGCGCACCTCATCCACCGCTCCTTCGGCCATTTCGCCAAGCTGGAAGGGGCCATAGGACAGCCGGATCAAGCGATTGACCTTCAGTCCCAAATGTTCGAGCAGACGTTTGATCTCGCGGTTTTTGCCCTCCCGCAGGGCCATTGTGATCCAGCAATTGGCGCCCTGCTGACGGTCAAGGCTCGCTTTGATCCCCGCATAGGCGGTGCCATCGAGCGTCACACCCTCACAAAGGGCGTCGAGATCCGCTTGAGAGACGGTTCCATTGGCGCGAACCCGGTAGCGACGGATCCATCCGGTGGAGGGAAGCTCCAGCACACGGGCAAGCCCGCCATCATTGGTGAGTAACAGAAGGCCCTCAGTGTTGATGTCGAGCCGGCCGACGCTGACGACGCGCGGCCCTTGCGGCCAATGCGTCTCGAGATAGGAAAAGACGGTCGGACGGCCCTGCGGGTCGCGCAAAGTTGTGACGAGGCCGCGCGGCTTGTGGAACAGAAAGAGGCGGGTGCGGGCGCGCGCCTGAAGCGGCATACCGTCGATGGCGATCTTGTCACCCTTCCCGACATTGACGGCCGGGCTTTCAAGCAGCACGCCATTCAACGCCACACGGCCGGCCTCGATCAAGGTTTCCGCTTCGCGCCTCGAACAAAAGCCGGCGCGCGCGATGACCTTGGCGACACGAGCACTCGCATCGGGCCTTTGCGTTCCCGAGCAGCTTGCCGCCCGCCGGTCCTTAGGTTCAGTTCCCGACTTCCCATTCATCGGCGCAGGATAGCAGAGGAGGGGCGCCGAAGTGAACCGCCATCCCGATGCTTTTCAGGAGGATTTCACCCGTCATCCTGCGAGATCACAAAAGCCGTCTTGAAATGGCGGCGGCCGTCCTTTACGCTTCGGGCGCGATTGAGGCCGATCGGCGGGCGCGCTTGATGCCGGGCTTCCACGGAGCGCCCAAAATTTCATAGAGAAATCTGCACGTGACGCAGACTTGCCACACTGTCTGCAAGTCACGGCCAAAATATTCACCGCGTTGCCATTTACCATTTTTGACTTTCACAGGCCCGCCGGGCTGAGCGCGCCAGCCTTCGAGGAATTGAGTCATGGAGCGGGATTTCTTCGACAGGCTTTTGGCCAGCGAGAGCCAGTTTCAGCTCTGGGCCGATTTGATGCCGCAGTTGATCTGGCTCGCGAGGCCCGATGGTTGGATCTATTGGTACAACCGGAAATGCTATGACTATACCGGAGCCGCGCCGGGGACGCTGGCCGGCTGGGGCTGGCAAGCGGTGATCGACCCCGCAGCGTTGCCGGATGTGCTGATCGGCTGGAAGGGGGCCATTGCGAGTGGCGAGCCTTTCGAAATGGTCTTTCCGCTGCGCGCGGCCGATGCGAGCTTCCGGCCTTTTCTGGCCCTCGTGCAACCCGTCAAGGATGGGCAAGGCCAAGTGCTGCGCTGGCTTGGCACCAATACCGATATTGCCGAGCAGCAACGCGCCGAGGAGCATTTGAAGCTCCTGCTCAATGAGCTCAATCACCGGGTGCGCAATACACTGGCCACGGTTCAGGCGATCGCCCGCCTGTCCCTGAGCAGCCTGCCCACGGAGACGGTTGAGACCTTCCTCGAACGTGTCGTGGCTTTGGCCCGGGCGCATGATCTCCTCATGCAGAAAAACTGGCGCGTCATGGATTTGCATGAGATCATCGATCGCTCGATCGAGCCCTTATGCGCGGAGCGGGGCAAGGACCGGCTGGCGGTCGATGGGCCCACCGTGCTGATTCCGGCGGAGCGGGCAGCCTCCTGGTCGATGGCGCTGCACGAGCTTTGCACCAATGCCATCAAGCATGGCGCGTTCAAGACCGATCTCGGCAAGGTGACGATCGACTGGGACGCGCCAAGCGAGGGCCTTCTGCATTTCCGCTGGCGCGAGCAGGGCGGCCCGACGGTCCACACGCCGCAGCATCGCGGTTTCGGCTCCCGGCTGATCGAAAGCCTTGGCCGCGAGCTCTCCGGTGAGGCCAATCTCAGCTTCGAGCCGGCCGGGCTCGTCTGCACAATCGATGCCCCGATCGGGCCAGTCCCGACTCCTTGATTTGTTCAGGGACTCAGACACTGTACGGACACGAGGAGATTGGCCCTGAAGCCACCTCTCGACCCCATGGCGCTCGCTTTTGCGGAAGCCCACGCCGCGCTTTTGCGCGGCGAGGTGCCGGTTGGCGCCGTCATACTGCGCGACGGGGCGATTCTGGGCCGCGCCGGCAATCGGACGCTTCTCGACAGGGATCCGACCGCGCATGCCGAAATCCTGGCCATTCGCCAAGCCTCCTTGATGCAAAGTTCCGAAAGGCTTTCGGGCTGCGACCTTTATGTGACACTGGAGCCTTGCGCCATGTGTACCGCCGCAATCTCCTTCGCCCGGCTGCGGCGCCTCTATTTCGCGGCCTTCGATCAGAAGGGAGGCGCGGTCGAGAACGGCCCGCGTTTTTTCAATCAGCGGACCTGCCATCACGCGCCGGAGGTTTATGGCGGCATCAGAGAGGGCGAAGCGGCGGATTTGCTCAAACGCTTTTTCACGGCGCGGCGTTAGAGCGGGATGAGCGAAAACGTGAAGCGGTTTTGCGGTCGTATCCCGCTCTAAATTTGAGAATCGATCACGATGATTTTGGATCCAAAATCATCGTGATCTAAGATCGAAGACCGTCAATTACATGAGCAGCAGGGACCGCGCGTTCCGTATGCCAAAGGTGATGCCGTCTCCGCTTTGCCGAGGCCTAGTTTTCAGTGTCAATCTTACCAAAATGTTTCACGTGAAACATTTTGGTCCGATCCGGCAAGGAAATTGGACAAGGCCGAAGACGGCCGCCGCTCATCAAAGAGTGGGATTGACGAAAGTGGAGGCAATCTTAGATCCCTTTCCGGCCCGAGCTTTACCGTAAGGGCCCGGCAGCAGCAGAGACGAAATGAGTTTGGCATTTGCCGTTGGAGCGGGATGCGAAAAAGTGGGGGACCTATTTTTCGCTGAAATCACGCGTCTCAAGTTTTCAGAATCGATCACGTTTCATGATTTTGGATTGTATTCCCCGAGTGCTAATTAAGGTTTTAATTAAGATGGAAGCGAACGGGCAAGGTGTAACTGACGCTTGTCTCCATGGGAGGGCACTTCTTGCTTCGAGCCCTTTGCAGCGCCGCTTGATCGAGGATCGATGATCCCGAGCTGCCGACGATCCGTGCCGACTCAACATAACCATTACGACCGACGAAGATCGCGAGCCGCACGGTGCCTTGCACGCCCTGCGCCCGCGCCGCTTCAGGATAATTGAGGCCTAGGCTCGCGAGTTCCGACGCACAGGCATTCCGCGCCGCTCCCGCTGCCGCCAGACCTGCGGCTCGTGAAGAGGCCGCCTGTGCGGCCTGCGTGGCCCCCCGAGGGGGCGCACTGGTGCGCGGCGCAGGCGGCTGATGCACCGGCTTCACCGGCTTGGGAATTTCCCTGACCGTCTTCTTTGGTTTGAGCTTATGCGGTGGCATCAAAACCACCGTCGGCTTCGGAGCGGTAGGAAGCTCTGGCACCGGAATTGTTTCCGGCTGCTCTATCTCCTCGGGCTGTGC
The DNA here is from genome assembly GCA_035503795.1 of Methylocella sp. Taxonomy (GTDB): domain Bacteria; phylum Pseudomonadota; class Alphaproteobacteria; order Rhizobiales; family Beijerinckiaceae; genus Methylocapsa. The sequence goes on from DATJTB010000357.1 coordinate 4,660, forward strand.
CTCGGTCATTTGTGGACCTGGCGTGAGTTCGGGCTGACTCTCGCTTTTCGGAGCGACATCGAGAGGGGCGAGCTCGATCATGATCGCCGCCGGCTCGGCGCCCGGCGACTGATCGCGGGAATAAAGAACCCATAAGAGCAGGGCCGCATGAAGGAGGAGAACGACCAGCCCCGCTCCGATCCAGCGGCGCAGCGCGGAATCTTCTTCTTGCAGCAGGACGTGCTGCGTGGGCCGCACTGGAGGCTGCCCGCAGGAGAGTTCCGCGGCGGTCATGGATGGGGAACCGGTGGCTTTTCAGCCGGACCCGGCGGAGTGGCAGACGGCGCCTCCTCCAGACCGACCAGCCCGATCTTCAGAAAGCCGGTCGTCCGCAGGAGATTCATGAGATCCATGATCGAGCCATAGGAAACGGATTTGTCGGCGCGCACGAACACACGCTGCTCCTTATCGCCTTGGGCTGCGGCATCGAGCGCACCGGCGAGCGCCTCCCGTGAAACCGGCGTGTCGCCCAGGGCCAATGAAAGATCCGCCTTCAGCGTCAGGAACAAGGGCTTTTCGGGGCGAGGCACCGGCTGCGCGGTTGAGGCTGGCAGATCAACATTGACATCGACGGTCGAAAGCGGCGCCGCCACCATGAAGATGATCAGAAGAACTAAAATAACGTCGATGAACGGCGTGACATTGATCTCATGGGTTTCCTCGACTCGATCCTCTTCGAGGGAAAGACGAATGGCCATGGGGTCTACTCCGCCGTCGGGCGCAAGGACACGATCGCCGCCTTACTCTTTGGTTCCGAGGATGTACGGTCGAGATCTCGCGAGAGATGCCGCAACACTTCCGCCGCCGCGTCACCGAGATGGGCCCGATAGCTCGTGATCGAGCGAGCGAAGGCATTATACATGACGACCGCCGGAATGGCGGCGATGAGACCCAAAGCGGTGGAGAGCAGAGCTTCGGCAATCCCTGGCGCCACCACGGCGAGATTGGTGGTGTCGGTCTTCGATATGCCGATGAAGCTGTCCATGATCCCCCAGACTGTACCGAACAGGCCGACAAAGGGGGCGGTGGCGCCAATCGTCGCGAGGAAGCCGGTTCCACGCAGAATCCTGCGGCCCTCCTGCGCCTCGATGCGCGACAGAAGGGTGGCGGTGCGGTCCTTAACTCCTTCCGGGGCAAGCCCCTCAGAGCGTTCGGATTCGCTGGCCGCGGCGGTTACGAGACGGGCGATGGGCGTGCGCAGAGCTGAGCTTAGTTTCGTGGCCGCCGCCGCAAGGTTTACCGCCTTGACCAGAGTCTCAAGCTCCCGTTTGACCTGCCGCTTCGCGTTCACAAGCTCGATCGTCTTGGCGAGCCACACCGTCCAGGTGACAAGTGAAGCAATGGCAAGACCAATCATGACAAGTTTGACGGGCACCTCGGCGTTTTGGAACATGCCCCACGGTGTCAAGTCGCGTGGAAGCTTCGAAGGAAGCACTGCGGGGGTAGCCTGCGGCGGATGCAGGGGTTGGGCATCATCACCCGGCCCAACCGAAGCTGAGCTGTCGGAGGGCTGAACGGCAGGGGCCGGCCCGGTCGGAGTCGCTGGCGGCGTCTCCGACACAGGTGAGGTCGCCCCGCCCTGGGCCACAGCCGCACCCATCGTCAGAGTGGCAACAATCAAAGCCGCAATTACGCTGAACCCGAAAGGCCTCCAGCTCTGTGCGCTCATCGAGTGCTCCCGCCTAGCAAACATTCTTGACCTCGCCTCATTTTCCCTAGCTGAAGCACACGACTTCGCACTCTGCAATTCCCCGGAAGCAGATTTTTCAAGCAACCTTGTTTCACCTCTTATTCCCTTATTTGCCGCAGTATTCTCCATCTCAGAGCATGCCGCGAATAAACGCCGCAAATCACGTGTCATGATTTGGGATCAAACTCGATCCAAAATCATGACACGTGATCGATGCTAAATATTAATAGTAGCATGCAAGCGTAGATACGTTACACGGTTTTGCTCACCTACTCTAACGAACCTGTTTAGTATATCAAAACTAAATTCAAGTATGATAAAATGGCACCACATGTCAACTTCATATATTTTCTTAGTTTTGAATCGGAAACGTTTAGTTAGTTTAGACTGCGGCATCAGTGACCGGTCTGTTCCTATGGAAAAACTTGGCGGAATAGATGGCATCACCAGCGACATTGCTTTGCATGAAAGCAACACAGGTGACCAAGCTAATTCCCTCCTATGGAAACGGATAAAACTGGAAAATCCCGACAAGCGCGCAGAGAAAAAACCACCGCAACGCGTGAGGCGAAAACTTTGGGGTTCAATTCGACAAACCGATTTTTCCAGACGCAAGCTTGTCAAATCCTTTCTCGATGCGCACTTCCGCCCGCTGGACTTCGCCATGTTAGTCGCGTCCTCGATCATCCCCACCATCCATTCCATCGCCGCCTCCCTAAAGTCAGCGATTTTCTTGAAACGGCCTTGATTAAGCTTTCTATCCCCGTCACCCTGGAGTTTTTTGCTGCTTTCAACCGTCCAGGCATCTGAGGGTGCTTTACCGCGCGGGCGAAAGCACGCGGATGATCGCCATCATGCCGTTATCTTCATGTCCAAGAATGTGACAGTGATAGACGAAATCTCCGATATCAGGTCCGCGGAAATCCATGCGGACGGTGATGCTTGGA
>DATJTB010000358.1:0-15349 GCA_035503795.1 Methylocella sp.
AAAAATGTTTCACGTGAAACATTTTTGTCCGATTTTGGACGGGAAGCGGACAAACACGAATCCTTCATTTCGCCACCCGCCAAAAGGAGTTCTTGCGATGACCACCTTGATCGAGGAGAGCGAAGCGACCGCGGAGGTGCTGGCTGTCTATGCCGACATCAAAGCCACCCGCAAAACCGATTGGGTCAATAATTTTTGGAAGGCGCTCGCTCGCCACCCACCGACCTTGAAGCGCCTGTGGGAGAACATCAAAGCGGTGATGAGTGAAGGCGCGCTCGATCCCTTGACGAAGGAATTGATCTATATTGCGGTCAGCGTCACGAATAATTGCAACTATTGCATCGCCTCTCATTCGGCGGCCGCGCGCGCCAAGGGCCTGACGGACGAACAATTCGCGGAACTCATCGCCGTGATCGGCCTTGCCAATGAGACCAACCGCCTGGCCATCGGCTTTGGCGTGCCGGTGGACGAGCGGTTTGCCTGAAGGCTTTGATCTCATGGAGACCAAGCCGATCCCGTCTGTCCTTGCACCGGTCCCCGAGCCTGGCCACGAAGCTCACGCTCAAGGCCATCGATTCCATCCGCCGAAGCCGTTTCAACGAACGAGACCGTCACGTCTCTTTTGTCGGGGTCGACGTCGATTGTGACTTTCCACGAAAGCTCCGAGCGCTGATGGCCGGCCGCCCGCACCTCGACGGTTCCAGCGCAGCTCTTGACCGGAAAGGGCGATTGATACCGCTCATAACGGAGGCGGCCTTCCGCATCGGCGATCTCGACAATGCGATCCCGCATTTCACCCCCATCGGTAAGAGTTAGAATGCGGATCGCACCGACCCCTCCACCTTCGACATGGCACGACCGGATCACGGGAAACCAGCGATCGAGCCCGCCGATCGACTTGATCGCCGCCCAAACCTCGCAGCTTGGCGCTGCGATGATCTTTTTCACATCCGCATCCGCGATCATTTTTTGATCTCCAGTCATTCCGTCTCGGAATACCAAAAAGTCAGGTCGCGGCGACGAGGCCCGCGATCGAAAGGCAGCGCGCACAACGAGCCCTGCGGAGGCAAGAAAACCGAGGGTCGTGAGGGTGAAGCTCAGGGCGGCCGGAAGCGGGAAATGAGGTTCGGTATTCGTCGCCGGGTCGATCTTTGGCGCAAGCGCGCGCAGCACGAATCCCAAAGGGTTGAAGAACGCGCCGGTGCAATCCGCCGCAATCACCCACAGCGGCGGATGAATGGCGTCTTGTCGAAAAAAAAGCGCAAACAAAAAGAGAAACTGCGCCATCATGAGGTAGTCGATATGCGCCCGAAGGAGGTCATTGCGCTCGGTAATCAGCCTGATGATGAACCCGTTCGGAAAAAACAGCGTCACACCGAGAACCCAGGCAATCACAAGAGAGAGGGCTAAGGGCAGAGTTGCGAAGGCCAGAAGGAATGGGATACGCGCGAGTGTTTTTTGGCGTTCATGGCTACCTCATCTTTTTTGATGCGCAGGACGCCTCATCGATGAAGCGCAATCCCGATCAGTGAGGAGGTGCCACGAAGGCGCACCCAAGGCAAAGGCATGCCATCCGTGAATGAATGGGAAATTTGCCCGAGCTTGCCAAATGCCCCCGATTCTATTGGCGAATGACGAAAGTCCGCGTAGATTGCCGAACTTCGGCAAACGGCTGGAGCGCCAATGCAACTCATCATGCGTCTTATCTTGCGGCTGGTGGGCATTATCGTCGTCTGTCTGGCCTTCACCGCAACATGGGTCATGTTGGACGCTCACCGCAATGTTGGGGCCGAGACGGCCGCCTCCGCCGAGCGAGTCGCGCATGAGCTTGAAAATCTGTTCTGGCGGGAGATTTTGTGGCGTGGAAGCATGCGCCGCGATAACATCTTGCCCATTCCGAATTGGGAATCTCTCGACACGCTTAAGCTTGTGTCACCCGGCGTCTGCATCACTTTCGGCCCAGGGAGGGAAGAGCCGCGGACCTTGTGCAGTCAGATCGAAGGCGTGGGCACGCCAGCGCCGGAATGGTTTTCGAAAGCCTATGAACACATCTTCGGCCCGGAACTGATCATCACGCGTCCGCTGACGGTGCGCCAGCCGGAAACGGGCGCTATCATCGCGACCACAGATCCGGCCGCGGCCGTGCGCCAGGCCTGGCGGCAAATCTCGATCATGGTCGGGGCCGCCGCGCTGATGGCCATCGGAATCTGTTTGCTCGCAACCCTCGTGATCGTCCATGCCTTGGCGCCGACGCAATCCATCATCGATGGATTGCGTCGGCTTGAGAGCGGCGATTACCCGCATCGCCTCAAGGCCTTCAGGACGGAGGAATTCGGCCTCATCGCCCGCGCCGTCAACGATCTTGCCGAGCGGCTCGCGCAGACGACGGCCGAACGCATGGCCCTGACCAAGCGCCTGTTCGAGGTGCAGGAGGAAGAGCGGCGCGCGCTCGCCCGCGATCTCCATGACGAATTCGGCCAATGCCTGACCGCGACTGTCGCCTTCGCGGCCGCGATCGAGGCCGGCGCAAAGGATCGTCCCGATCTCATCAGCGATGCCCGCTCCATCTCCCGCCTCACCGTGCGCATGATGGCGACCTTGCGGGAGGCACTGGCCCGGCTGCGCTCACAGGATCTCGACGAACTCGGCCTTGAGGCGAGTCTGGTTCAGCTCGTCGCGGGCTGGAATGCGCGAAAGCCGCCCCGCGCGATCGTGCATCTCGAACTCATGGGAAATCTGACGAGCCTTCCGCAGGCGATTTCGACAAGCATCTACCGTATCGCGCAGGAAGGACTGACCAACGCGATGCGGCATGGCAAGCCGAGTGCGGTCCATCTCAGGGTCGAGCGTCTGGCGTCGAGCGAAGGCCAGATCGCATTGACGATCGAGGATGACGGCGGCGGCGACCCTGTCCAAATTCAGGCAGCCTCCGGGCATGGAATCCTCGGCATAAGGGAACGGATCACGGCTTTTGGCGGCACGCTTTCGATCGGCCGCGCTGCGCATGGCGTGCGCATTGCCGCCTGCATCCCTCTCATCGGGACGAAGCTGACGCCAACTCGAGAGCTTGCCGCGATATGAGCGAAATAGCGATCCTCCTCGTCGACGATCATCCGGTCGTCCGGGAGGGCTATCGCCGCCTCCTTGAGCGGCAACCCGGCTGCCGAATCGTCGCGGAAGCGGAGAGTGCGGCCTCCGCCTATCAGGCCTTTCGGAAGCTGGCCCCCGACCTCGTCATCATGGACCTTGCACTTTTCGGCCATGCGGGAGGGCTCGAAGCCATTCGTCATATCCGGCAGTGGGACAAGCGGGCCCGCATTCTTGTCTTCACCATGCATACCGGCGCCGCCTTTGCACTCAAGGCGTTTGAGGCCGGCGCTTCAGGCTATGTCACGAAATGCAGTGATGCTTCCGAGCTCATCCGCGCCGTCGCGGCCGTCGCCGAAGGAGGGCGCGCGCTGAGCGACGATATCGCCCGCGCCATTGCCGCCGAGCGGCTGGCCCAAGGGGGCTCGCCCCTCGATGAACTCGGCCCGCGAGAGATCGAAATTCTGCGGCTCATCGCATCGGGACGGACCACCGACGAAATTGCCGACACTTTAAATCTCAGCCTCAAGACGGTGCAGAACTACCACTACCAGATCAAATCCAAAGTTGGTGCGCGAACGGATGCGCATCTCGTCTGGCTCGCCCTCGGCGCCGGACTGGTGAGCGGAAATCCCACGGCTTGATGGCAATCCTCGGCTTAAATCGCTCTTGCGCAATTGTCGCGCCAGATCGAAGCCCGCGATCTGAAGCGCCCGCAGCTCATGGACCCGCGGGCGCATTGGGAAGCCTGTCGATGATAGGTGTAGGACTGAGACGCCAGCCAGCGGCAATCAGAACACGTTAGCGTCTATCTCAGTGCGGGCGGGCGGAACGACCTTGCCAAACGGCCCTTGCTCCAGCCAAAGATTCCCATTGGTGCCAAGCACCAGGATCTGGCTGGCAGTTAGGGCATGAAAGTCTTGGACGTTCCCGTCGACTTGCTGACGCGTCGGCGGCACCTTGCCAAATGGGCCCAACTCCAGCCAAAGGTTGTGATTGGTGCCGAGCACCACGGCTTCGGTGGCTGAGAGGGCTTGGAAGGACGCCACATTGCCGTCCACTTGCTGCCGCGGCGGCGGCACCTTGCCAAAGGGGCCATGCTCCAGCCAGAGGTTGCCATTCGCGCCAAGGACTAGAATTTCAGTGTCGGATAGGGCCTGGAAAGCCTCGACATTGCCATCGACTTGCTGACGCGTCGGCGGGACCTTGCCAAAGGGCGCATGCTCAAGCCACAGATTGCCGTTGGTGCCAAGGACCAAAACCTCTGTGGCAGACAGCGCCTTGAACGCCTTCACGTTCGCATCGATTTCCTGACGCGGCGGCGGCACAACCTTGCCAAACGGTCCGACCTCGAGCCATAGGTTGCCATTCTTGCCGAGCACGAGGGCTTCGGTGGCCGAGAGAGCTTGGAAGGCTGCGACATTGCCGTCCACTTGCTGTCGCGGCGGCGGAACCGTGCCAAATGGGCCATACTCCAGCCAAAGGTTGCCATTCGTGCCAAGCACGAGAACTTCAGTGGCAGATAGGGCCTGGAAAGCCTGGACATTGCCATCGACTTGCTGACGCGTCGGCGGGACCTTGCCAAATGGGCCATGCTCCAGCCACAGATTGCCATTCGCGCCAAGCACCAGAATTTCGGTGGCGGATAGGGCCTGGAAAGCCTGGACCGTGAAGCACGTGTTCGTCGCACCGGCCGCCCCGCTCTCCTCAAGCACGATCGCTGGCGGCGCCCCGCGGACCGGGCAGCAAGGAGGAACCAAGGTAAGGCTGTTCGTCTCGCCCGTGTAGCCTTCCGGCAAACAGGAGGGAGCTTCCGTCGTCCCATTGTTCACGCTCGTCCTGACGACGATCGTCGGTAATCCGGCATTGAAAACAGCCTCGGTGCTGCAACAGTCGCCGAAGATATTGAACTCGGCAGCGGTCCAGGCTGGTGACAGAGTGAGGATACTGTCTTGATTCGCCGCGTGAACGCTGCCGCTTGCCGTCGCCATGATGACGGTGTCCTTGCCGCCCGAGCTGGCCTGGCCCTCCAAGCTTAACATGCCCAGGTCTGCGATCGTCTGAACCGGGACGGAGACCGCGTTGGGACCGTTTGTCCAGCAATCGCTCCCGTATGTGTTCCACCCCGATGGACATCTCGTTGCATAGTCCAGCAGCCAGTACTGAATGAATGCGCAGGCAGTACCGCTGCTGCAACCATCGTTTGAATAAATGAACTGCTGCCAGCCCTGGCACTTGGACGGAATCTTGGCGCCTTTGCAGGCTGGACTGCTGAAGGGTCGTGTGTTGAGCTGCAGCGCGAAGCGGTTGGCCGTCTTTTGGTCGCTCTCGCTCGTCACATCATCAACTCGATCGAAAGACCCTATCGCCGAGGATATGGGCGCCCCCGACACCCCGGCCGCGAAGTCGGTGCCGTTGCCAACCGTTTCCGAGCGGGGTCCTTTAGCCGGCACATAGGGCTGGTTCGGCGCGGTCGTGCAGGGAACCTCGTGCCACTCGGTGCTCGGATAGGAGGACTCGAAGCACCCCTTGTTCGGTGTGGGAGTTTGCGACATGGTTTTACGCCAGGCCTCCTCGCTTTGCGGGGCGGCCTGTGTGGTAGGCGGCCCCGCAGGCTGAGCAACTGCGAAGGGCGGCAAGAACCCGGACAGGAGCCCCAGCCCCCCTGCGACAATGATCCCAAAGGCTCTAGCAACGCGTCTAGGCGCTAGCTTGCCGCACATCATGGCTGTCCTCCGGCAACTTCGGGTTTAAACATAGCTTTCCTCTCTTTTAGCTTGAGTTTCGATCCCCGCATGAGCGAGGATTCGCGGCGGTCTGTTTGGAAGACCAGCTCAAGTTCTACTCTCGAAATTCTCCTCGTGCATGGTCTGATAGGGGGATTAACCAATGACAGCTCAAGCAGGTGGCCTCTTCCATGGTACCCCGACGCACTCTAGGCGTTAGATACCGCCGTCGCGCGGTGAAACCGTCCGTCCGGTGCCGTCATCGCATACGTTCTCCCGGCCCAGGGTCGAAGGAACTCGAACGCGCCTTCATCCTCCGCATTCAGGAAATTTTCCCTGGCCTCGGCGGGAAGATGTCGGCAGAGCCTTTGACAATTCCGCCCTATGCTTACTGCTCCAGATGTCTTGGGAATTGAGGATTGGAACTTCGACTGCCAGAGGAAACGTGTCTTATGAGGTCTTGCTTTATCGCCGTTTTGATCTGGGCATTTCTCTTTGCTGCCAATTGCCGGGCGGAACCTGCCGAGCAAATCAAACTCGCGGTCTTCGATATGGAGCTCGACGATTTCAGCGCGGGCGGGCCGATCGCCGGTGAAAGCCCAGCCGAGTCCGCGCGGCTCCAACGCATGACGACGCTCGCGCGCCAGTTGCTCGCCCAATCCGGCATCTTTGATGTCGTCGACGTCAGCTCCTCGGAAAACGAAATGGTCAAGGCGCATTGGCTGCGCAAATGCAACGGCTGCGAAGCCACGGCCGCCCGCGCCCTTGGGGCGGACATGGCCTTCATTGGGTTTTATCGAAAAATCAGCGTGATGGAGCAATATCTGGAGATTCGGATCCGAGACGCTCGTTCAGGCGAGCTGGTTCATGTCTCGCAAACCGACCTGCGCGGCGAGACCGATGAATCCTGGAGCCGCGCGCTCAAATTTCTGATCCAGTTCCGGCTTGTGGAACCCGAACTCGCGCGCCGCAACCGCGCGAAATGACCTGTGACCGGAGCGCCATCCATTTGGAAGCCGTCATCGCGAGGCTGCGCGGCAGCCGTGGCGATCCAGAGCAACGGGCTCAATGCTTCGATGGCCGGGATCGAGATGACGCGCGACGGTAGATCATCGGCGCTCGTTGCGCGATCGTACCTCGCTTCCTCCTCTTTTTGTATCCAGCCCTATTTTGGTGCTTGAGCCGTCCATCCCCATCTTCAAGACTCGATTCCGATGCTGCGTGAAGAGGCCTTGAGTGGAGCCGGGACGCCGGAACCGTCCGTTGTCCACCTGCCGCTCTCGCGTCTGTTTCCCGCTGGGACGCGCGGTCGAGCCGGGTTGAAGATCTTCAAGAACTCCGGCTCGAACCCTTGCGCTTCCATGAGCTCGGCCGGCGCCAAGCCGGCATCGAGTAAGTTCTTGGGCGACGAAGAGGCGCAGAGCGCGTTCTTCATCGCATCGAGGCAGATTCGCCTGCGCCAGATGAATCTGGGCGAGCGGCTTTTCACCGTCGTTCCAGAGTTCGCGGGCGCGGCAAACGCTCCTGAACGCACCAATCGCGAAAGGCGGATCATAGGCCGTGGCGAGCAGCGCCAGGGCTTGTGGGCCATCCAGCATCAGCTCTCGATGCGCGGAGCCCTGTTCCTTGACTTTGGCAAGGGCGTTCCGCCGCCGAGCCGCAGCCCTTCGCCGGTCATCTCCATGCGCGGATGAAAGCGGCGGTTTTAGATCCGCATCCCATTTCTCCAAAAGCTCCTGAGGCGCAACGGTTACGGAGGTGAGCCACCGGACGAGAGCCAGAATTAAGGCGATCCGGGATTTTCTCGACTGGCTGCATGAGCGATTCAAGAGCGCAGGCACGGCAGACCCGCGAGTAAAAGCACCGATCATCCCGGAAGAAAAAGAACCCGAAAAAGAGTTATCACCACCGCCTCATTCTCCGGCAGTTGTTCCGCTACGGCCGAAGCCCTCCGGTTTCGTTGGACATGACTTTGGCAAGCTTGGTGTAGGAATTAATAAGCCTGATATAAGCATTCGACGGCTTTCCGAACACGGTGAGTTGAGAGCCAAGTCGCGGGGCGTCCCAATCAATGACTTACGAGATACAGTTGAAAATCCATTTCTTGTCCTTTTGCAGTCATCAGGACGATTCTCATATCTCTCGGACAAGGCGGTAGTCGTATTGGATGGTAAGGGATCAGTTGTAACCACTTATCCAGCATCAAAATTTGACGGTAACATAACATCAATTTTAAACCAAATCTATCGAGGAACCCACAAATGAGTCATGAAGAGCGTGTCCAACGGGTGCGCGAGATCCTTCTCATGGATTGGGACCCGCTTATTGTCGGAGATAATCCACATCTCACCGATGAGTATGATGACCTCATTCCGGACATCCTTCATCTACTCGATGCCCAATGCACAGCAAAGCAATTGGCACAACATCTTGCCTCAATCGACGCACGATGGGGAGGTCAGCCTTCCTGGCAAAATATTGAGCGGGCGGTGCGGGAACTTCTCGCAATTGGTCGAGAATGAAGTGCGATTACCATGCAACGGGAGAAGGCTTTAAGATTGGAGCTGCTCAAAGCGGCAGCGGGGTCGCTGACGAGGTCTCGAAAATTCGAAGCTCCAAGGGGCATCAATCAACGCTGTAGGCTCATCTGATCCAATCGTTGGTCCTCTTTCTCCTGGTTGAGCTCTTTGCGCGATCGCACTTCTCTTCCCTAGCCTTTTGTATCTTGCCTTCATTAGGTGTTTGAGAGGCCCGGCCTTATCTTCAAGGCTCGATTCCGATGCTGCGTGAAGAGGTCTTGAGTGCAGCCGGGACAGGAGCTTTGGAGAAATGGGATGCGGATCTAAACCGCCGCTTTCATCCGCGTATGGAGATGACCCGCGAAGGGCTGCGGCTTGGCGCGGAGACGCCCCTTGCCAAAGTCAAGGAAGATGGATCCGCGCATCGAGAGCTGATGCTGGATGGCCGGCATGCCCTGGCGCTGCTCGCCACGGCCTATGATCCGCATTGCCAACGCGGCGGATTGGCTAGCAGGCGCTCGGCCTATCACGGCGGAGCTGGATTTCTCCGAGTCTCAAACATATCGCGCGTATTACGGCGAGAATAGCGGCAACCAGACGAACGATACGCGAATCAGAATAGCTGATTTTACCCTTCGAAAGTTGCAGAGAAACGGCAAGCTTGTTGGCTTGAAGTCGAGGTTTCCGTTAACAGAAGCCGACACGGGACTTCAACATTTGTTCAAGATCACTGGTTACGAGAACTCAGACCACATGGTCATAACACAAAAGAACGTGTCGACGGGTCGTGTCGCGACATTTTTTTAGATGCCGCTGCCAGTACGACGGGAAATAAAGAATATGTCGGTTATGTTATTAGTGAAGACGTGAAATTCGAAGGTAAAACACAGAAGTGGGTGACCAAATGTCCCGTCGTAATGGTCGGAATAAGCGCCGCCGATAAATCATCTCCAAGCACGAAGGACGCCCCGCCCTTTGTGCAGTCAAAGAGGTGCGAACACTTCGAAATGCCCTCCTCCATTAACGGGTAGCGTGTTCGGGCAAATGAGATGCGTGTGAGGGGGCGTCACCGGATGGCCGAGACGTTTTCCGGCTCGAGGCGCTTCGCGCCGGCCAAATTTGCATGCTGCGCCTGCGAGGGATCCTTCGCAAGGATTGGGACCCGCTTATCGTCTGTGACAACCCAGAATAAGTGGCTTTTGAGAGATTTTAATTCCCTTTACAAATCTCGACCTTGAGTCTTCAACGCCATTCATAGCGAAGGCTCCCGCCTCATCAAGCCTCATGAAAGAACCTCATGAACGTTGATCGAGAGCGAGCCGGCTCGGAACGATTGAGGCGCATAGATGCGAGAAGACGATTTCAATCAGGGTGGCGCCACAAGCGCCGGGGCTCTTGGCCCGCGGGCGATCCTTGCGGCAACCCTTGGGAACATGCTCGAATTCTATGATTTCATCACCTTCAGCTTCTTCGCCATTCAGATCGGCCACACCTTCTTTCCGTCCGAGAGCCAATATGCGAGCCTGATGGCGTCGCTCGCGACCTTTGGAGCCGGCTTCGTCACAAGGCCGATCGGCGCGATCGTGATCGGCGCCTACGCCGATCGCGCCGGGCGGCGTCCGGCGATGATATTGAGCCTGACGATGATGGGGGCGGCGATTGTCACTCTCGCCCTCACGCCCGGCTATGAGACGATCGGCGTGGCGGCGCCGATCCTTGCCATTCTGGCGCGTCTCATCCAAGGCTTCGCGCTTGGCGGCGAAGTTGGGCCAACGACCGCCTATTTGCTAGAGGCGGCACCACTCGCGAGGCGCGGCCTCGCCGTCGCCTGGCAGCCGGCAAGCCAGCAGATCGCCGCCACCGCCGGCTCGCTGGTCGGGCTGATCCTTGCCGGCATGTTGGGCAGCGAGGCGCTCGAATCCTATGGCTGGCGGATCGCCTTTCTGATCGGTGCGCTGACCTTGCCCTTCGGGCTCTGGCTCCGCCGCAACCTACCGGAAACGCTCCATTTGCACGAGACGGGGACGGCCCCTGTCCAGCATGCCAGGCGCAGAAGCGCCGTGCGAGCCCATGCGCGTCTCTTGACCCTCGGCCTGCTCATTGTCGCGAGCGGTACGATCATCACCTATGTGACGCAATATATGACGACCTATGCCGAAAACACGCTGCATGTGGCCCCCGCTCTCGCCTTCACAACCACCGTCGTCGCCAACGGCACTGGGATCGTCGCGGCGCTCCTTGGCGGCTGGCTCGCCGATCATCTCGGCCGACGGCCCATCATGATCTGGCCGCAGCTCGCGGGGCTTCTCATGACCCTACCCGTCTTCTCCTGGATCGTCGACACGCGGGGCGCCGTCGCACTGATCGTCGGCTTTGGGCTGCTCTCGCTGGTGAACACCCTGCCCTATACCGCCTTTTACGCAGCCTTCGCGGAGGCCTTGCCGAAGAACATAAGGGGGAGCGCTTTCGCGACGATCTATGCGACCGCGGTTGCAAGCTTTGGCGGGACAGCGCAATTGATCGTCACTTGGCTCATCCATGTCACGGGCGATGCGCTGGCGCCAGCCTGGTATATGCTCCTTGCGACCGCCGCCGGGCTCCTCGCCATGGTCATGATGAGCGAAACCGCTCCAAGGCGGCTCTCCATGCATCTGAAATGATGGGCTGATCACAGCCTGCCAAACAAAAATCCGTTCGGACAAGCTGAGCAATGCCAGCAAAGGGGTCCGTTTCACGCGTCCGCGAAGGACAGGGCCCGCGATTTTAAACTTGACCGGATCATGGGTTGAGCGCACGGAGACGAGTCCCCATTAAAAAAGATTCGATCAGGCTTTGGTGATTTGAACCGCTGCTTCACAACCTTGCTTTCGCCTTTTTCTCCCTGGAAGCGGTTTGTTAAGAAGCAAGGCCTTATTTGACGAGTTTCTGGTTCATGATTGCCGGAAGCTCAGGCGTTGCAGGCCTGCGAGTTGAAACCGCCAGGAATGATCATCATGAAAAAGATGATAGGTTTGACGCTCTTTGTCATCTCTTCAGCCAGTCTTGCCGGCTGCGGCTATACCCCTGAACAGCGTGGAGTCAGCGGCGCCGCAATCGGCGGAGCGACCGGAGCGGCCATAGGAGCGGCCGCCGGCCATAGCCCCGGAGCGGCGCTTGCCGGCGGTGTGCTGGGCGCAGCAACCGGCGCCATCGTCGGCGCCAATACGGCCCCGCCGCCACCACCGCCGCCGCCACAAGGCTACTACCCACCTCCGCCGCCTCCCCCCCCACCGCCGCGTTGCGCCCAATTTGGCTATGACGCCTATGGCAATCAGGTATGCACAGCGTATTATCGATATTGAAACCGGATTGTTCGCTGCCTGCCTATCTCAGCCCGTCGCCCAATCACGGTGATCGCAAGGGACAGTGGCCGGACGCGATCATCCTGCATTACACGGGGATCGCGACGGGCGCTGCGGCCCTTGCCCATCTTTGCGCCGAACGATCGCAAGTCTCAGCTCATTATCTCGTCCTGGAGAATGGAGAACTCCATCAGCTCGTCGCGGAAGAGCGCCGCGCCTGGCATGCCGGCATTGGGGTTTGGGCCGGCAACCGTGACATGAATACCGTCTCAATCGGCATCGAAATCGCCAATCCCGGCCATGCCGGCGGCCTTCCCCCCTATCCAGCTGCCCAGATCGAAACCGTGATCGCGCTTTGCCGGGATATTTCCGAGCGCTGGAAGATCAAGCCGTCCCGCATTCTCGCACATTCGGATCTGGCCCCCGACCGCAAGACCGATCCCGGCGAACATTTTCCTTGGGGTCAATTGGCAAAGGCGGGGGTCGGCCATTTCGTTTCCCCCTTGGCGACCGAAGCCGGTCCCTACCTCGAGGAAGGGGCGAAAGGGCCGGATGTCGAGATTTTGCAGACGATGCTTTCCGGTTATGGCTACGGAATCGAGGTGACGGGCGTTTTTGACGCCAAGACGAAATCCACCATTGCCGCATTCCAGCGTCATTTCCGCGCAGCCTTGGTCGACGGGATCGCCGATTGCTCCACCATCGCCACTTTGCAAAAACTCATCGCCACCCTGCCGTGATTTTAAGCGAGCGGATTCGCAATAGGCGGAGATAGAATACGCAAGCCGATTTCAAGCAAAGGTATAAACGTTTCCCTGGAACAAATTTCGCCTGATTGATGGTAGATATCTTTCAAGATCGGCGTTTCTCTCAAAGACGCGCTGTGAATCCATACAAGTCAGGCTCAAAAAGATTACGAAAGCTTCATTCTGCGGAAGGTGAGCTGTAACCCGTTTCATGAACAATAAGGCGCCCTAAGCGCGACACGAATGTCCGGTTCTTCGGCATATTCAAGTCATGCGTTTGTAATATCTTGGCAGCGGATGCTAAAACATGGATGAGATGACGCACAGGGCCAAGTTCGACGCGCCAAACGAAACCTATTTGCGCGATGCCGTTGCCTTGCGCGACGATCGCAGCAAGAAGCCCGATTTGACGACAAAGCCCAGGGCAAAACCGCAGCTGGGCATTTGGCTTGGCCTCGCGCTTCTGCTTGGCTTTGGTATTTACCGCGTTGTGTCGGTCATTGGTTCCCCCAAGGAAGCGAACACGGACCGGCTCACAGCTCCCCAGCCAGTCGGCGTCGCAACGATCAAAACCGGTGATATCAAAGTCATCGTGACTGGTCTTGGAGCCGTGACTCCAATTGCGACCATCACTGTGAAGACTCAAATCAATGGCCAGCTGCTCGACGTCGCCTTCCAGGAAGGCCAGATGGTCAAGAAGGGCGATTTTCTGGCCCAGATCGACCCGCGTCCTTATGAGCTGCTGCTGGCACAATATGAGGGGCAGCTTGTTCATGACCAGGGCCTGCTCGATCAGGCCAAGATTGACCTGGTGCGCTATGAAACCCTTGTCAAACAGAACTCGATCGCCAGGCAGCAGGCGGAGGATCAAGCGTTCATCGTCAAGCAATATGAAGGCTCGGTCAAGACCGACCAGGCGCAGATCGATACAGAAAAGCTGAATCTCCTTTATGCACACATCGTTTCGCCCATTGATGGGCGCGTCGGCCTGCGCCTCGTCGATGCCGGCAATTATGTTCAGACCACGGACACCACCGGCCTTGCCGTGCTCACCCAATTGCATCCGATCACGGTGATCTTCACCTTGCCGGAAGACGATATCCCGGAAGTCATGGCGTCGAGCAAAGCGGGAACGCCGCTCGATGTCACCGCCTATGACCGCGCCAACATCACCTTGCTCTCGGAAGGCAAAGTGGCGACAATCGATAATGAGATTGATCCCACGACCGGCATGGTGAAATTGCGGGCCAATTTCGATAATCTCGACGACAAGCTTTTTCCCAATCAATTTGTCAACGCCCGTCTTCTGCTCAAGTCCTTGCATAACGTCGTGACCGTTCCAGAGCCTGCAATTCTGCATGGGGCGCCGGGAACATTTGTCTATCTCGTCGGCGCCGATGACAAGGTCACGGTCCAAAAGGTCACGCTGGGACCGCTCGATGGCAACTTTTATGCTGTCACGGCCGGTCTCAAGCCTGGTGATCGCGTGGTCGTCGATGGCGCGGACCGCCTGCGGGATGGCACTCAGGTTTTAATTGCGTCGAGCGATGGCCAGAGTGTTTCGCCAACCAACTCCGATAATCCGACGGATGGCAACAAGGCAGCCAAACATAGGCACAGTAGCCATTCGAATGGTGAACCAAGCCAGCCTTGAAAGGGGCCTTAGAAAATTAAAACTCAATGACGTTAAACGAGCATAAGCAGCTTTTCAGACTGGGGTGCGCAAGATGAATCCCTCACGCCTTTTCATCCTGCGACCTGTTGCAACCACGCTTTTGATGGCCGCGATCCTGCTCGCCGGCGGCGTCGCCTATGGTTTTCTGCCGCTCTCCGCCCTGCCGGAAGTGGACTATCCGACGATCGAGGTGCAGACGTTTCTTCCCGGCGCCAGCCCGGAAGTGATGACCTCTTCAGTGACCTCGCCGCTTGAGCGCCAGCTCGGGCAAATGCCGGGCCTTTCGCAGATGACGTCGGCAAGTTCGGCGGGCGCGTCCGTCATCACCCTCCAATTCGATTTGAGACTGAGCCTCGATGTCGCCGAACAGGAAGTGCAAGCGGCCATCAACGCCGCCAATAACCTCCTGCCGAGCGGACTCCCGACACCGCCAGTCTACGCCAAGGTCAATCCGGCCGACGCGCCGGTCATGACGCTAGCGGTCACCTCCGATACGCTGCTCCTAACCGAACTCGAGGATATCTGTGAAACTCGGCTCGTGCAAAAGCTGTCCCAGCAGCCGGGCGTGGGCCTTGTCAGCATCGGCGGCGGCCAGAGGCCGGCTGTGCGGATCAAATTCAATCCTGCCGCGCTTGCCGCCTATGGGCTGAATATCGACGACCTGCGCACAACAATCGGCAATGCGACGGTCAACATCGCCAAGGGCAGCTTTGATGGCCCGGCGCAAGCTTCGACAATCAACGCCAATGATCAGCTCACCTCGATCGACGGCTATAATTCCCTTGTCATCGCCTATCGCAACGGCGCGCCCGTCCGTATCTCGGACATTGGCCTTGCCGTGTCAGGCCCCGAAAACAACAAGCTCGGCGCTCTGGCGAATGAAACCCCGGCCATCATCCTGAGCATCAGCAGGCAGCCCGGCGCCAATGTGATCGGCGTCGTCGATAATATCAAGCAACTCCTGCCGACAATCGTGGCGGGTTTGCCGCCCTCCGTGACTGTCACCATGATGAGCGATCGGACGACGACCATCCGCGCTTCCGTCGCTGATGTCGAGTATGAACTGGCCCTGGCCGTGGCGCTCGTTGTCCTGGTGATCTTTGTGTTTTTGCGAAATTTGCCGGCGACCATTATCCCCAGTCTTTCGATGCCGATCTCGCTCGTCGGCACATTCGCCGCCATGTATCTTTTGGGATTCAGCCTGGATAATCTCTCGCTGATGGCATTGACGATCTCGACGGGCTTCGTCGTTGAC